>DKGN01000117.1:0-8849 GCA_002453275.1 Caryophanales bacterium UBA6769
TTTGTAAATTAGAGGAGGTCGTTTTACTTTTTGAGAGGTTAGTGTGAAGCACTGCTTAGCTTGGGCAAGAATGTCTGGAGGAACAATATCATTACAATGAAGGATAGCTAGTGGTTCATCAGTTTTTACAAAGTCCCCAACCTTTTTACATAAATCTATTCCGACTGCAGGATCGATAATCGCATCCTTCGTCAGTCGACCGGCTCCGAGTAACATAGCAATTGTTCCAATTTCTTCAGTAGAGATTGTGCTTAAGTAGCCATCATTTTTTGCATAAATTGGTATTTGATTACGTGCTTTTGGCAAGAGATCTGGGTTGTCAATAACAGAAAGATCTCCGCCTTGGGATGCAATAAATGCTTTAAATTTCTCAAATGCTTTTCCATTAAACATCATTTGACGTAATAATGTTTTCGCTTCTTCTATTGAAGGTGCCTTTTTTGCAAAATAGACCATGTAACTCCCAAGGGTGAGGGACAATTCCTCTAAATCACTTGGTCCGTTACCTTTCAATGTCTCAATCGCTTCTTTAACTTCCAATGCATTTCCAATTTTTTGACCGAGCGGTTCGTCCATATTTGAAACGATTGCCATCGTTTTTTTGTTATGGTTCAGTCCGATTTTGACCATTGTTGATGCAAGTTTTTCAGCTGATTCTAACGTTTTCATAAAAGCCCCAGAACCGACCTTCACATCGAGCACGATGCAATCAGTACTGGCAGCAATTTTTTTACTCATAATTGAACTTGCTATTAGTGGGATCGAATCAACAGTCGCTGTCACATCTCGTAAGCTATATAACTTTTTATCGGCTGGTGTTAAATGACTCGTTTGACCGATAACAGCAAGTTTTTGGTGATTAACAAGAGAGATAAATTCTAACTTTGACAGTTGTGTATTAAAGCCTGGAATCGAATTTAATTTATCGACCGTTCCCCCAGTATGACCGAGTCCTTGCCCGGACATTTTTGCAACGGGCACACCTAATGAAGCAACGAGGGGGGCAATGACTAACGTTGTCGTATCGCCAACACCACCAGTACTGTGCTTATCGACTTTCAATCCGTTAATTGCAGAGAGATCAAGTTGTTCACCTGATGTAACGAGTGCTTCAGTTAAATATGTCAATTCGTTCTCGGACATCCCTTTAAAATAAATCGCCATCGTCCATGCAGATATTTGGTAATCAGGGATCTTATTTTGCATAAATTTGTTTATAATAAATTGAATTTCTTTATTTGTATGTTCAAAGCCATCTCGCTTCTTTTGAATTAAATCGACCATTCTATACAACATGCTATCCCCTTGATTTAAATTAATTTACTGTCGCGACTATTTCTTTTACGAGTTTTTTAAAGGTTGGTTTTGTTTTATTTGCAACAGCTATAACTTGTTCATGTGTCAGTGGTTCAAGCTCGTCAGCTATCGCCATATCGGTTATACAAGAAATTCCAATCACTTTCATTTGCATATGATTCGCAACGATAACTTCAGGGATCGTCGACATTCCTACCGTATCTCCACCAATGTAGCGGAGCATTTTCAATTCTGCTTTCGTCATATAAGAAGGACCGCTTATCCCAGCATAAACTCCTTGTTGGAGTGGGATGTTTAACGTGCTTGCAGTTTGCAAAACGTGTTCTTGTAATGTCGGATCGTATGCACGACTCATATCTGGAAATCGAGGGCCAAACGCTTCGTCATTCGGACCAATGAGTGGATTATCGCCTGTCATGTTGAGATGATCAGTTACCAACATCAAATCACCAGCATGAAAGGAAGGATTCAAGCTTCCACACGCATTCGTAACGATTAACGTCGTGACTCCCAATTGCTTTAACACTCGAATGGGAAAGGTTACTTCCTGCATTGAATATCCTTCATAATAATGAAATCGGCCTTGCATCGCGACAACTTGTTTATCACGCAGTTTACCAATGATTAGCTTGCCTTCATGTCCTATCACAGTAGATGTTGGAAAATGAGGGATTGTCCGATAGTCAATCGCTTCTTGTTCATCTATTTCTTCTGCTAACTCCCCAAGTCCTGAGCCAAGAATAATTCCAATTGATGGTTTTTGTTCCTTTCGTTTCATTACAAAGTCCGCAGCTTCATTTACTCTTTCTAACAAATCTCCCATGTCCCGATCACCCGTCCTTTCTAGCAATCTCTTTTATTATTTGTTTTGTGAAGGTTGAAAATGTTGCTTTTACTTTTTCTGTCGTTGCGATCACTTCTTCATGACTCAAAGGCTGTGGCAACACTCCTGCCGCCATATTTGAAATGCAGGAAATTCCAATCACTTGAATGTTTTGCTGGAAAGCCTCAACTGCTTCTGGCGCTGTTGACATCCCAACTGCATCGACCCCCAATTTTTTTAGCATATGGATCTCTGCTGGGGTTTCATAAGAAGGTCCAGCGACTGCCGCGTACACTCCTCTTTTTAGCTGAAGCTGCTGTTCGCGCGCTACTCTTTCCGCCAAATCTAAAAGGTAGGGAGTATAAATAGGTGATGACATACCTACGTTCTCCTGTAACTGTTCGCTTTTGATAAGATTTACGTGATCAGTAATAAGCATCAAATCTCCAGCAGAAAATGATGGGTTAATGCCTCCGGCAGCATTTGTCAGAACAATTGTCTGGATTCCAAGTGCTTTCATGACTGTAATCGGATAGGTAACTTCTTTGATTGGATACCCCTCATAAAAATGTAATCTACCTTGCATCGCAATAATATTACTATCTTCCAGCTCTCCAATGACAAATTGTCCTTTATGTCCAGTTACAGTTGATACTGGAAAGTGTGGGATGTCTTCATAAGGGAGATGTATCGGGTTTTTAATTTCTTCTGCTAATGTTCCTAATCCTGAGCCTAGTATGATGCCGATTGAAGGTTCAACTGTTGTATATGTTCTAATAAATTGGATAACTTCATTTAATTTCCACTCCACTATTTTATCTCCTCACACAATTGACTTTAGGAAGCTTGTTCCATTTTTAGGGGATGGAATATTGAAATTTTGTGCAATTGTTGCTCCGACATCTGCAAACGTTTTTCTAATACCTAGTGAGCTCCCAGTCTTAATGTTATTGTGATACACGAATAAAGGAACATACTCTCTCGTATGATCTGTGCCATGAAAAGTAGGATCATTCCCATGATCTGCCGTCATAATAAGCAAATCATCATCCTTTAATTTTCTTAAAATACTAGGCAGAGATTTATCGAAGGCTTCAAGTGCTGTTGCATAACCAACTGGGTCTCGACGATGACCATAAAGAGAGTCAAAATCAACTAAGTTGGCAAAAGAAAGACCATGAAAATCTGTGTCTAGCGTATGAAGCAGTTTTTCTATTCCATCTTCATTTGATAGCGTATGGATTGAAGATGTAATCCCTTGGTCAGCAAAAATATCTGCTATTTTTCCAATCGCGATGACATCTAATTCTGAATCCTTTAACTCATCTAAGACGGTGCGTTCAAACGGTCTCAAAGCGTAATCTCGTCTATTGGCTGTGCGTATGAAAGAACCTGGTTTTCCAATAAAAGGTCTTGCAATCACGCGCCCAACAAGATACTCTTCTTTCATTGTTAATTGTCTTGCGCTGTGACAAATGTGATAAAGCTCTTTCAGTGGAACAACTTCTTCATGAGCAGCAATTTGCAAGACAGAGTCAGCCGATGTGTAAACGATTAGAGCACCTGTAGACATATGGATTTCACCAAGTTCAGCTATAATCTCGGTACCTGAGGCTGGCTTATTTCCAATTGTCGTTCTTCCAATCATTTTTTCTAATTCGTCAAGTAACATACGATCAAACCCATTTGGATATGTTCGAAATTTTTGCTCGATTAACAAGCCCATAAGTTCCCAATGTCCAGTCATCGTATCCTTACCATTTGAAGCTTCCTGCATTTTCCCATAAAAAGCTTTCGGTCGTTTCACTTTTTGAACACCTAGGATTTTTTCTATATGACTTAAGCCAAACTCCTCCATATTCGGTAGTTGGAGTCCGTTTACATGTTCAGCAATATGGCCTAATGTATGTGAACCAACATCGCCAAATTGAGCGGCATCAGGGGCTTCTCCAATCCCTACCGAGTCAAGGACAATTACGATTACACGCTTAAAAGATGTCGTCAAGTCTTTCACCACCGATGCTATTATAGTAGTCCCACTTATATTGTTAGGTTGAATTACGCGCGAGGATGATGTTCTTTATATATGTCTTTAAGGCGTTTATTTGTAATGTGTGTGTATATTTGAGTTGTTGAAATATCTGCATGTCCAAGCATTTCTTGAACAGAACGTAAATCAGCACCGTTTTCCAAAAGGTGAGTTGCAAATGAATGTCTTAGCATATGTGGAGATAAATTTTTATTAATATTTGATTTGACCGCTAACTGTTTGACTATTTTCCAAAAGCCTTGTCTCGTTAGTCTTCCGCCTAATCGATTTAAAAATAACGCCTCTTCGCGTTTGTTTTTTAAGAGCTCAGGTCTTGCCTTGATTAAATAGTTTTCAATTGCTTCCGTCGCAAGTTGTCCAACAGGGATAAGTCGCTCTCGATTTCCTTTTCCGATTGTTTGGATAAAGCCTACCGACACATGAAGATTGTTTAAATTTAATTGAGTTAATTCAGAGACCCGTATCCCTGTTGCGTAGAGTAACTCAAGCATTGCCTTATTACGTAGTCCTGCAACAGTTGTCAGATCTGGTTGGTTCAATAATTGTTCGACTTCTGTTTGTGAAAGTACTCTTGGCAATCTGCGTTCCATTTTTGGAGTTTCGACATGTGTGGAAACATCGAGATTAACATACTCCTCTTGATACATAAATTGATGAAAAGATTTAATGGAGGATATAGTTCTCACAATTGAGGAGGTTGCTTTTCCATCCTCCCTCATCACTTCCAAATATTGAATGATATGTGGTCGCTCAATCTGGGCAGGCATTGTTATGTTAAGCTGTGTCATTAAATAGTTTGTATATGTATTTAAGTCTCGTCTGTATGCCGATATCGTATTTTGGGTCAGTTTTTTTTCAACAATTAAAAAATGTAAAAAATCTTGCACATGATCATTCATTAATTTCCCCTTCTTATTCCGCTAGTTGGAAGAAAACTTTTAGTCTGTCTATTATCGTAAATGTTTGCTCATTGGTCTTATGTGGAGAGTTGACTTTAATGGCATTCCCTTCTGGCTGGTGATAACGATTATAATTTTCGTATTCTTGATTAATCCAAATTAATCCGATATAAAAGAGTAACGTACAAATTGTAAAAATGATAAAAATTTTAAGCATATGAATTAGCGCTCGAAACATTGTCATCTCTTTTCACTCCAGTCTTCACTGTATAGTAAAAGATATGGCAAAAAGACTAGCTTTTATACCTTTCTAAGCTATGTTATGTTTCGAAGCTTCACTCTATTTAACAATACCGTATGGTCATGGCCTATTCAAATATAAAAGTCTATTGATTTTTCGCGAATCCTCTCCAGCATAAGAATATAAGTATTCTGCTATAGTTAGCCATACAAAAACACCTCCGAAGTAAGATATTCACTCAAGCTTCGGGGGTGTACTTTCAATTAGGGCATTTTATTTGTTTATAAGCCTAGTTCTTTAGCAATAATTTGCTTCATAATTTCTGTTGATCCGGCAAAAATGGTATCGACCCGGACATTGCGATAATGTCTCGAAATCGGATATTCTTCCATGTACCCATACCCACCAAATAGCTGAAGTGAATGATACGCTACTCGATTGGCCATTTCAGAAATCCACCATTTTGCCATAGACACTCTGGATACTGATATTTGTTTTCCTACAATGTGGTCATTGATTAAATTGTCTAAAAACGTTCGAGCTAATTCAATTTCTGTTGCCATTTCAGCTAATTTAAAACTATTTGCTTGAAAGGATCCAATTTTAACACCAAAGGCTTTTCTTTCCTTCGCATACGCGAGTCCTTCATTAAACATTTTTTCTGCAGCTAATAGTGAACCTAGTCCTGCCACTATTCGCTCCTGTTGCAGATTTTGCATTAAATAATAAAAACCTTTTCCTTCTTCCCCGAGCAGATTTTCTTGTGGAACGCGGCAGTCCTCGAAAAATAACTCGACTGTCCCATCAAGATGACGCCCCATTTTCTGAAGGGGGGGTGATTTATCGAATCCAGGTGTCCCAGCTTCAACGACAATTAAACTTAAATTACGGTGTCGTTTTTCCTCGTTTCCTGTTTTACAAACAACGATGACAATATCACTGTTTAATCCGTTCGTAATAAAGACTTTTTGACCGTTAATAATATAGTCATTCCCATCTTTAACTGCGGTTGTTTCGACAGCAGCCAAATCCGAGCCAGTCCCTGGTTCTGTCATCGCGATCGCTGATAGGAGGTCGCCTGATGCACAGCCAGGAAGCCACCTTTCTTTTTGTTCTTCATTCCCTAGAAGATGAAAATAAGGAACGACGACATCTGAATGGAGGCCAAAGGGAATCCCAACGTCTGCACGAGCCATTTCTTCAATAGCGATTACAGAGTATTCAAACCCTAGGCCAGAACCACCGTATTTAGTAGGGATCCAAGGACATAAAAATCCTTGAGAACCGAATTTTTTCCAAATTGTTCGAGGGACGTTCATTTCTTTTTCCCATTCTTCATAGTATGGTGCGACTTCCTTTTCATAAAACTTTCTCAATGATTGGCGAAACATATTATGTTCCTCTGTATAGGCTATTGCCAAAATGCTCCCTCCTATTTGTTTTAACTATGATTGGCCCTGTTTAATTTCCCGATCGCGCAACACACGCTTTAATACTTTACCAGCCGCGCTTACTGGAATTTCATCAATAAACTCAAGCTCGCGAATTTTCTTATACGGAGTGACTAAATTATTAACAAAATTTAAAAGCTCTTCCTCTGTCGCATCAGCATCTTCTTTCAATGTTACATATGCCTTCGGAATTTCTCCTGCTTCTGGATCTGGTTTTCCTATAATCGCTGCATTGGCGACTGCAGAATGAGTAAACAAAAGCTCTTCTAATTCACGAGGATAAACATTATATCCTTTATATATGAGCATATCCTTCTTCCGATCAACGATAGAGACATAGCCATCTTCGTCAAGGATTCCAATATCACCTGTTCGTAACCAGCCATCTTTTAATACTGCTTTAGTTTCTTCAGGCTTATTATAATAGCCGAGCATCACCTGTGGACCCTTTATACAAATCTCACCTTCTACCCCAGGCGGTAAAGCTTCATCACTTCCATCGATTGGCGAAATCCTAACCTCTGTGTCAAACACAGGGATCCCAACTGTACCGGCCTTTCGAACACCGGATTTAAAGCTTGGATTGGCTAGTGCACCCATCGTTACTTCTGTAAGACCATAGGCCTCATTAATGAGAGTATTTGGAAATCTTTTGTTCAAAACATTAATTAATTCGACTGGAAGTGGTGCTGCTCCTGAGTTTATCTTTTTAACAGATGATAAGTCGCGTTTCATAAAGTCTGGGTGACGAATTAAAGCTACATAGATTGGCGGTGCACCACCGATTGTCGTCACCTTGTATTTTTCTGCATCTTGTAAATACAAGCCAGGATCAAACCTTTGATGAAGAATGAGTGTAGCCCCCCCTAGAAATGGATTATTTAAGTATCCGACTGTACCCATTGCGTGGAACCAAGGTGTTAAATTGACAAGACTAT
Source organism: Caryophanales bacterium UBA6769 (assembly GCA_002453275.1). Classification (GTDB taxonomy): domain Bacteria; phylum Bacillota; class Bacilli; order Bacillales; family UBA6769; genus Pueribacillus. Next base: position 7,720 of record DKGN01000117.1, read on the forward strand.
CCTCGCCAATCTCGGCTAAGAACTCTTCGACCCCACCTGTAAGCCTCTCATCGACAGGTTCAATTATAAGTCCATCTTCAGTTAATTTAGGCAAGTGAGCATTTCCCCAACAACTAAATTGAATCGTGTTTGTTACGACATTATAATGAGGAAGCATTACTCCCTTTGATGGTCCTGTCGTCCCACCTGTATAAGCTAAATGTGCTAGATCCTTCTTCGGATCAATGTCGATATTTAACTCTGTTGCTTCCCCCTTTTCAATGAACTCACGAAAGCTAACCCAATTGTTAGTATAATTTGATGTATCGATCGCTTCGTCTTCAAGCACTTCCTTATCCCCTGTTACGATAGCAAGTTTTAATTCCGTGTTGTTATAGACAACTTGAATAACTGGTGCAGCTACATCCCAAGTTATGACTGCTTTAGCACCACAATCATTTAATTGGTGTGCTAAATCTTTAGGTGGAAGTAAAGGATTAGCAGGTGAAAAAGTAGCGCCACTTAATAAAATACCGTAATAGGCAACAACGTATTGAGGACAGTTCGGCATGTGAATAGCGATAACATCCCCTTTTCCAAATCCATTATTTTTGAGAGCATTCGCAAATCTAAGAGAATCATCGTATAGCTCCCGATAAGAGTAATGTTTATCTTGATAGATAATCGCAGTATGATCTTCAAATCGATTCGCACACCCTCTTATAATCTCCCCCACGGGAATAACTGGATAATCAATACTTGTTGGCATACCTTTTGGCCAAAACTTTTTCCTCGTTTCTTTCAATTGACTTCCTCCCCTCAAATAAATAGTAATTCCTAACTAAAATGGTAGCGCATTCAATTCTGATAGTCAACAACATTGTGAATTGTCTGAATTCTAATGAAGTAATAAAATAAACCTTCCCGAGGAGAAAGGTTTATTCGTTGTCTCCATGACATCGGTGACAAATTCCATGAAATGTTAGACGGTGATCTTTAATTTTAAAATTCCAGTCTTTTTCAACGATCTTTTCTACATCTCCTAATAAGTCTTCCTGAATTTCATCTACTGCTCCACACTCAATACAAACTAGATGGTGATGAAAATGGTCAGCGCCCTCAGTTCGAAGGTCATTCAAGACTTAAAGGAG
>DKGN01000117.1:8978-10222 GCA_002453275.1 Caryophanales bacterium UBA6769
GCGCCCTCAGTTCGAAGGTCATAGCGTGAAACACCGTCACCGAAATTTATTTTATCAACTACTTTTAATTCAGTTAACAATTCCAATGTTCGATATACAGTTGCAAGACCAATTTCAGGAGCCTTTTCTTTTACAAGGAGGTAAACATCTTCTGCACTTAAATGGTCTTCTTCATGTTCTAATAAAACACGAACCGTTGCCTCGCGTTGAGGTGTTAGTTTATAGCTTTTCGAATGTAGTTGCTTCTTTATTCGATCGATCCTCGATTCCATTCTAGCCCCTCCTCCGATCGACTCAACCCACATTATAAGCTATTTTAAAAAATTATGTCAATTTATAATGATTATCATAAGTTAAGTAAACTAAATATTAGAAGATAGTTATTATTAAGACGTTATGCTTATCATTGTTTTCATTAAAAAAGGAGAAATATACGCCTCAATTGTTGAAGAGATAATCAGCATAAAAATGATAACGATTATTAGTACAGTATACCTCGTTAAAATTGGCATAAAGGGTTCAGGTTTAACGAGTTGCATTCGAATCATTCGGAGGGAAAATGAAATGGCTGCAACTCCAATTATTAAAAATGCGGGAACGAGAATAAAGTTTTGGGGCAAGACGGAAACAAGTGAAAGTAAAAAGCCTTTAAATCCCATTTGACTTACAAGGAAACCGACGGTAAATCCAATAACAATCCCTTTTAAAAAGATCAAAATGAGAATAATTGGTAGGCCAATGACTGAAACACCTAAAATCCAGATTAACCCAATATATTTTAAATAATGTGTGAAGCTCTGATAAAACAAATCTGAAGAGCTTGTTAAAGGTTCACTTAATACTTGTCCGAAAAAGCGGTTTAAATACAAATTCAAATCACTTTTTTGATCAATGCCGAGACTATTAATAATTATCGCTCCAAAAAAAATGCCGATAAAAATTAAGACCATCGTAAACGTATAGATTGATATGTTATCTCGTATATGTAATCGGATCAGTCTTTTAAATTCTTGCATCATATGAGGTCCATCCTTTCTTTTTACCAGCCTAATTTAGCGTATGAAAGAAAGGACGAGCCTATGACTATTAGATTTTTGTTATTATTGTTGTTTCTACATTCTCGTATTTGAACGATACGATGAGCTTAATACCCTATTAAGAAACCAATAAATTTATAACAATTTACCGTACTTACCACCGCCACCGGATTGAATGTTTAAATTCATTTGTCTGGCTTTGACAAT
>DKGN01000035.1:0-1253 GCA_002453275.1 Caryophanales bacterium UBA6769
AGCCCGACTGGTAATTTAACTGTTGCTGCACCCGTAACCGTTCTTTTAATTCAATAAAGGGATCAGCTGTCGTAAATCCAATTTTGTCAATTCCAATTGTTCTACTATATTCAATGATTTCTTGTTTGAGCTTGTTCATTGACATCCTTCATTCCCTCCTTCGAAAGACGAATGAGTATATGCTAAAATAGGAAACAGTCAATCTGAACAAGGAGAGATCCTTTTTGGTAAATATCATAGTTTCGCCATCCATATATGCAAGTTGTCCTCAGTTTAAACTAGGGGTTATTCAGTATCAACAAATTATCATTGGAAACTCACCACAAATGCTCCGTGGTCGCTTTCAACTTTATCAAGAAAATGTAAAATTTGATTTCCTTGATCAATCGGTCACTGCCGATCCAACTATACAGGAATGGCGCTCGATTGTTAAAGGCTTTGGCGTGGATCCGGCAAGGTATCGCCACTCGGCAGAAGCACTTTTGCGAAGAGTGAAAAATGGTCAACCCATTCAATCCGTCAATTCAGCGGTTGATGTAACAAACCTATTATCCTTGCAATATAAAATCCCTTTCGGCATTTATGACCTTGCTCGCCTAACCGGACCAATTGAATTAAAAATTGGAAGCTTAGATGACGATTATGAGGCGCTAAACGGTCGGACATATAACTTAAATAATAAACTGATGCTAAACGATCAGTCTGGCCCTTTCGGAAGTCCATTTGTTGATTCCACACGTTCAAGCGTCACCGAGCACACGAAACAAGCACTTCATATCGTTTATATTCAGCCATCACTTGCACAAACTGAAGCAAAGCGATTGCTAAGTGCTGTAGCTAATATGTTTGTCTCTTTACACGGTGGAGATTGTCACATACAGCTTATTGCGGACTAAAAATTTCAAATCGTTCCCAAACGCTCTCCAGTTCTTCTAAATGTTGTTCAATTTCTGCACGCTTTTTTCTACCGACTGCAGTTATGAGGGCATTAATTAAGCTTAATGGCGCAACGAAGGAATCAATGAATGATGGCATGTCACTACGTGCACATAGCGCAATATGTGCATAAGGGATTAACGGGGAAAGCATATTATCCGTAATTGCAATCACCTTCGTTCCCCGTTCTTTAGCAAAGGATACAGCTTCAACTGTATTTTTCGTATAACGTGCGAAGCTAAGTCCAATGACGACATCGTCCTCATCAATCCGAAAAAGCTTTTCTGAAATTCCGTGAGGATTTCGAATCAACTCGG
>DKGN01000035.1:1303-4497 GCA_002453275.1 Caryophanales bacterium UBA6769
ATTTTCAAACATAAGATCGAAATAAAACTCTAAAAAAGAACCGACAGATACGGCACTTCGATTTGCAATAATAAAAATGCGATCCGCCGCAATGATTGCTTCGACAGCTTCATGGAATGCTTTTACATCTAGTTGCTCGGCCATCATCTGAATCCGTTGCACGTCTTCATGAAACATTTCAAAAATCGCTTTATCTTCTTGATCATATACGTCATCGGATAACTTCAGCCGCTCCACCGTTGTAAGTTGTTTCTTAACGGCTTCCTGCATAGCCTGTTGTAACTGTGGATAGCCATCATAACCGAGAAAGGTTGCAAACCGTACGACGGTTGCTTCGCTTACCTCTACCATTTTCGCTAATTTGCCAACGTTAAAAAACGGCACAGATTCCGTGTTACTTAATACGTATTTCGCAATTTTTTGTTGTGATTTGCTCATCTGAGGTACTTTTTCGGAAATGTAACGATACACATCTAACATTCGTGATCCCTTCCATTAAAAAAGTTGGCTTCCGCCAATGTTACGCGGGAGCCTTTTATGTTATCTTGCTAGATTATTTTTTTTATGGCATGTTCATGAGCCTCTATTGTATCATGTATCTCTTTTTTTGTGTGAGTAATGGAAATGGAGTAACGATTCATTGGCTTCGTATAAATACCTAATTTTAAAAGCTCATAATCAATTTTTTTTCTTAAATCTAAATTCGTTTTACTCATGTCTCGGTAGTTCTTAACTCGGTTTTTTGTAAATACAATATTAAACATGCTTCCCATTCCGACAGTTTGCATATCAATGTTATATCGTTGATACAGCCTTTCTAGTTCCTTGCGCAGCATTTTTGAATTGTTCAAAAGGTCATCCATCGTATCTCCTTTTTCAAGCACGTCAATCGTCGCAAGACCTGCAGTTAACACGACCGGATGACCATTATACGTACCACTGTGAAACATGACATCGTCCTCTTCTTCACTCCTCACCCCTGCGATTAAAATATCTTTCCCTCGCTCTGGTGACATCATTTCCATGATTTCCCGTTTACCTCCGACAGCTCCGATTGGAAATCCCCCACCAAGCACTTTCCCTAAAGCTGTTAAATCAGGCTTTATATTATAAATCGATTGAGCCCCACCGACATGGAGACGAAAGCCTGTTTTCACCTCATCAAAAATTAACAATATCCCTAATTGTTCTGTAACTTTTCGCAAGTGATACATAAAATATTCATCAGCAGGAATAAAACCACCTTGAACAGGTTCTAAAATAACAGCAGCAAGCTCATTTTGATGCATCCGTAATATTCGTTCTGTTGCTTCAATATCGTTAAAAGGTAGAACAATCGTCTGTTCTAACTGGCGCCTGGAAATCCCTTTTGAGTCAGGAACTGGTGTAGGCTTGGACGAATGTCCCGCTTCGTTTTCATTCGGATTTACACTGATGAGCATTTGATCATACCCACCGTGATAATGCCCTTCGAACTTGGCAACTTTTTCTTTTCCAGTGACTGCCTTCGCGAGACGAATGGTGAGTAACGTCGCTTCCAGTCCAGAATTCGTAAAGCGAACCATCTCGACCCCTGGGAATAACTCAGTTAACTTGTGAGCCATCTCAAGCTCAGTATCATGAGGTGCACCAAAAACAACACCAGAATTTTGCAGAAAATTAGTGACAGCTTCATTCACCATTGGATGAGCATGCCCAAGGATTAATGCTCCATAGCAAAGTAAATAATCGATATATTCATTGCCATCGACATCAGTCAGTCGACTTCCTACTCCTTTCTCCATCACAATTGGATGAGGAGCAAAATATTTAATATTAGCTGTTACTCCCCCTGGGATAACTTCCTTCGCTTCCTGAAAAGCTTCGACTGATCGCGACATCCTTTCCGAAATTACATTTGGGCCAATCACTTTACCCATTCCACACATCCTTTGAAATAATTATTTCAAACGTTGTAATTATTGTTACTTTCATTTCATTATACGTTTCACTTTAGTAAAAAGACAATAAATGTAGCGTTTTTTTCATAAAAATAGGCCTGTGAATAATTTGCTTCACAGGCCTTCCATTTATTCAATTATACTATCCTGTCCATTGAATGTTCTTTAATTCATCGAAGGTTGTGGTCGGTCAATCACTTCTTTTGGTCGGCGAGACTGGACGAACAAGACGACTAGGATAATTGCAATCCCTATGAAATCGGTCATCTGTTCGGGAGAGATTAATCCAATTCCACCAATAAGTAATGCGATACGCTCCCACAAATATGTTTTACGTATAAAGAAACCCATCATCCCACTGCTCACTCCAATCATTCCAATTATAGAAGTGATAACTAAAATAATGGTTGGAATGAGTTCCGCATCGATTAACAGCATTTGTGGGTTGAGAACAAATATAAACGGAATAATATACGCTGCTGTTGCAAGCTTAAAGGCCGTGACCCCGCTCATAAATGGATTTGCCCTTGCCAATCCAGCCCCAGCATAAGCGGCTAGACATACTGGAGGAGTAATATCTGCTACAATCCCAAAGTAAAAAACAAAAAAGTGAGCCGCCAATACGGGCACATCTAATCCTAATATAAGGGCTGGTGCAGCCATCGTTGCTGTCACGATATAATTTGCAGTCGTCGGTAGTCCCATACCTAAGATAAGACAAGCAACCATCGTAAAGACAAGCGTTAAAATTAAGCTTCCTCCACCAAGCGTAATAATACCATTTGCAATGCGCCCACCGAGTCCTGTTTGAACGACAACTCCGACAATGACTCCGGCTGCAGCACATGCAGCAATAACAGGCAATGCCGTACGAGCACCTTCTTCAAATGCTCTAAAAATACCACCAAACGACATCCGATTCTCCTTCCGAACTAAACTAACGACATACGATACTAGAATCGCTATTAAAGCTGCCCTCATTGGAGTTCGCCCTGTTAACAATGTATAAAATATAACGATTAACGGGAGGATTAAATAACCACGCTCGATCATTAATTGTCCCACTCGTGGCAGGGCATCCTTGGAAAATCCAACAATGCCAATTCTTTTCGATTCAAAATGCACACCGAAAAAGACTCCCAAAAAATAAAGCACGGCTGGAATAATAGCGACGAGCATAATATGGCTATAGGGTGTTTCAGTATAAGTTGCCATAATGAATGCGGCCGCTCCCATAATTGGGGGCATAATTTG
>DKGN01000063.1 GCA_002453275.1 Caryophanales bacterium UBA6769
TGTATGAAAACTAGTAGACCAAATATGATGATGATTGCAATTACACTGTTCATGATTGATTAACCACCTTTTAACCCATCGTCACACACATTTACCTTATAAGGTCTTGAACATATTGACGTGTTTCACGGTCAACCTCTAGGATATGTTCAATTTCCGGATGTTCAGTTAACGAGTGTGTTTCTAACGCTTTCTCAACGATAGATTCAATTTCTAAAAATGAAATTCGCTTTGATAAAAATGCACCAACCGCCTCTTCATTGGCTGCATTTAAGACCGTAGTCATCGTTCCGCCAGCTTTCCCTGCTTCATATGCCATATGTAAACAGCGGTAACGATTATAATCAACATCTGCAAAATGTAACGTGCCTATTTCACTTAAGTTTAACCTTTTTGTTTGTGGGAGTTCAAGTCTATCAGGATAGGTTAATGCGTATTGAATTGGGATTTTCATGTCGGGCGCCCCAAGCTGAGCAATGACACTAGTATCTTCAAATTCAACCATAGAATGGATCACGCTTTCACGGTGGAGAATAACTTCAATTTTGTCATATGGGATTTGAAATAACCAATGAGCCTCAATCACCTCAAGTCCTTTGTTCATCATCGTTGCCGAATCAATTGTGAGTTTTGCTCCCATCGACCAATTCGGGTGTGCGAGTGCTTCCTCCACCGTTACGTTCTTTATCTGCTCTCTCGTCCGGTCACGAAAACTACCCCCAGAGGCCGTTAATACGATTTTAGAAAGTTGATTTTCTTGTTCGCCTAGTAAGCATTGAAAAATTGCTGAATGCTCACTGTCAACAGGCAGAATTTGAACACTGTTGGCGTTGGCGGCTTCCATAACTATATGACCTGCGGTCACAAGCGTTTCTTTATTCGCTATTGCTATTGTTTTTGATTCAGCAATGGCGGCTAGCGTCGGTTGGAGACCTACACTCCCCACAACAGCATTTAACAACACATCGTAGTCAGGGTAAGTAGCGACTTCGACTAATCCTTCTTCCCCATGCACGACCTTCGTCCCCTGGGGAACTTTATGTATAAATTTATTTTTCATTTCTTTCGTCATGACTGAAACGATTTTTGGCTTGAACTCTTGGACGATTTTCTCGCCAAACGTTTCATTGTTTCCGATTGACATAGCCGTCAATTGAAATGATTCAGGGTATGTCCGAATCACATCTAATGTTTGCATGCCAATTGAACCTGTTGCTCCAAGCAAACAAATTCTTTTCAAAAAAAACACTCCCTAGCATTATGTATAATCAAATAAGATGAAATAAATGCAAAATCGGTAATACGAAGATGAGACTATCGAAACGATCTAATATTCCACCATGGCCTGGTAACAATTTCCCTGAATCTTTCACATCATAATGCCTTTTTAAAGCGGATGCAACGAGATCGCCTACTTGTCCGAAAATAGCAATGATGACAGCCACCATTATTGCGACAGGAATAGCAAATAAAGAATAGAAAAACTGAAAGATGATTGCGATACAAACAGCCGATAAAATTCCGCCAATCGCACCCTCAATTGTTTTATTTGGACTAATTTCCGGCCACAGCTTACGCTTTCCAAACGCTCTGCCAATAAAGTATGCCCCACTGTCTGTCGCCCAAATAATTAACAGAATGAAGAAGAAAATCGGCAGTCCATCGTCCATCATTCGTGTAGCATTAAAAAAGTAAAATCCAAAGCCTGCGTATAATGCACCCATTAAAACGAAAGAAACCTCGTTAAAACTTATTCGATTTTTCGATATAACCGTAACAGCTAACAACAATAATAAACTAAATAACAAGGCATCAAGCTTACTATTAGTAAAAAGTTGTGTATACCAACTATTAGGCATAACAATTACAAATGTGAGCAAAAATGCAATGATTCCTAGTGGTGAAAAATTAGAAATTTTTTTCATTCCTAACAATTCTGAAGCTGCTATAAGCGCAAGTAATATAGCCAAAATTGTAAATGGAAGCCCACCGATTATAACTAGAAACACGAGCGGTATCCCAGCAACAACTGCTGTTATAATTCGCTGTTTCATACTTACCTCCTTTTAATACCTAGACTGTACACCACCAAAGCGTCTACCACGTAATTGATAATCTTTAATTGCGCGTTCAAGCTCTGCTTCTGTAAAATCAGGCCAATACGTATCTGTAAACCATAATTCAGTATAAGCCAACTGCCAAAGCATAAAGTTACTTAAGCGGATTTCTCCACTCGTTCGAATAAGCAAGTCTGGATCTTTTAGTTCCGGTCGAAAAAAATAAGTGGAGATAAGTTCATCATTAATATCGTCAATCATCAATGAGCCTGTTTTAACGTCTTCAGCTATTTTTTGAATTGCATTTGATAATTCGTAACGACTACCATAATTCAAAGCAAAGTTTAAGATTAAGCCATTATTTTCCTTTGTCTGTTTAATAGCTGCTTCAACAGCCGCAACAGTATGATCAGGAAGATTATCCTTTTCGCCCATAATTCTTACTTGAACATTTTCTTCGATGAGCTCTGGTAAGTAAGTTTTTAAGAAGCTTTCGGGTAATTTCATAAGAAAATCAACTTCGTTCTTAGGCCGCTTCCAATTTTCTGTAGAAAAAGCATATAGAGTTAAGACGGACACTCCAAGTTCGTTCGCCTTTTTAACAATTTTTTTTATCACTTTTGTACCTTCTCGGTGTCCTGCAATTCTTGGCAAGCCTCTTCTTTTTGCCCACCGTCCGTTCCCATCCATAATGATCGCAATATGAGAAGGTATATTTGTTAAATCCAGAGGCGCATCATTTGACTCTTGGTTATCCTTACGTCTAAAGAATCTCCCAAGCATTAAAAATCCTCCATTTGCTTGAAATGTCTGTCATTTCATTATTCCGTTTCCTCAATAGTGAAAAAAACCCCCTACTAATAAGAGGGTTACTTATTGATTTAATTCTATTTTAACTCTATTAAGATTATACTTCCATGATTTCTTTTTCTTTTTCTGCGGCGACATTGTCGATTTCAGCAACATATTTATCAGTTAGTCCTTGAACATCGTCATTGAGTCTTCGAAGTTCATCTTCAGTAATTTCACCGTCTTTTTCACTTTTCTTCAATTCATCATTGATTTCTCGACGAATATTACGGATAACCACTTTATTATCTTCAGCATATTTTTTCACCAATCTAACGAGTTCAGTTCGGCGTTCTTCTGTCAGAGCAGGTATTGTTAATCGAATGACTTCGCCGTCGTTAGAAGGGGTTAATCCAAGATCTGATTTTAAAATTGCTTTCTCTATTTCTTCGAGTGCAGATTTATCATAAGGCTGAATGAGTAACATCCGAGCTTCTGGAACAGAAATTCCAGCAAGCTGATTTAATGGGGTTGGCGCTCCATAATAATCAATTTGAATTTTCTCCAAAAGTGATGGGTTAGCTCGTCCAGCTCTCAATGAAGCCAATTCCCTGCTTAAATTCGCGACAGATTTTTTCATACGACCTTCACCGTTTTTTAAAATTGCATTTGCCATTAATTTTTCCCCCTAACTACTGTCCCAATTTCTTCACCTAAAACCGCTCGCTTTATATTGCCTTCCTCCATAATTGAAAATACAACAAGAGGTATATCATTATCCATACAGAGAGAGGATGCGGTTGAATCCATAACTGCAAGCCCCTTTTTAAGTACATCTAAATAAGATAGCTGTTCGAATTTAGTTGCTTTAGAGTCAATCGTCGGATCAGCACTGTAAATGCCATCTACATTATTTTTTGCCATTAAAATAACTTCTGCCTCGATTTCCGCAGCTCTTAGTGCAGCTGTTGTATCTGTCGAAAAATAGGGATTGCCTGTACCCGCAGCGAAAATGACCACTCGCTTTTTTTCGAGATGCCGAATGGCTCTTCTTCGAATATACGGTTCAGCCACTTGTCTCATTTCAATCGATGTTTGAACTCGCGTTTCTACATCGATGTTTTCTAAACTATCTTGCAAGGCTAATGAGTTCATAACCGTTGCAAGCATCCCCATATAATCGGCATTCGCTCTATCCATTCCCATTTCACTACCGACTTTTCCTCGCCATATATTGCCACCACCAACGACGACAGACACTTCGACTCCAAGTGCAACGATTTCTTTCACTTGAATGGCAATTGACCGTATAACACTTGGTTCAATTCCATACTGTTGTTCACCTGCCAGTGCTTCTCCACTAAGTTTTAATACAACGCGTTTGTATTTTGCCTCACTCATAGTCTCCTCCAAAGGTATAAAGTGATACTTTCCGATTAGACACAACTTCAATAGTTGCTACGTATTAACCTTACATGATCACACTTCACGATGCTCGTTTTCTAAACATATGTAAAAAAATATTCACATTTTGAAAAAGAGGGAACACGACGTGTCCCCTGAGCATTCTCGTAATTACTTTTTCATTTGTGACATTACTTCTTCTGCAAAGTTTTCTTCACGACGTTCCATACCTTCGCCAACCTCGTAACGAACAAATGACTTTACAGTTCCATTTTTAGACTTTAAAAACTTGTTCACTTTTTGATCAGAATCCTTTACAAATGGTTGATCTAGTAAACAGATTTCTTCAAAATATTTATTCAAGCGGCCTACAACCATCTTTTCGACAATATGTTCTGGCTTACCTTCATTTAGTGCTTGTTGTTTAAGGATTTCTTTTTCGCGCTCTACTTCAGCTTCTGGAACGGCATTACGATCAAGGTATTTTGGATTTACAGCAGCAACGTGCATAGCAATGTCCCTTGCAGTTTCTTCATCTGCACCCTCAACGACATCCAACACAGCAATGCGGCCTCCCATATGAAGGTATGCGCCAAACTCTTCATTGTCGGCTTTGTCAACAATTTCGAAGCGTCTTAGTGAAATTTTCTCACCAATTTTTGCGATTGCATCATTTAAATATTCCTCTAATGTTTGCGTATCATTGATTTTTTCTGCCAATGCGTTCTCAACTGATTCAGGCTTCTTAGTCAGAAGAAACTCTGCAATTTCTTTGATTAACTCTTTGAAGTTTTCATTTTTAGCTACGAAGTCTGTTTCAGAATTCACTTCTACAATTACGGCTGAGTTTCCGTTAACTTCAATCGATGCTAAGCCTTCGGCTGCAACACGATCCGCTTTTTTAGCTGCTTGAGCCATCCCTTTTTCGCGAAGCCAATCAATTGCTTTTTCCATATTGCCATCATTTTCAGTTAATGCTTTCTTACAGTCCATCATTCCAGCGCCCGTTTTCTCACGGAGTTCTTTTACCATTTGTGCAGTTACAGCTGCCATTGTTTTTCCTCCTAAAGTATCAATGTTAAAAAAAGGTGATAAGGGTACATCCCCTTTATCACCCTTTTCATCAATTGTTTATTTATCATTTACAAAATCGAATTCATACAGTTTATTATGCCGTTGTTGTTTCAGTATCTTCTTGTTGCTCTTCTTCCTCAACCTCGGCCGTTTCTTCACCTTGCTTCGCTTCGAGAACTGCATCTGCCATTTTTCCAGTTAATAGTTTAACTGCGCGAATCGCATCATCATTTCCAGGAATGATATAGTCAATCTCATCTGGATCACAGTTCGTATCAACGATAGCGACGATTGGAATACCTAGCTTCCTAGCTTCTGCAATTGCAATTCTTTCCTTGCGTGGATCAATTACAAACAGCGCGTCAGGAAGGTGTTTCATTTCTTTAATTCCACCTAAAAACTTCTCGAGTCGATCCATTTCTTTTTTCAGCAGAATCACTTCTTTTTTTGGTAACACATCAAACGTTCCGTCTTCTTCCATACGCTCAAGATCCTTTAAACGAGCAATACTATTTCGAATCGTTTTAAAGTTCGTTAACGTTCCGCCGAGCCAACGTTGGTTAATGTAATATTGACCAGAACGTTCGGCTTCGAGCTTTACGGATTCCTGTGCTTGTTTTTTTGTTCCTACAAATAGAATGCTGCCACCATTTGCAGCAATGTCACGTACAAACTGAAATGCCTCTTCGACTTTTTTCACTGTTTTTTGCAGGTCAATAATGTAGATCCCGTTTCTTTCAGTGAAGATGTAAGGCTTCATTTTTGGGTTCCAGCGACGTGTTTGGTGTCCAAAATGAACACCCGCTTCCAACAATTGTTTCATTGAAATAACTGCCATTGTACTTCCTCCTAATTGGTTTTTTCTCCTCCGCTTGCTTCGGCTTAAAAATGGACTACACACTGTGTAGACCCCCATTTTAATCGGCAAGCGTGTGTATTTAACACGACAGTAACTATACCATATAGTGATAAAAGAGACAAGAGAAAGTCATGCTTAACGGTGAAATTTCAACAATAATTCAATTTCCCCATGTCCTTTTGACAATTTTTTTGCAATTTCTTTTACATCATGACCTTCTCTATATAATCGTAGTGCTTTTGCTTCGAGTGATGGTTCATAGGCTTCTGTCTCTTCGTTTAATGGTTCGGGTGTAGCTATTTCTTCAGCAACAACCTCTGGAACATCGGTTTGTGGTGAAGTGTCCTCTCGTATCGGTTGATCAATTTCTTCCTGATGTTTCAGCATTTGTTCAAGAAAGCGCTCGTTATCTTCTTTCATTTCAAGGGAATAGAAAGCTAATACATCTTCTATCTCTTGTCTTTGTTTCTTAAGTTGTTCATAATCAAGCGTGTTTTTCATTTTTTTCATTATTAAAGCCAAAATTAAAAAAGTAATTAAATGTAATATGAGACTTACTGTTAATAAAAACAACAACATCTTAACCATCTACCTTATCTGAATCGCATGTAAACGATTCATAATGCTATGCGTTTTTTTCAAGAATATGTCGTAATTTATAAATCGCTTTCGAATGTATTTGAGATATTCGCGATGTTGATAGCTCGATGATTTTACCTATTTCCGTAAAGGTTAACCCTTGCTCATAAAATAAATTAATGACTAGCTGTTCATTTTTAGTTAAATGAACGAGTGCCTCGCTTAGTTCTTGGATAAGCTCACTTTTCATGATGTGCTGCTCAGGATTGAGCGTTTCGGTATCCTCAATCTGAAAACTTTGCTCATTTTCTGAGTCATTGCCACCATCATCAATAAAAATTAAATTTGCAATCGTATTTTCTTGCATAGTTTTTAACACGTCAACCTCTGACATTTCTAAGGCGGTAGCAACCTCTGAAAGTGTAATTTTTCTCAAATGCTTTTGCTCAAGTGTCGCTTTTGTCGCTTCAATTCGTTTCGTTTTCTCCCTTACAGAACGAGGTAACCAATCTTGCTTGCGTAACCCGTCTAGAATGGCCCCTTTGACTCGAAACGATGCATATGTATTAAACTTGAAATCGCGGCTTGGATCAAACTTTGATAGGGCGTCAAAAAGACCCATTAAACCAAAGCTCTTAAGTTCTTCATGTGTAATACTGGAGGGTAACCCTGCAGAAATACGTTGTACATGATAATCAACGAGCGGCATATACATTTTTACTAGCTGATCAGCAGCGTTAGTGTCTCGATTTTCTAGCCATTTATCCCACTGTTGCTTTTCAAGCACATTCTGTTGACTCATGATTTCCCCTCCTTAAATTTCAAACATTCCAGCATTCACTTTACGAATAGACAAAACAGATGTCTTAGGATCAAACTCAATCGTTCGTCCACTACTTCCACCAACATCCTCTGCCATCAATTTTATACTATACGCTCGTAATTGTTCTTTAACAGCAAGGACATTACGCTTTCCAATCCTCATTAAATCGTTCTTAGATTGAAATTGAAACATTTGTGAGCCTCCAGCAATTTTGGCTTTTAAGGAGTGACGCATACCGGTTGATGGAAACATTTCATAAAGAGCTTCCACCGCCGTATTCGCATACTTTCCTCGTCGAAAATCTTTCTCCCTTGCTAAGCTTGAGTCAGGTAGCATCACATGCGCCATCGCAGCCATTTGGAATTTTTCGCTATACACGACGACACCAACACACGAACCTAATCCGCTCGTTCGGATGATTTGCGGGGGTTTAACTGATTTTATTTCGGCTAAACCAACTTTAATTATCTCAATCGTTTCATTCATCAAGGGGCGCTCCTAATGCCGAAAAGATCGTGTAAAATGAGTCTGGATCTGGCAGTAATAATACTTGACCTTTAATCGTTGAAGAAACTGAATTACCTTCTAAAAAGATCGTATCAATCACTACAGCAAAATCACTTTCTTGAGAAATTTGAATCAAACCATAATTCATGAGCGCACCAGCCATATCAATCCCAACTGCGGGTACAGTCGGATGTAAATGAAGGCTTGTAAAGTCAGCTAAGGAAGACAAGTAAGAGCCTGTTAATATATTGCCAATTTCTTGTAAGGCGCTCATCGCTAGCTCATCGTATGGAGGTTCATTGAAGCGAACGGACTTCCCGGTAATTTCACTCAAAAGCTTAGAAGCTTGTTCAATCGTAAGGATAAAAAACATACTTCCAGGTGCATCCCCTTCAATTCTAAAGAAAATAGCTGCGATAATCGCTTCCTCGCCACCGATCCGTTCCGTTACCTCATCGAAAGATACGATATTTACATAGGGAACTTTCATATCAATACTATGACCTAGCATGGAAGACAAAGCTGTTGCCGCGTGACCCGCTCCGATGTTACCTATTTCTTTTAATATATCAAGGTGAAATTCATTTATTTTTGAGAACATGATTTCTTACGCCTCGATTTGCGCAATTTCTATCAACTCTTCTGAATTTAACACCTTATTTAAGTTCAATAAAATCAGTAGGCGTTCATCTAATTTTGCGACTCCCCGTATATAGTCCGATTCAATGCGACCGACAACCTCTGGTGGCTGTTCAATTTGATCCGAAGGAATATCAATCACATCATTGGCGGCGTCAACGATTAATCCAACTTCTTTATCCTCTACTTGTACGATAATGATTCTTGTACTATCAGTGTAATTCGTCGTTTCAATTGAAAAGCGCTCCCTTAAATCGATCACAGGCGTCACGATACCTCTCAAGTTAATAACACCTTTAACGAATGTAGGCATTTTAGGCACTCTTGTTATATGATTCATCCTTTCAATTAAGTGAACTTGTTGGACATCTACGCCATACTCTTCGTCTTTTAATTGAAAAATTACAGCCTTAATTATGCGATTGTGCTCTGACATGTGATTCGCTCCCTTTTCATTATTTTATTAATGCATTGCTGTCAATAATTAACGCGACTTGGCCATCACCAAGTATCGTTGCTCCTGATATCGCAAATACATCTGTTAAATAATTACCTAGCGACTTTAACACGACTTCTTGCTGTCCAATAAATTCATCGACGACAAGGGCGGCCATTTTATCACCCTTTTTTACGATAACAATAGAATAATATTCTGAATCTCCTTCATCGTTTTCAACTTCAAAAAGGTCATTTAAAAATACGAGAGGTACTACTTTTCCACGGAAGTCAATTACTCTTTGATTATGTGCATGAAGCATATCTTTTTCCGATATAATCGCTGTCTCAATAACTGAGGAAAGCGGAATAGCATACTTTTCCTTACCTATTTCAACAAGCAATACTGAAATAATCGATAATGTTAACGGAAGCTCTATAATAAATCGACTGCCTTCACCTTGCGAAGACTCGACAAATACAGTTCCACCGAGCGACTCAATTTTAGTGCGCACGACATCAAGCCCAACACCACGTCCAGACACATCTGATACGACTTCAGCCGTACTAAATCCAGATGAGAAAATTAACTGAAATACTTCTTCTTCAGAAAGCTCTTCAGCTTCCCTTTCAGTGACTACTTGATTTTCAATCGCTTTCTTTAATACTTTATCAACGGCTATCCCTGCACCATCGTCTTCAATCTCAATAAAGACGTGATTCCCGCTTTGGTATGCCTTTAACGAAACGTGTCCAATCGGTTCTTTGTTCATTTTTTCTCGTGTTTCTGGAGACTCAATCCCGTGATCAAGAGAGTTACGAATTAAGTGAACGAGCGGATCGCCAATCTCAT
The DNA here is from genome assembly GCA_002453275.1 of Caryophanales bacterium UBA6769. GTDB lineage: Bacteria > Bacillota > Bacilli > Bacillales > UBA6769 > Pueribacillus. The sequence continues at coordinate 10,020 of DKGN01000063.1, forward strand.
CAATAACAGTTCGGTCTAATTCTGTATCCGCACCGATAATTTCAAGATTCACTTGCTTATTTAGATCTTGAGCTAAGCCACGAATCATCCGGGGAAAGCGGTTAAAGACTTGCTCGATAGGCATCATTCTCATCGTTAAAATAATATTTTGTAAATCTCCAGAAATTCTCGTCATCTTTTCAACTGTTTCGGTTAAATCTTTATGCCGTAAATCTCTCGAAATTTCTTCCAGTCGTCCCCGATCAACGACTAATTCTTCAAACAAGTTCATCAGTTGATCTAGACGCTCAATATTTACCCGAATCGTCTTTGATGTTGCTGTGTTCATCCTCTGTTGTGTAGGTGCAGGTGTTGACTCTTTCTTGTTAGAGGATGAATCGTCGTTAGGTTCGGAAGGTAGTTCTACTTTTTTCATTTGCTCTAATAAAGTAATGTCAACTTGTTCAATTTCAGATACTTTCATGATTTTCTTTTTAATTTCTTGTTTATCTTCTTTTGATAAAAAAATTAAAGAAAATTCATTTTCGAAGTTTTCATCCTCTAACATTTCAACTGGAGGCTCTGATTTAATCACTTCCCCTAATTTCTCTAAAACTTCGAATACCATAAATGTACGAGCTGCTTTAAGTAAGCAATCTTTTTTTAAGTGGACAGTAATATGTAATGCAACAAAGCCTTGCTCTTGCGACTCATCGATAACGGCTTTCTCAAATTCATTAATCTCCAAGGCGACTGGATGATGTTCAGTGAGGTGATGTTCTTGTTGTCTATCTGGAGCGGTATCACCTGACTCAATTTGTTCTAATTGAGAGATGAGGTGACTTACATCTTGTTTCCCATCGCCTCCTGAACCAATGATGGCGACCATGCTTTCTAGCGCTTCCACAGCATCTAGGAGAATATCTAGTAGGCGAGAAGTAACTGTTAACTCTTCATTCCTAATTCGGTCTAATACATTTTCCATTATGTGCGTAAGATTTGTAATGTCCTCGTAACCCATCGTCGCTGCCATACCTTTTAACGTGTGGGCAGAACGGAAAACCTCATTTACAATTGCAAGCTCACTAGGGTTTTTTTCTAAATCTAATAGATAGTCGTTAACCGTCTGTAAATGCTCCCTACTTTCATCAAGAAATAAATCTAAATATTGATTCGTTTCCAATGTATAGCCCCCTCACTGAACATTTTTTGAAATTGTCTCAAACATTTTCTCTAACTCAACTATTTCATCTATCACATTTGCATTCACTGCCGATTTTGGCATTCCGTATACGATACACGATTTCTCTGACTCAGCTATAGAATAGAATTCCAGCGCTTCATTTTGTTTTAAATGCTTTAGTCCGTTCGTGCCATCCGAACCCATTCCTGTTAAAATCGCTGTCGTCAGCCTGTAATCGTCAACTTGCGACAACGAATAAAACAACCGATCAATTGAAGGGCGGTGACTTTTAATTGGTGTAGAGTCATCCAGTTGAAGCGTTAACCTGGACGAGCTAACACGGTTTACAGTCATATGTCGACCACCTGGTGCGATGTAAGCAATGCCGTTTTTCACAGGTTCATTGTGTTCAGCTTCTTTTACGTGGAGATTAGACAGTGCATCAAGCCTTTTTGCTAACAAGTGTGTAAATACTGGTGGCATATGTTGAACAATTAAAATTGCTGCAGGAAAATCATCTGGAAACTGTGGCAAAAGATGCTGGAGAGCCCTCGGTCCCCCTGTACTTGAGCCAATACAGATGAGCTGTTTGCTAACCATTTCTACTACCTCTTTTTTTTCTAGGTGACAATAAGTTTGAAAGTGTTGATATGAAGCCTTGTAACCCTTTTGTCTCAGTTACTGCATGTCCAGTATAAGAATAAATAATTTTATTCATCGCTTTACTTACTTTAGATTTTGGTGCGTACAGGAGAAATGGGATTTGTGTGCGAACGGCTTGAGAGACTGTTCGATCGAATGGAAGTGTGCCAATGATCGAAATGTCTAGGCCTAAAAACTCGCGAGTCGCACGTTTAAATCTAACAGCTGTCTCATACCCTTCATCCTCGTTATCACAAGAGTTCACTATCATATGGAGTGAAAGCCTTTGCTCATGCTGATTAAGTGCTTTTACGAGAGCGTATCCATCCGTGATAGATGTCGGTTCAGGTGTTAAAATAAGAATCGCTTCATCACTTGCTAGTATAAAATTTAAGCTATCCTTCGTTATCCCTGCACCTAAATCAAATAAAATATAATCAAAATGGGAATGAAGAAGCTCAATTTGCCTTATAAAATATGAGAGCTTAAGCGCGTCAAGCTGAAAAATTTCAGTTAAGCCACTACCACCTGAGATGAAAGATAGTCCAGCTGGTCCTGTCGTCATAATATTGAAAATTGAAAGCTTTTCCTCAATCATATCTACGATTGAATTCGTTGTCGTTATACCAGTTACAATATCAATATTTGCCATGCCAATATCCAAATCAATGATGAGAACTTTTTTACCTAATTGACTTAAGCCAATTCCTAAATTAACTGAAAAGTTTGTTTTCCCCACTCCTCCTTTACCACTTATAATGGAGACGACTTTTGTTGTTTTTCCAGTTTCAGCACGCTCCATCTGTTTTCTCAAATTAGCTGCTTGATCATTCATCTTCTACACCCTCAAACAGACTATGAATAACGTAATCAATGGATGGCTCAATAATATCTTCTGGTACGTTTTGCCCATCTGTAATGTAAGCCAAGCCCAAGGTGAATTCATCCATCACATTGATAACGGCTCCGAAGCTAGACGTTTCATCCTTTTTTGTGAAAATAACCTTTTCAATTGGGAGCTGATTAAATTGATTAATAATTTCTTTCATATCCTCATATTTTGAGGTGAGTGAGAGCACAAGATATGTAGCCATCTCCTCATTAAAATTAACAATACTGTTAAGTTGCTCTACATATTTTTGATCACGAAAGTTTCTTCCCGCAGTATCGACTATAACTAAGTCATATGAACGGAACTTTTCATTCGCTTCATTGAAATCATCCAAGTTGTAGGCAATTTCAACAGGAACGTTTAGCAATTTGGCATATGTCTTCAATTGCTCAATCGCAGCAATTCGATAAGTGTCTGTTGTTATAAAGGCAACCTTTTTATTATCATTTAAGACTGCTTTTGCGGCTATTTTCGCTATTGTCGTTGTTTTTCCGACTCCTGTTGGTCCGACGATATTGAGCATTCTCTTTTCATATTGAAAGCCGCCTATATCTTTATTACTGAAGAAGTCATATAACCATTCTGTTGTCCACTGCTTCTGAATTTCGATTGGAATGGTTCTTACATTTTGATTTTCATATTCTTGTAAAAGATGTTGATTAATATCGTCAATAACAGGCTTATGAATCTCATGCTTCACCAATTGATGAATGATTTCCATTGAATAGCGATCATCTGTTTCCTTAGGATTGTTTTGTATATGTTGAAGTTCTTTTTTTAGTTGTTCCATTTCAGACAAAATTGTTTGTTCTTCATTTCTTTTAATTTGATTTGTTTTTGGGACTCGCGT
>DKGN01000148.1 GCA_002453275.1 Caryophanales bacterium UBA6769
TTACGGCAACAGGACCTACAATAAAAATTAAATTAAAAAAACTGAGACTGAGCGTTGCGAGGATAACTTGAACAATATGCTTCACTGATTGTTCATTCTCTGCCTTACCGATCCGATAATCGATGAGCAATTCCTTCGCAATCACGTCAGGATCGCCAAGCTCTTCGGCGATAATTGATTCATTTTTGCCTTCCGCTAATGCAAGCGAAAAATGCTCTTCAAAGTCAGCTAATATGTCCTTCCGCTCCTCATCCGGAATGTGATGAAGCGCACTCGCAAGTCGACTTAAAAATTCCTCTCTATTCATCTTTCATGACCTCCTCGATTAGCTCATCTACACTTCGGCTAAATAGATTCCACTGTTCAACAAGTTCATGCATGTAAGTTCTGCCTTTTTCTGTCAGCGAATAATATTTTCGAGACGGACCTTCTGACGATTCTGCTAAATACGTCGTAAAATACTCTTCCCTCGTTAACCGGCGAAGCAATGGGTAGATCGTGCCTTCTGCAACATCGATTCGCTTTGATATATTTTGGACAAGTTCATACCCATATTGGTCCTTTGCTGAGATTAAAACGAGAACACAGAGCTCAAGGACACCTTTTTTAAATTGAACATTCATGTTTGTCAACCACCCTACAAATGATTGTCCACTACTGTACATTACACAATACTAAACATTACATTACTACACGCTACTGTATATTACAAGGTACTATTCATTGCTTGACAAAGAATAAAGTTCACTTCGAATTGGCAACATAGGCATATTACAAGAGTTTAGGGGTTTTTCGATTGAAAAACATTATCACGATTTATAAACAAGATATAAAGCACATCGCAACAAATTGGCCCACAGCAGTCATAATCATTGGGCTTATTTTCTTACCTTCTCTTTACGCTTGGTTTAATATCGAAGCGTCATGGGATCCTTACAGCAATACAGAACAGATTAAAATCGCAGTTACGAATGATGATGCCGGAGCCGTCATACTTGGTGAGGAAATAAACATTGGTAATGAAGTAATAGCCGCACTTGAAAAAAATAAAAACCTAGGGTGGACCTTTCTTGACGATGAAACAGAAGGAAGACGTGGAGTTGAGCATGGAAACTATTACGCGAGTCTCGTCATTCCAAAAAACTTCTCAGAAAAGATTGCAACTGTTTTAACAGATAACCCAGCAAAACCTGAAATCGTCTATACCGTAAATGAAAAAATCAATGCAATCGCCCCAAAAATGACATCGACAGGAGCGACAGCTGTCGTTGAAGAAATCAGCACGAACTTTGTGAAGGTTGCAACGGAAACTATTTTTGAAGTGGTCAATACACTTGGAGTTGAATTGAAAAAAGAATTGCCATCCATTAAGAGAGTAAGGGATTTAATTTTTCAGTTAGAAGAAAAAATGCCAGAGTTACAACAACAAGTCAATATTGCAATCGAGGATGTGGAAAAAGCACAAACTGTCGTAGTAAACGCAAAAAAACAAATACCAGTAGTAACAGATCTTGCTGAAAATGGTCTCGCCTTCTCAAACAATTTGAAGGAGTTTTTGGAGAAAGGACAACAGCTTTCCCAAACAGTTACTCCGAATGTGAAGCAAAATTTACTTCTTCTCATGGGGGCGACAGAGGCAGCTCCTAACATTATCGGGACGCTAGACGACATTGATCCTGAGATCATTGAGCAAACGAATGACCGGATTCAAATGGGAATAACGCTCTCACATGAACTGATTACACTGTTTACAAGACTCAATACATTGGCCGGTGAAGCTCTATTCGGTGAAGAAATTAAACAATTGCATAACATTACCACTTTATTGGGACAACAGACGAAGGCTTTAGAACAGATCCAAGCTGGTACACAACCCTTTGATGAAGCTATTGCTCAGTTAGAACAACTTACAGTTAACACAACGACAGTCGAAAATGTGATTAACCGTTTTGACAAAGAGATTGCTCCAAAGATTACACAAGGATTTTCGAAGGCACAGCAAACAGCTGAAAAAGCTCAGACCATTTTAACTGAAATGAATCAAATGCTCCCAGACGTCCAAAAGATTTTAGACGATGCAACAAAAGGAATAACCTTCGGAAAAAATGAAATCATAGCTATCAAAAAAAGCATGCCAGCAACTGAAACCAAAATCAAAAGCATTGCAGACCACATTCGGAAATTTGAACAAGAAGCTGATGTAGATGAAGTCATTGCTTTATTAATTAATGATTATCAAAAAGAAAGTGACTTTTTCGCAAATCCAGTCCTGCTTAAAGAAAAGAAGCTATTTCCAATTCCAAATTACGGATCGGCAATGTCACCTTTTTTTTCAGTACTTTCACTCTGGGTAGGGGCACTGCTGCTCGTCTCTTTACTCACTGTCCACATTTCTAATGAAAAACATTCGTTTACAAGTACCCACATTTATTTTGGTAGGTTACTCACATTTTTAACGATTGCTCTTCTGCAATCATTCATCGTGACACTTGGAGATTTATATTTGCTACACACATATGTCACTAATCCTTTAGCTTTTGTCCTACTTGGGCTGTTTATTAGCGCAACCTTTATGGTGATTGTGTATACGCTCGTTTCTGTATTCGGTAATGTCGGAAAAGCACTCGCCATCATTTTGCTCGTTCTACAAATTGCTGGCTCTGGAGGTACGTTCCCGATCCAAGTGACTCCACCATTTTTTCAAACAATCTATCCGCTTCTTCCTTTTACATATGCGATTAGTATGATGCGCGAGGCGGTTGGAGGGATTTTGTGGGAGATCGTATTCAAAGACATCGCCATCTTAAGTATTTTTATCGTTATAGCTTTATTGTTTGGTCTTTTACTGAAAAAGCCTATTAACAAATGGAGTGAACCACTAACGAAAAAAGCGAAAAAAGGTAAGCTTATTCATTAACAAAGGAGGGCTGTCCGCCCCCCTTTTAGCCATTTAAAATACGATTGTTTTGTTTCGATGAACAAGAATTCGATCTTCCAAATGCCATTTGATCGCCCGCGCGAAAACATTGCGCTCAATCGAGCGGCCAATTTTTTTCAAATCTTCAACGTTGTCACGGTGATCTACACGATGGATATCTTGTTCAATTATCGGACCTTCATCAAGGTCGTTTGTAACATAATGTGACGTAGCACCGATCAACTTCACACCACGCTCATACGCTCGTTCATACGGCTTTGCACCAACAAAAGCTGGCAAAAACGAGTGATGAATATTAATGATCTTTTTCGGGTGTGCCGCAACAAAATTTGGTGTTAAAATTTGCATGTATCTTGCAAGTGCGATGAAATCTACATCGTACTCTTCAAGTAGTTGGAGTTGCCTTTCCTCCACTTCAGCCCGAATATCCTTATTGGCTGGAATATGATAAAACGGGATATTAAGCGGCTCAACTAAGTCTCGAGCATCTTCATGATTGCTTATGACAAGCGCAATGTCAGTCATTAAATCACCGTTTTGCCATTCCCACAACGTCTCTAATAAACAATGCAATTCCTTCGAAACAAAAATAGCCATTTTTTTAATATCAAAGACATATGTGAATTTCCAATCCATCGAAAATTTATGTGCAATTGTTTGTTCAAACTCTGCCTCTAACGCTTTTGATTTCGCTTTTAAATCTTCACATTCAAAAACGATCCGCATGAAAAAGCGTCCACCTTCAGGGTTTGTCGAATATTGATTGGATTCAATAATATTCGCCCCTTGCTCAAATAAAAATTGTGAGACCGCGGCTACAATACCTGGCTGGTCAGCACAGTCAATTAATAATCGACCGCGGTTTTTCTTTTCTTCTTGGAACGTTTCGATCCTTTGCTTGACTGATAAACTCATCGTTTCTCCCTCTTCACATTTAATCATAATTTAGAACGGTATCCATTCAATTATTATACTCTTGTCCAGCGTTGATGTCATTTTTCAATCTCTTCCAACGTGACTTTCGATGATTATTCTTGTCCTTCATGAATATACTAGCTTATGAAACTAGCAAAAATACATAGAAAAGGACGAAAAGTGATATGTTCATCGGCTTAATATTAATCTTAATGCTCGTTCTTTTGTTGCCCTTTAGTGTCAAACGAGTAGAACAAAGTTTAGAGACCTTTTTATTTGTTATGGGACTGCTGGCGGCCTTCATAAGTGGTGTATTGAATCGCGAGTTATGGTTTAAAGCGTTGCAAGATCCGATTAAAATTACTCTCGCTGTTTTAGTTGCAGGCATGTTATTTAAGTGGCTCCATTCCTATCTGGCAAATGCGATTCATATCGTAAGCCGGACGATTTCGGTAAGGCTTTTTCTTGCATGTACTGTCATTTTCTTAGGACTCATTTCAAGCATCATTACGGCTATTATTTCTGCTCTCGTCCTCGTCGCGATCGTGTCGGTCCTCCACTTAGACCGAAAATCAGAGCTTCAATTTGTCGTGCTCGCTTGTTTTGCAATTGGGCTTGGCGCAGCCTTAACGCCGATTGGCGAACCATTATCAACGATCGTAGTGAGCAAGCTTGAAGAAGACTTTTTTTACTTGTTGCAGCTAATCGGGCTTCACATTATTCCTGGAGTTGCTCTGTTTGGATTACTAGCTGCCTTCATTATCCGACCACGTAAACGAGAACAACATTTAAGAAGTGAACAAACGACAGAACAATATCCTGAAATTTTTACCCGTTCATTTAAAATTTATCTGTTTGTTATGGGGTTAACATTATTAGGAGCTGGGTTTGAACCGTTTATTGAACGGTATTTGCTTGGCTTGAGCCCCTATATTTTATATTGGATTAACATGATCTCAGCCATTCTCGATAATGCGACTCTCGCGGCTGCTGAAGTAAGTCCGGCTATGAATGAATCAACTCTTCAAGCAATCTTACTCGGACTACTAATTAGTGGTGGTATGCTCGTCCCTGGCAACATCCCAAATATTATCGCAGCTGGCAAGCTTAAGATTACGAGTAAGGAGTGGGCACGCTACGGAATCCCAATTGGACTTGTCGCGATGTTTGTTTACTTTTTAATCATTCTTTTTGTCTGATCAGTAGCGTAAACAAACTAATTGTGGCCGTCCTTTTGACAACAATGGACTTGAAGCTGTCGGAGCGAGCGACCGTTCTCCTAAACATAAAAAAGCACACGCAAAGCTCTTAAGCCAAGAGATGCGTGTGTAAAATGTTAGCAGAGCCATGAGTAATCTCTGCTTTTTTGTTCCACTTTCAGATAGGAGGAGTGAAGTGGTGGAACAGTATCAAGAAACGGTACTAACAACCATCGCCTATCAATGTCAAAGGTTGCATTATAGAAAGTATACGCTTTCATTTAGATTTTGCCATCCCTAGAAATGTAGGTATTTATAACTAGCCGAGCGCCTTTGCAACTAACTCCGCCAAATCATATGTGCTGACCTCTTCAGCTTCCATTGCTTTTACACCATCACTCATCATCGTGAGACAGTATGGACAATTCGAGCCGATTGCGGTTGGTTCACGATTTAATGCTTGTTTCACCCGCGTCTCATTTACCCTTACGCCTTCATCCTCTTCCATCCACATCCGGGCACCACCCGCTCCACAGCAAAGTCCATCCTCTTTATTTCTTGCCATTTCAAGCAAGGTTACACCAGGGATCGCTTGTAATATATCCCGAGGAACGTCGTATATGCCATTATAACGACCAAGGTAGCAAGAGTCGTGATACGCGACTCGTTCATCGACTTCATTCGTCAGTGAAAGCTTATTTTCACTTATGAGCTGAGCAATGAGTTGAGTATGATGAAAAATCTCCACATCTTCTCCTAATCCAAAGTCCGGGTATTCATTTTTTATAACGTTATAAATGTGTGGATCGATCGTCACGATCTTTTTAACGTTATATTTTTCAATGAGTGAAATATTCTTTTCTGCTAGCTCTTGGAAAAGATATTCGTTTCCTAATCGGCGAATCGTATCGCCTGTGCTTCTCTCTTGGTTTCCAAGAATGGCAAACGATATTCCAGCTTCATTCATGATTTTCACAAAGTCAAACGTAATTTTTTTCGAACGGTCATCGTAGGAACCCATGGATCCGACCCAAAAAAGGTACTCGAAATCAGCCTTCTCCTTCACGGTTGGAACATCCAAATTAGGTCGCTCCTCACGCCAATTCACCCGGGCCTTCCTGCTAATGCCCCATGGATTACTTTGCCGTTCATAATTGCTCACCATCCGTTGCGCTTCAGCTGGCATACTTCCTTCCATTAAGACGAGGTGGCGACGCATGCCATAAATAAGTGAAAGGTGCTCATTACCAACAGGACATTGATCCTCACAATTACGACACGTCGTACAAGCCCATATTTCTTGTTCCGTTACAACATCCCCGATTAAGTTCATGTTCATCACTTCATCTTCCTTTAAATGAAACGAAGCGCCCTGGGTGCGTAACGTTGGACGAATACCCGTATGTAAGGTCGGATCAGGATCGAATCCCTCTGGAGCACCGTGAGCAAATGGAACATCTTCCATCTCGTGAACGAATCCTTTCGGATTACCGAGCACCCTGCCTGTCGTCCAAGGGGACTTTGACGTAATAGCTTCGCCTTTTTCATTTAAATGATCACGTATTTTCGTCATAATGTGCATCGGTGAAAGCATTTTCCCTGTATTTGAACCTGGACACATGTTCGTACACCTTCCACACTCTACACATGAATATAAATCAAGCAATTCTCCACGTGTAAATTGTTCAACACGTCCAATACCAAACTCCTCTGCCGTCTCATCTGAAAAGTCAATCGGAAGCATTTTGCTCGGTGGACCCATTCGTGAAAATAAAATATTGAAAGGCGCAAACAATAAATGGGCGTGTTTTGACTGTGGCACATACACCATAAACGCTAACAAAATGAGTAAATGCACCCACCAGAAAAAATAAAACAGACCCTTTGCCATATCGGCACCAACAAAGCTAAAAATCATCTCGAACATTGAACTAAATGGACGAATCCAGCTAGGTTCCAAGCCAATCCAACGTGCTTCAAACGCTAAACTAAGAAGCACACTTAGCATAAGTCCTGCGATAAAATAAATGACGAGCGTCGCATTAATGTTTGGTTTCAGGCGAGGTACCCTTTCAATAAAACGACGATACGCAGCATATAAAATTGCAATAAGTACAGCCATAACAGTAAATTCTTGAGATAACGTATAGAAAGGATACAACTGCCCAAAAGGCCACTGAAAATCTAGTATAAATCCTTTGATAATAAGTTCAAATGCTCCAAGTTGTACGATAAAAAAACCGTAAAAAATAAACAAATGCATGACACCACTTTTTTGATCCTTTAAAAGCTTCGTATGGCCGAGCACCTGGCGAGAAGTTACCCGTAACCGTTCACCCCAATCTTTAAATTCCCCCGTATCCTGACCGAGAGACATGAAACGATAACGTATGTAGATACTATACACGAACGCATAAACACCATACGCACTAACAGCCGCAGCTACTAATGCGAAAATAATGAACGATAGCGAAGGTCCAGTCATCCAATACTACACTCCTTTTCTAGCTCATAAAGTCTTTCACTAGGATGACCAAAATCGCGTTAAAACATGTATACGTGTAAAAAAATAACCGTTCAAAAATGGTTAAACCACTTGAAACGGCAATTATGAATAAACTGAACGTCTAGTTTTGCTTAAACTTGCTTGTAAAAGGCTCATTCAATAGTATTTCAGTTTTATTGGATTCTGTTAAACGAAATGAAAACAGATTGTCCCATCGCCTTGCCAGCGAATTATACAAATAAACTAAAATAAAATTCCAAAAAATCTGCCCCATACACATAACTAATCAGTGCAGCGAGTCCAATAAATGGAGCAAACGGTAGCGGCTGTTTGCGTTTTAATTTTCGTGTCACAACAAGACCAAAGCCAAAAAGCATACCCAGAAAAGCTGCTAAGAAAAGTGTTAGCAAAACACCTTTCACACCGAGGAACAACCCAAGCACGGCAAACAACTTAATGTCACCACCACCCATTCCTCCTTTACTCACTATCGCTATTAGAAATAACAATCCAAAGCCGAGTAACGCACCTGCATAAGGATCCCACCACGGGCTCATCGGGACAAACAAACGAACAATAAAAATTGCCATTGCGAAAAACAATAACACTCGATTCGAAATTAACATTTTATGCAGATCCGAAATCGATACGATCATCACAAGAGAGATAAGTAAAAGAGCGACAATCAACTCAGTTGACCATCCGACAGCAATTGGAGCAATCGCAAAAAGACATGCTGTCACAAACTCAAACATCGGATATTTCGGTGAGATGGACGCTTGGCAACTTTTACATCTACCTTTTTGCAATACATAGGAAACGACGGGAATTAGCTCCGTTGCACTTAACTCATATTGACAGCTCGGACAATGCGAGCGCGGAGTCACGATTGATTGTTTCTCAGCTGTTCGAATGCCGACAACATTGAAAAATGAACCGAATATAAGTCCAAAAACAAATAAATAAATAGAGAGGAATATGTCCATATCTATCGTCCTTTATTATTGGATTTTAACAGGATCTACGGCGCTGAAGCATCAACGTTCCAGATTAATTAATCATTAAATTCATTATCCCATGCTTTTCTTCCGTATTCATTCAGATTTGTTTGTTGTCCACATACGATAGTTCAACTTATCGATTTTAAAATGTTGGAAAAATCGGAAGACGATTAAGGTCTACTAGCGTTCAAGTTACAGTCAATGATTGTTGACTTAAATGAAAAACCATCCATCAGCTTTGTGCAACGATAGCGATGGATGGTGTTGATTAGACTATTTCCATGGCAATAGCCGTCGTTCCAGCCATTGCAGCGTTCGATTAAATGTTAATCCAAGTAGTGATAAAATCAAAACCCCGACCATCAGTTTCGATGTAATCATTAAATTCCCATAATGCAGAACCATCGAACCGATCCCTTTTTGCGCTGCAATCATTTCTGCAGCAACAAGAAGGAGAAGTGACGTTCCGGCCGCAAGCTTTAAGCCCGCAAAAATCATCGGAAGCGCCCCAGGCAAGATTACTTTACGAATGACGCTTAAATGATTTGAGCCGAACGTGACCGCTGCTTTAATGAGCATTTGGTCAACACTTTTTACACCTGAGTACGTATTAATAACGACTGGGAAGAAGACACCAAGTGCGATAATCGTCACCTTCGATAGTTCGCCAATCCCAAGCCATAAAATAAATAATGGTAAAAGTGCAATTTTCGGTATCGGATAAATCGAATAAACGACAGGTGTACCGATTGCATCTGCCCATCGTGAAAACCCAAGTAAAAGACCTACGATAATCCCGATCGATGATCCAATAGCATAACCAATGACAATCCGATATAAGCTCGCTAACAAATTATCAATGAGCTCACCATTGATAAGCATCTCCCAACCGTTCGTTAAAATGGCGGATGGGGCTGGCAAGAAAAGTGGCGACACAATCCCAAGTCGACTAACGATCTCCCAAACGAGAATAAGACTAGCAATGCCAAGAGCGGATGCGTAAGCAGGTACTTTCTGTTCGAGGAAGGCAACACGGTTCGTAATGACTTTCTTCTTCTGTTGTTCAGTCACCGCTTACGCCTCCTTCAATGCTTCTTCAGCATCGTGACGAATAAGTTGCCAAATATCGTCCGCATATTGTTCAAACTGCATGCGATACTCTTCGTCATTTCTCCCGATTTTCGGCAAATCAATATCAATGATGTCTTTTATTTTCCCTGGATGTCGTGACAAGACGATTACTCGATCAGCTAAATACACCGCTTCTTGTATGTTATGCGTAACATACAGAGTACTTAGCTTCGTACGATTCCAAATCGTAAGAAGCTCTTCTTGCATAAGTGTTCTCGTCTGGGCATCAAGCGCAGAAAATGGCTCGTCCATTAAAAGCAGGTCTGGTTCAATCGCCAGTGCCCTCGCAATCCCCGCACGTTGCTTCATACCACCTGAGAGCTGCTTTGGGTAGGCATTTTCAAAACCACTTAATCCAACCATGTCAATGTAATGTTGACCTTTTTCTCTTTGCTCGGCTTTGCTAAGCTTTCTTTCTTGAAGCCCGTACACGACGTTTTCATAAACCGTGCGCCAAGGAAAGAGGGCTATTTCTTGAAAGACGATGCCTAAGTTTGGCTCTTTTGAATCTAATCCTTCACCTTCAAAATAAACTGAACCCGTCGTCGGGGAAAGAAGCCCCCCGACGATGTTCAGCAACGTTGATTTTCCACAACCGCTCGGACCAACGAGAACAATGAATTCTTCTTCTGAAATTGAAAAACTAATATTCTCAAGTGCAATTACTTCTTTTTTCTTTGAATCAACGAACGTTTTTCCCACATTCTCGATGACTATTTTCATGATGTCGTCACTTCCCTAGTTCGTTAAGCGCTTCTTCAAGCAGATCCGTGTTGACAATGTCACTTGCATCAATCGTTTCATCAATAAGCTTTTCTTTTGCGTACCAATCGACTTGCGTTTGAATATCAGAATCTAGCAACTTCCCATCACGATCCATGTAGGGGAGTCCTTTTTTAATAAGATCTGGCTCTTGATCGGTATATTTCGCAATAATGTCAATGACCTCGTCGTAATTTTCACCTGGGACGATCTCATCGCCTTCTTTAACTAAAACAGCATCATAATAGTAGTTTGTTGCGCGAATGTATGCTTTTAAGAAACGTTTTGCAGCATCTTCATTTTCAGCAAACTTTTTCGCAAAGAAAATGCCTGATGTTTGGTAATCAATTTCATCACCAATTTGCGTAATCACTTTCCCGTAACCTTCGTCAACAGCAACAGAAATATTTGGTTCGTTGAGAAGAACAGCATCCACTTGCTTACTTTCTAAAGAATCCATAAGACCAGGAATACTATTTAACGGAACAAGCTCAACGTCTTGGACGGATAATCCGTGCTCTTCAAGCACTTTCCCAGCCATATAGTGGTACGTTGACCCTGTTTGAGTAATGCCTATTCTTTTGCCTTTTAGTTCATCAATCTTCTCTACGTCAGAGTCATTTGGAACGAGAAAAGCAGTAGATGAATAGCCTTCTTGCTCTCTCCCTTTATCTGCGACGATGAGAAGCTCTTCTCCGCCAGCGACCATGTTGTATAAGCTTGCTGTGATGCCTGTTGCACCGACATCAACATCTCCAGACGTTGTAGCAACAGCAATTGGTTGGGCTGCGTCAAACCAGACTTCCTTTGCATCGATGCCTTCTTCTTCAAAAAAACCTTTTTCAATGGCGATGAATAGGGGAGCAGAGCTTGTTAACTTGAGCATCCCAATATCAACGGATACGTTCTCTCCGGTCTTTTCACCTGTTGTATCTTTTTTCTCTTCTTCTTTTTTGTCACCGCCACACGCTGTAAGAGCAAGGGCTAAAGCGAGAAATGTGAGCATTGCCAAAAATCTCTTTTTGTTCACGACTTGTTACCTCCATAAAGTTTATTTTATTAGTGCTGCCATTGGAGTAGATTCTCTTCTCCAGTTTGAAAGAACTTTGTTAGTAGGATAATTTGCCCAGTATGAAACGAATAGTGCGCTGTCGTATGATACACGAGTTGCAAAAGTGGTTTTGTGTACGACGACACGTTTGAATTCGGAGGATATTCAATTCGGATGTTCTTCGCAAAATCTTGTTCAGTTAACGGTTGTAAAATCATACGGGACTGTTCACGAATTGAGGTCAACATTTTGCATAATTCATCCGCTGTATACCCATCTTCAGCAAAGAATTCATTTGAACGGCTACGAATAAAAGGCGTACCACCGATTCCACTTACAATATTTTGCCGTTCATTTCCTGCAAGATGAAGACACAAGTTACCGATACTATTCATATAGTGTTTCGGTTTTTCCCATATGAAGTCCTCAGCTAGCCGTGCGAATGCTGTCTGAATTCGAGCGAGTTCTGTGTCCAGTAAATGTAGTGTTTGTTCAAAAAAGGGGTGCATGTTAAATTTTTGCGAGCAAAGAGGAACCGGCAATTCCTGGATGTGTCATTTCATACGGATCGAGAATCTGATTAATCTCGTCTTCCGTCAAAAGGTTTTGAACAACACATAGTTCACGAACTGACTTACCTGTCTCTAACGCTTCCTTTGCGACTTTCGTTGCAGCTTCATAGCCGATATGTGGATTTAGCGCTGTCACAATCCCAATACTGCTTTCCACATAATCATTACATGCTTCTTTGTTTGCAATGATGCCATCAATACAATATTGCTTAAACACTTGAAATACGTTGTTCATCATACTAAGTGATTGATGAAGATTGTAGACAAGAACAGGCTCCATCACATTTAATTCAAATTGACCTGCTTCTGATGCAAAACTAATCGTATGGTCATTTCCGATCACTTGGAATGCCACCTGGTTCACAACTTCACACATCACTGGATTTACTTTTCCAGGCATAATCGATGAGCCAGGCTGACGAGCTGGAAGGACAATCTCACCAAATCCTGTCCGAGGACCAGAAGACATTAAACGCAAGTCATTCGCCACTTTGGACATGTTCACCATACAAATTTTAAGCGCGGATGAAACTTCAGTATAAGCGTCTGTATTTTGTGTCGCATCTACGAGATCTTCAGCGTTTTTAAGTGGATGTCCACTTAATTCACTTAATATTTCAACGACGCGTGTAATGTACTTCGGTTCAGCATTTAAGCCTGTACCTACAGCAGTAGCCCCGATGTTAACTTCATATAAGTTTTCTCGAGTTTGTTCAAGCCGGCGAATATCTCGTCCAAGAACTCGTGCATATGCTGCAAATTCCTGTCCTAATCGAATTGGAACAGCGTCTTGCATATGGGTTCTTCCCATTTTAATAATATCATCAAATTCGTCCGCTTTATTAAGTAGTGCGCTCTTTAATTCATTCATTGTTTTCAGTAAAGTTTCGATTAGCGATAACGTTGAAATATGAATCGCTGTCGGAAATGAATCGTTTGTTGACTGTGACATATTCACATGAGAGTTCGGGCTTACTAACTTGTAATTACCCTTTGCTTCCCCAAGCAATTCTAACGCACGATTTGCAATTACTTCGTTTGTATTCATATTAGTCGATGTCCCCGCGCCGCCTTGAATCGGATCGACAATAAATTGATCGTGCCACTGACCAGCAATGATCTCTTCTGAGGCTTGAACGATCACTTTGCTGATTTTTTCATCTAGCTGGCCTACTTCGGCGTTCGCAAGTGCTGCTGCCTTTTTTACAATTGCGAAGGCCCGAATGAGCTCTTCGTTCAATTTATGTCCTGTTATTGGGAAATTTTCAACCGCTCGCAATGTTTGGATACCGTAATACACATTAGCAGGAACTTCTTTTGAGCCTATTAAATCTGATTCTACTCGTATATTCTTCTTCTCCATTCAATTTTCTCTCCTCTTTGTTACATTTAACAATTCATCCAGAAACCAAAGATCAAGGAGGCTCTGTCAAATTCTTATATCATTTAAAACTACATGAAGTGAGCATAAATAGCAATAAATCTTTTGTATTATTTAAAAAATGTTCACATATTAAAGGTCATTTTATTCATGGCTTACTTCACAGTTCGTCCCAATAAACTAAGGTTTTCGACAAATAAAAAAGGGCTTCCTATGAAGTTGCCCTCCGAACACAGTCGTTCATTTATGTTCATCTAATAAAATCGTTGCAAGCTCAAGTGGGGTAACTGGCTTGCCTGAATGAAATGCGCGCATGTTGCCACCCGAAATTTCATCGATAAGTGCAATATGCCGATCGTCCCCTACCCTGCCAAACTCAAATTTGATGTCGAATAATTTAATGTCACATTTTGCTAGCTCTGCTTTTACAAATTCAGCAATTTTAATTGTAAGGTTCTTTAAAGTTGCATATTCTTCCTTTGACAAAATACCAAGCATTGCAAGCGCATCTTCACTAATGGGTGGATCGCCACGTTCGTCATCCTTAAGTGTCACTTCAACAAATGCATCGAGAGACTGGCCTTCTTCAGCATATTTTCCGTAACGACGTAAAAAACTTCCAACGGCTTTGTAGCGACAAATAACTTCCAATCCGTCACCGAACATCTCTGCGGGCTTCACGATCATCGTCGCTTCATCCACATTCGCATCAATATAATGAGTCGGAATTTGACGTTCGTTCAGTGCTTCAAAAAAGTATTTCGTTATCCGTAATCCCGCACGACCGACACCTTCGATTGATAATCCAACTGTATTCGCACCTGGGTCGAAGACTCCATCCTCACCAGTAACATCGTCTTTAAATTTTAGCATAACATTTCCATCATCTAGAGTATAAACGTCCTTCGTTTTTCCACTATATATTAGCTTCATCCTGACAATCCTCTCCACTGAAATCTTCTACTATTAATTATGCAATAGTATTTTCGCTTAAAGCAAGCACTTCCGTTTCACTTCGGTAAAATTATTAAGAAAAATGTTAGTATCGGAAAAGATGCAGAAAGAAGAAATAGAACAACACTCGCTCCTTTATTTCCTTTCTTCCATACATTTCGAGCATATTTAAATGTATAATATGTTAAATAAGTCCCGAGGGCAAAATATAAATATGGCATCTTTATTTATTCCTCTTTCTCTTGAGCTCTTTTTAGTTTTGCTGGCTTCGTTTGCTCTCCAAAGTTCGCGATTTCTACCTCGTAATTAACAGTAACGTTAGCATCGGCAAATTTCTCTTCCCATTTATAGTCCTCAAATTCTTTAAGTGTCCAAAATTTTTTCCTTGCCTTTAAATGCCACAGATAGGGCTCGGCTTTAAATTCCTCCTGCATTTTTTGAATAGATTCTAACGTTTTTTCTTCTAGCTGTTTTTTTAACGACTCTTTTAAGATCTGTTGGTTTTTCATGTTAGTGGAGTAGTTCGTTAAACTTAAGTCAGAAACCACTTCTAAGCGAACTGGCATTGTCACATCAATCTGAATGGGGTTCTTATGCAACGATAATTTAACGTCTGGGTTGCTCACTTGAAACATACGAACGCTAATCGGATAGTTTGCGTTTATCGGGTCTTGAAAAGTTTCAAGTCCACTTCTAATACCTGACCTGTCCCTTAGAGCTAGGGTAATTTTTGTGTCCCGGCCTGTAATTGTGCCTATCATTTTTCCATATTTAAATACTGCCGATCCGACCATCTGGACTGGATCACCGCCTTGTTGAGGCAAGTCACCAGAAGTATACCCTTCATCCGTAGGTTCTTCGTTTGTCTTTTCCGTCGTTGCATAAACAGCTAAAAACAATTCTCCAAACTGCCTTTGAAAGTAGCGATTCAAGTTCGCATCCGGTACAAAGCCAAGCTCTTTCCAGCGTCTCCGCATAAAATCATAATATTTATGTGGACGTGTTTCCATTGCTGGTTTGTTATTATTAATAAATTGCTGCGCAGGTTCTTTACTAACGATAAAGCTCATCGAATGGCGGATTTCAGGCTCAATAATCGCTGAACTAACGATGTGATGGGATTGTTCGGTTCTCGCGAGATCTTCACCGATAACTAATGTTTGTAAATGGCGAAAACTAACTCGCCTCGTAACAATGCTGTTGACGAGGTCTTTGGCAGCAGCAACGTCTATCGCTGTGATAGTCACGATATCACTTGGTGGCTCCAACATCGATTCGTCACCAGTTGCAGACGATCCGACTTGCGGATTTGCAATTTGGAACGTAATGTCAACGTAATTCTCGTCTTCACTTTTATCAATTCCGAGCACGACTACATACGCTCGATCTTCCAATTCCATCTTATCCCAACAACCCGTAAGCAAGAACAACGTTGCGACGGCATACAAAAAAAATATTTGTTTTTTCATTTTTGTAGCCGTCCCTTCCATTTATCTAATCCCCATAATAGAACAGGTGTGACGATGAGTGTCCATGATGCACAGATCGCGAGCCACTCTCTCATATTAAGGGTCGTAAACGCATTCTCTGGAAGCAAGCCTACAAAGAAAACAAGCCCAGCGAGTGGAATAAGAAGCCGAGCCCCTTCTTGCAAACGTAACACACTAGAAAATAAAGACGCTGAGAGTAGCAAATAAATTGCAAAATGGATAGCTGAAACTACTGACCAAAACCCTAAAAATACGCCTTCTACATGCGAGACGACTCCACCGATTGTGATATACCTTGTCAATTGTTGATACGGAAAACTCATACGGTCAACCCCTGGATAATCAAAAACGAGTAATAATAAAATTAAAAATAATGAAACTTGAAAAATGGAAAAGGCAACCCCTCCGATCGAGCCGTATCGGAAGTCTTTGGCACTACGTAAAAAAGGATAGAATGCAGCTAATAAAATTATTTCTGAAAACATGGAACTGTGCTTTATGCTTTCCTTCATTATTTTCATAAGTCCAGGACCTGCAATCGGAAAGAGAAACCCCCAATTAATTTCTTCCCATGATAAAATAATGAGCAAAAGCATAAATATTTGAAGCGGCGTGAAAACAAGCCAGCTTACACGCCCAATCGCTTCAAATCCCCGATAAGCGATATAAAAACTGACTAATATAAAAATAAAGAAAATAACTGCTATCGGAGTTTTGTGAAAAACTAACGTATTCACAATTTCGATATGGCCACGGAAGTTATTAATTGTTCCAGAAAAAAAAATAAGAAATAAAAATGAAACAATGATAGTTCCTACATAGTTACCCGTTAATTTAAAAATAAGGTCACTTAGCCCGAGGCGGTGTTTTGTTAGTAATGACAAAAGCAGCCACAAAGGAACAATGAAAATAATGAGTGAAAAAATCGGCATCATCCATGCCGCATTGTTTGCTATTGAATAGAAAAG
>DKGN01000120.1 GCA_002453275.1 Caryophanales bacterium UBA6769
AATTTGTAAAAATAAAATCAGCTAGCCATACTTCATTTTCCAACTCTGCCAAGCCAAATTCTTCATCACTTTCATTTGTATACGTGAAATCTTCAATCAACCAGTCCTGCTCCGCTACATATGATCCTTCATCTGTTAACGCAGAGCCGCCACCACATGCCGCTAAAATAAGGAGACCTACTAGGAAGAAAGAGACTTTCTTAAATTTTTCTAAAAACATTAAGTATCACACCTTTCACAATGCGATTGTTCATTTTGCTCCATTTGTTGATGCACTGCAGCTGTCGCCTCTTGAAAAGAATAAATGATTCCACCGAAACCTTTGACAAACCGCTCCCCGTGTTCACGCAATTCAAACGTTAACACCTGCGGTTGACAGCATCCGATATTCACAGTTGTATCCATAACATAGTAGGCATTCAATGCGCTAATTGTCGTTTGCCTAAGAAAATCATGGCAAATTGCTTGCATCACTTCATTCCCCAATTGGTGATGACGAAGTAAGCCGCAATGAGCACAGCAAGCTTGTTCAATTTCGCCTGTTTGTAATATAAGCCTGTATGCCAAACGCTCCGTAACAAATTGTCCGCAAAAAACGCATGCCGTCACTCCCGCTGAAATATCTTCTGCGTCCACCTCTGGTACAAGAGCAATGCCACCAAAGGTTTTTGTTATGATCCCCTCTGCAAGTAAAGGTTTTACATCTCGATGAATCGTCATTTCCGACACACCAAGCTCTTTACTTAATTCTGAGATTTTTAATGAGCCTTTTGATTTTACCAATTGTTTAATCCGATTTTGACGTTCAATTGGAAGCACGGCAATCCTCTCTTCCGTTATTGTTTAATTCTAACATTTTCAAACATAGTCTAACATATCGTTCGTCTGTTTCCCCGTTGCCTTCATGACATTCATGTGAACAAACAATTTATACGTATGACACTTCCTCTAGAAATTAGAGTACAATGTCTGTAACACTTACAAAACTTAAAAAATAATCATATGCCGTAACTACAAGACATGATATAATGTGAAAATTAAGATGAGGAGTGGATGAAGATGAACATCATTGAGGTGGAATCGTATGAAGAGATGAGTGAAAAAGCGAGTGAGCTCTTTATTCAAAAAGTGCGTAACAATCCGAACGCAAAGCTCGGCTTAGCAACAGGTAGCACGCCACTCGGTACATATAAACGAATGATCGCAGACTATAAAAAGAATGGAACTTCTTATAAAAATGTCACAACGGTGAATTTAGACGAATATGTTGGGCTTTCGAAAAAACACCCGAGTAGCTATCGTTACTATATGAATGAACGATTCTATCATCATCTTAACCTTAAACAGGAAAATGCCCACGTGCCAGATGGAACGGCATTAGATTTAACGATAGAATGTGAACGCTATGAATCCCTTATCGATCAACTCGGTGGGCTTGACATACAACTGCTTGGCATTGGGCAAAATGGACATATCGGATTTAATGAACCTGGTACATCTTTCGACTCGCTTACACATGTCGTCGAACTAACTGAAAATACTCGGGAAGTGAATGGTCGATTTTTTCAAAACCGTGAGGAAGTCCCTACGAAAGCCATTACGATGGGAATAGCCTCCATTTTAAAAAGTAAAAGAATCGTCTTGCTCATTTCCGGAAAAGAAAAGTCACAAGCTTTGCATCGTTTACTAAACGAGGACGTGACTGAGAACTTTCCGGCATCTGCTCTCAAAAAGCATCCTAATTTTACATTAATCTACGATAAGGAAGCATGGAAAGGAGTATAAACGTGAAGAAGGATACATTAGCTACATTTGCTGGTGGTTGTTTTTGGTGTATGGTATCACCCTTTGAAGAACAAGCTGGGATTGAAAAGATTGTTTCTGGCTATACGGGTGGCCATACAGAAAATCCAACATATGAAGAAGTTTGTACGAACACAACAGGTCATTTTGAAGCTGTTCAAATTACATTCGATCCGAACGTTTTTCCATACGAAAAGCTGCTAGAAATTTTTTGGCAACAAATTGACCCTACAGATGAAGGTGGGCAATTTTTTGATCGCGGGTCATCTTATCGGACAGCCATTTTTTATCATAACGATGAACAAAAGCAAGCAGCAGAAGCTTCAAAACAGGCTCTTGAGAAAAGCGGAAAGTTTTCAAAGCCGATTGCGACGCTTATTTTGCCAGCCTCTCCCTTCTATGAAGCAGAACGCTATCATCAAAATTATCACAAAAAAAATCCGCTTCATTACAACCAATATCGTCGTGGTTCTGGGCGTGCCGATTTTATTAAAAAATATTGGGGCTCTAGATCATAAAAGGTGCCTCCGCGGCACCTTTTATCGTAATAAATCGCCTTACTGCAAATACTCTTTCAAAGCTTTTTGCAAAGTCCCTTTCGTTTCTGCTAACCCTTCAAATGATCCACTGTATTGCTTCATTTCACGAATAATATGTGGCTGAAGACCTGTAATGATTACTTTACAGCCTATAATGTTCGCTCCATGTAAAAGCCGAGTTACATCTTCCATCGTTCGCCGTTCCATCTC
>DKGN01000199.1 GCA_002453275.1 Caryophanales bacterium UBA6769
TAAAAAATAATGACAGAAAGTTAAATGACTGAAAGCAAAGTCTGCCTTTAAATAAGAATAAGGAATAAGCTAGTTAGCGTAGGCAGAATACGCAGACTCCTTTGGGAAAAGCACGAGTCCGAAGCTCCCTGAAGAAGCGCTTTTTGCTTCTGAAGGCTGGTTAAATACGCGACGTCCTGTCGCAACACCTGCACTTGTACATCCTATACTTCGAAGCTGAGGCCGTGCCCATGGAAAGCGAAGTATTCTGCCGAAGCGGTCGGATCCAATTCATTACCGCACAGTATCGTTCAACTGTAGCAATAAATCCTACGAAAAAGCTTTTATTTTTAAGTAATGGAGGATATTTCATGGTAGACAGTATGCCAAATTGGCTTTACAAACGGGCGTTTCTTACTCCTCAGCGAACGGCTCTAGAAACTAACGGGGAATCTCTCACCTTTTTACAGCTTCATACTTACTCAGAGAAAACAGCACGACAGCTTGCATCTTTACATGTAAAAGCAGGTGATACGATTGCATTTTTACTTGAGAACGGGATTCATACCGTGACAATGATTCACGCACTTGAATATATAGGCGCAGTCATTGTACCGTTAAACCATCGTTTGACAGCTTCTGAGCTTACCTATCAAATTCATGACTCTGAAGCAAAGTTACTTATTTACGATGAATGCTTCTCAAACAAAGTGACTGATCTCAAACGTGACATCGACATCAACGTAGTTAGCACGGCTCAATTGTCGAATGAAAAACAAGTCCAAGTCGACCTACAAACAGAAGTGAACTTACAACAACATCATACGATTATGTATACGTCAGGAACGACAGGCTCACCAAAAGGAGTCATCCTTACGTATGGGAATCATTGGTGGAGTGCGATTGGTTCGAGTCTTAACTTAGGTTTACACGAAACCGATAAATGGCTCTGCTCTGTCCCAATGTTTCACATGAGTGGACTATCGATCATTATGCGAAACGTCATTTACGGCATGCCGATTTTTATCCAAAAGCAATTTGCTCCTAAGCAAGTAAATGAAGCGATTATAAATAATGGAGTGACGATCGTTTCTGTCGTCACAGCGATGCTCACCAAAATGCTTGAAGAGCTTGAAGGCGAGTACCCTGCATCCTTTAGATGTATGCTCCTTGGCGGAGGTCCTGCCCCCGTTCCTTTACTTGAAAAATGTCAGAAGCGGAATATCCCTGTCTTTCAGACTTATGGTATGACTGAAACGGCAGCACAAATTGTTACTCTATCATCTGATTATATGCTAACAAAAATAGGCTCAGCAGGTAAACCACTCATGCATGCACAATTAAAAATTGAAAAATCTGGCGTAACACTTCCAGCAAATGAAATAGGCGAAATTGTCGTTAAAGGTGCGAGTGTTACGTCAGGTTACTTAAATCGTAAAAAAGACACGGCTGAGACGATACAAGATGGATGGCTGTATACAGGCGACCTCGGTTACGTTGACGAAGATGGGTTTTTATTTGTCGTTGATCGCAGAAGTGATCTCATCATCTCTGGTGGAGAAAATGTCTATCCCGCTGAAATTGAAGAAGTTCTCTTATCACACCCAGCAATTACAGAAGCAGGTGTAACCGGTATCACCGATGAACAATGGGGACAAGTACCAATTGCCTTTTGCGTTTGCAAAGAAAAAGTAACAAAACATGACATACTAAACCACTGTCAAGCAAGGCTTGCACGCTTTAAACTTCCAAAGCACATTCATTTCGTTGATGCTTTGCCACGAAATGCAGCAAATAAGTTACTACGACGTGAACTTGTCCACCTTTTAGATAATAAGTTAGGGACGTGAAGTAAAGTGAATTTTCATAGTGTCACCCTTCATCATATTAATATGACTTTAAAATCCCCTTTTACGACAAGCCAAGGGTCTACAACAGCTCGTGAATTTATTATCGTTGAACTTATAGATGAACATGGGGTCACTGGCTGGGGGGAATGCTCAGCGTTTTCAGCGCCTTGGTACACAGAGGAAACGATTACAACTGCATGGCATATATTAACAGACTTTCTCATTCCACTTGTACTAAAACGCACAATCAACCATCCAAATGACTTGCAATCGTTATTTCAATTGATTAAACGCAATAAAATGGCGAAGGCTGCAATCGAAGAAGCGGTCTGGGATGTGTATGCAAAACGCCATCAAAGCCCCCTAAGTCAACTGCTTGGTGGAACGAAGGATAAAATTGAAGTCGGAGCCGCCATTGGCATCCAACAATCTGAAGCACAATTAATTCGTACGATCGAACAGTATCTTGATGAAGGCTACAAGCGGATAAAAGTAAAGATCTCCCCAGGAATGGAGGAATCTATTCTCTCCCCTATCCGTGACAACTTTCCGACCTTACCGCTCATGGCTGATGCCAATTCAGCTTATTCACTTCGCGATCTCGAATTATTAAAAAAACTCGATCGCTATGAATTAATGATGATTGAACAACCACTTGCTTCAAATGACTTTGTTGAGCATGCAGCATTACAAAAAAAAATCAACACCCCTATATGTCTTGACGAAAGCATATCGTCTTATCACGATGCACATCAAGCGCTAATGTTACAAAGTTGTCAAACGATTAACGTCAAAGTTGCGCGAGTTGGTGGATTAACGAAAGCAAAAAAAATTCATGATCTTGCCCACGCGAACGAAATACCTATTTGGTGTGGAGGTATGCTTGATTCAGGCATTGGTCGCGCACACAACATTGCCATTTCAAGTCTTCCTAACTTTACGCTCCCTGGTGATACATCAGCCTCTTCTCGTTATTGGGAACGCGATATTATTTTCCCTGAAGTAACAATGGACAATGGCTACATTAATGTACCAAATACACCGGGCATCGGATTTGAAATTAATCGTAAGGAACTTGCAGCGGTGACACTCACGACAAAAACAATAAAAAATAAATAATCAACTTGATACGAAGTAATGTTAACCTATTTAATGATGTGGTTGACATTACTTCGTATTTTGTTTATGCTTTCGATAATACATTAAAAAAAGGAGGGTACACACTTGAATAATAAAAAATTTCGAGCCGTTGATTTAACATTTATGGCTTTATTTGCAGCACTCATGGGAGTTGGGGCAAATATTGCGCAATTTCTAGTCATTGGTGGAATTCCAATTACGTTACAAACTTTTTTCGCCATTATGGCTGGAGCTATTCTTGGTAGCCGACTCGGTTCCTTATCCATGATACTTTACTTATTCATCGGATTAGTCGGTGCACCCGTGTTTGCTCAGTTTACAGGGGGACCTGTTATTTTAATCAAGCCAACCTTTGGATTTCTATTATCATACGTTCTAGTTACATATGTTGTTGGTAAAATTATTGAAAGCGTGAAGGATCCAAGTTTCATGAGATTTTTAGTAGCATGTTTTATTGGACTTATTATTAATTATGGATTTGGAACGAACTACATGTATTTTGCTTTCAAGTTTTGGGCTGAAGCACCTGAAGGCTTTAATTATGGGATGGCTTGGCTATTAATGGTGCCACCTTTACCGAAGGATATCCTTTTAACCGCACTAACAGCTATGATGGCCCCTCGTATTTATCGTGCCTTGCATCGTAGTGGAAATTTATCAAAACAATCAGTAGCATAAATAAATGCATTCTCCTCACGACCGTGTCTCCTATCGACTGATAAGACACGGTTTTGTAATTCTCTCCCCCACATATGCTATAATGTGTGCACTATTGAAAAAGGGACAGGTTAACGATGTTCAATTTAATTATTTCGAATTTCCCTTTATTATGTGGAATAATCGCCATTATCTTAGCTCAACTGTTAAAAGTGATCATACGCTTTTTCGTTACGAAACAATGGGATTGGCGACTATTAAGTAGCAGTGGCAATATGCCGAGCTCTCACACGAGCGGAGTAACAGCTCTTGCTTTTGCGCTTGCGATTCAGGAAGGACTCGACTCTCCTCTCTTCGCAATAGCAGCTATTTTTGCATTTATTGTCATGTATGATGCCACAGGAGTAAGAAGACAGTCCGGAAAACATTCGATTATGATTAACCAATTAATTCGGGATTTTAATCGCTTAATAGAAGAAATGAGAACATGGTCGGAAAAAGATAAAGTTCAAAAACAAGAGGAATTATTAGAACTTCTTGGCCATGAGCCTAGCGAAGTATTGGCTGGTGCAATCCTCGGTGTTTTTACGACCTTCTTACTTTATATTATTATGCTGTAAAGCCTCTTCATCAACAAAAAAACTCAATGACTTTTCCATTGAGTTTTAACTTTCAGTATATTGTTGGCGAAACACTTGCATCGCTTCATCTTCATTCAATTCTAATAGTGCTTTTTCTGTTAACGTTCCATCTCCACGATTAACAGTATAGACTGTTACTTCTTTTTTTCCCCATTGATCATACACGTCTTCGACGGTTTCAAAATACAAGTCAATTTTATCTCCTTTTATGGCTGAGCCAGTATCGGCGACGACACCGTACCCATATCCCGGTATGAACAATACCGTCCCAATTGGAAACACTGCTGGGTCAGCGGCAATGGTTGAGTACAAATCCCTCTTCACCTTTACCCCTGAGTATGTGATTCCATAAGCTGGATCATCTGGTGTCTTCCCTGTCGATTCTTTACCTGCTGTATAGCCTGTTGCTACGACAGTTTGAGCAGGATATTGTGTCCAATCTATCGCTTGCTCGAGTGATTCTTCTATTGAACTTTCAGTTAAGGGCGTAGAGGCGACAACCGTTCTTTCATAAAATACCCCTGTTTTCACAAGACCACCGAATATCCCTGCTTGGTTGTCTAAAAACCACTCTGACAGCTCTTTTGCCTTTACCCCAGTTATTGAGGTATACGTAGACAGTAACGCAACGACCAGAAGGACCGTCATCGACGTACGGCGAAAAACTTTTTTAACTATTCTCATTTCTTTTGTTCACTCCTCCCATTCGTCATCCTCTCCCAATGTGGAAAAAATTATTCAAGAATGAAGTGGAGAAATGAAAATTTGTAAAAA
>DKGN01000200.1 GCA_002453275.1 Caryophanales bacterium UBA6769
ACGCTTACCTTTACTTTTAAGCTACCGCACAGTTTATACATATTGTTTAGAAACAATATTATAGAAAACAGCGTACATTAAAATAAATCAGCTTGATGGCGAGCATCAAGCTGATAATGAGCTTTTATGGGAAGCGCGGATATTTGTCAAAGTCCGGCTTACGTTTTTCTTTAAACGCGTCGCGACCTTCTTTCGCTTCATCAGTTGTATAGTATAGTAATGTTGCATCTCCACCGAGTTGCTGAAGACCAGCAAGACCGTCCGTATCGGCGTTGAAGGAGGCTTTCAGGAAGCGAAGTGCTGTCGAGCTCTTTTCTAGCATTTCGTTACACCATTGAACCGTTTCTTCCTCAAGTTTATCGAGAGGAACGACCGTGTTCACAAGTCCCATATCAAGTGCTTCCTCAGCGCTGTATTGACGGCATAAATACCAGATTTCACGTGCCTTTTTATGACCAACAATTCTTGCTAAATAACCAGCACCATAGCCAGCGTCAAAGCTTCCGACCATCGGGCCTGTTTGTCCAAATACAGCATTGTCAGCAGCAATCGTTAAGTCACACACTATGTGAAGGACGTGACCTCCTCCAATCGCATAACCGGCAACCATTGCAATGACAGGCTTTGGTGTAACACGAATGAGACGTTGTAAGTCGAGCACGTTTAGACGAGGAATTTGATCCTCTCCTACGTATCCACCGTGGCCACGCACCGTTTGGTCTCCCCCCGAGCAAAAGGCTTTTTCGCCTGCACCTGTTAAAATAATGACACCGATATCGGCATCGTCGCGTGCGTAAGCAACAGCATCAATTAACTCCATAACCGTTTTTGGACGGAATGCGTTATGTACTTCTGGTCGATTGATCGTTATTTTTGCAATCGCACCATGTGTTTCATAAATAATATCTTCATAATTTCTTGTTTTTTCCCATTGAATGGTCATGTGATAAATCTTCCTCCTTAAATTTGGTTTAAAAATTCCAATACAAGTGTACTGAATTGTTCGCTTTTTTCAAAATGAATCGTATGGCCTACATCTTTTACGATTTCGAGCTGTGCTTGCTGAAAGTTTTTTTTCATCGCATGAGCGATTTTGACGTATTTCGTATCTAATGCACCAGCAAGTAGCAAAACTGGCATCGTAAGAGAAGGAAGGAATGACCAGAGTGAAGGCTGATTGCCTGTCCCCATTCCCCGTAAGCTGTTTGCTAGGCCGTGAGTTTGATTTTTCAAGCGATTCGAGCGTAAGTTTTTTCTCTTCTCTAATCTTACTCTTTTTTGTGTTTGAAATAAAGGAATGTTCTCCCAATAGTGAATGAACTTGTCGATGCCTTGTTGTTCAATGTCATTGGCAAGCCTTTCATCTGCCTGCCTTCTTTCGTTACGCTCTTCTTCAGTCTGTAATCCTGGCGAACTGCTTTCAAGAATAAGAGAATGTACGCGATTTGGAAAGCGACACGCAAGCATGAGTGCAAGTCTTCCTCCCATTGAATAGCCGAGAACATGACATGTGTCAATGTTTAGCTTGTTTAAAAGTGCGTCTAGATCATCTGCCGCTTTAGTAATCGAGTAGCGCATCCAATCGATTGGGGCATCTGTTCTTCCATGACCGATTAAATCAACTGTAATTGTTGTAAATTTCTTTGAAAAAATAGGAATGAATGGGGTCCATGTTAACAGTGAGCCCGTAAACCCATGTAACAATAGAAGCGGCGGGCCCTGACCTTCAATTCTCACATTATAATTAACGTCATTTATCCGGTAGAACATTTAAGCTCGATTCTCCAGTCTTTGGAGAACTCCGTCTTCAACATGACGCCACAAGTCTCGATGGATTTGCACGTTTTCCTGTCGTTCTGTGACGACTTCAATTACATGTAAGCCTGTCGATTTAAGACTATGGGTGTAAAATTCTTGAAACTCTTTCCAATTTGTAGCACGTGCGTATTCGCCGTCGTACATAGTAACAGCTTGTTCGAAATTAACACCAATTGGTGTGCCAAATAATTCTTCAAAATGGGCTATATCATGATCAGCTTGAGGCAAAAAGGAAAAAATCCCGCCACCATCATTATTTACGACGATGATTGTAATGTTTAAATCGTAAAGCTTTGCGGTTAACAACCCATTTAAATCATGGAAAAAGGATAAATCGCCAATGACTAGGACAAGCTGCTCCGTTTGTGTACTTGCCCCTAATGCTGTTGAGACAACTCCATCAATTCCGTTCGCACCTCGATTGGCCATCGTCGTAATTTGTTTCGTTTCTGTAAATAAAAACGTGTCCAAATCACGAATCGGCATACTGTTTCCGACGAACAATAATGCATTTTCTTCCATTAAAGAAATAGTCTCAAGCATAAGTTGACCTTCGTTTATCGTTTCGTGTTGACTTTCTCGTTGTATAATCTGCCTACTTAATTGATTATATTGTTGCCAAGCTGAAAGCCAGGCTTGTCGTGCTTCTGAATGTTGAGGCTGAATAAATGAAGGTAGTCGTTGACATAAATCAGTGAGCTCGGAATATATCATCTGCGTAGCAGACAACGTCGGGTCACGCCAACCTAAGCCTTCATCAACTACGATTTGCTGGCATCCTGTATATTTATTCAAATAAAGGGTTAAAGCTTTAGATACCGGCATTGCGCCAAAGCGAATGATAACTTCAGGTTTATAATGTTCCACAAACTGTTCGACTCGTAAGAACGCATCATAACATTCAATAATCAGCTCGCTGCCTTCTCCAAAACGAGTCCGTAATTGTGATAATGGGTCAGCTAAAATTGGATAATCAAGTCGTTGTGCTAATAAAAGCAAGTCTTCATGAGCGTTCATATGATCTAATGGTCCGCAGACGATTAATCCTTTTGCTGTGGTAGACAGGAGATTCCCAAGCGATTGCAATTGCTCACTAGTCATCACTGAGTGCCCCTCTATTACTGTAGTAAAGGGTTGCACAATATCATGCCCCTCATCCCAAAGAGAGGAGGCCGATAAGTTAGGAATGAGCGGCTCCCTAAATGGAAAGTTGATGTGAACGGGTCCAGCTGGACGATGGGTTGCGTTGGCAACTGCTCTTGCTGCACTAATTCTCACATATCGAATCACTTCTTCTGTCTGTTCAGGGAGGGCCATATCGACAAACCATTTTGGATACTTCCCAAACAGATGAACTTGGTCGATTGCTTGTGGGGCTCCTGAATCGCGTAATTCATGCGGTCGGTCAGCGGTTAGTACGATGAGAGGGACACGCGATAAACGGGCTTCAATAACCGCTGGATAATAATTAGCGGCAGCTGTGCCAGAAGTACAGAGTAAGGCAACGGGTTCATTTGCAGCCTTTGCAATCCCTAACGCAAAAAAGGCAGCTGATCGTTCGTCGACTTGTAGCCAGATTTTAATGTTAGGATGCTCCGCAAGCAAAAGGGCTAAAGGTGTTGAACGGGAACCCGGACTTATGACAGCATGACGAGTTCCTGAACGAGCGAGTTCATCAACAAAAGCAGCGGTATATTTTGTTAGAGCATCGTGTTCAATCATTTTCTTCTTCTCCTAAAGCAGACAACATTGGCTTGAATTTTATTAACGTTTCATCATATTCACTTAACGGATTCGAATCAGCCACAAGTCCGACACCAGCGAAAAGTGAAGCTTCCTTCCCTTGGAGCAGGGCAGACCGGATCGCCGCGGCAAACTCTCCATTTCGGTTATAGTCGAGCCATCCAATCGGAGCCGCATACCAGCCACGATCAAGCTCTTCAATTTCCCGAATTTTTTCTACACCTTTAAGTTTTGGTGCGCCACCAAGGGCAGGAGTTGGATGGAGAGCTTCAACAATCGCTAGTAAGGAATGTTCGGTTGCTTTCGCTGTAATTGGAGTAAATAAGTGTTGAATGTGGCGCGATTTGAAAAGAGTAGGCCCGTCAGGTATTTTGACATTTGTGCACATCGTAAGGGCAACTTCTTTTATCATATCTACAACAAGTTGGTGCTCATGCAAATTTTTATCATCTTGTAAAAGCATTTTTCCGAGTTTCCGGTCTTCGCTATCACTCATTCCTCGTTTAATTGATCCTGCAAGACAAGTAAAAAGTGTATGTTCTTTTTCCTGTTTCACAAGGCGTTCAGGTGATGCCCCAATGAAACAGTGACCTTCATTTTCAAATGCAAAAACAAAACTAGCTGTTTGTTCATCTAATAGTCGCATTAACGTTGCTTCAGCCGAAAATGGTTCGTCTGAAAAAACACGTAATTCCCTTGCGAGTACAACCTTTTCAAGCTCATGTTTTTTAATTTCTTCTGTTGCGCTTTCCACAGTCTTCAACCAAGCTTGTGGATTGATTTCTTCCTTTATAAAGGAAGAAGCTCTTTGCTTGGGTGAAGGATGAGTCTGAAAAAGCTCGTCATGGTCCTGGATAATCTCCTCTGCAAGCATAGTTGGATTATCATTGGCTTCGACAACGATGTTCGACGTTAACCAAGACGTACCTTTATATTGCGTGTACATATAGCTTGGGAGCGTTAATTGTGCATCGGGAAAGGCCTTCCACAAGCTTGTCTTTTCTTTTAGCGGATCAAAACTAAAACCGCCTAGGAGAGTAGGACCAGTTGCTGGGATTGATTCATCTGAGACTGCGATAACGGCATCTCGTAACGAATATTCCCATTGTTCTCCTGTCCAAGTAAAGCGGTCATTACCATTTATTTGATATGTATGCGCTGAGCCAAGTCCAACTAAAATTAGTTCTCTTTTTGGATCAGCCCAAAATGAGCGTGTCGTAAATTGGCGTTTACATGCAGAAAAAAAAGAGATAGCATCATGATGATCAACTTTTGTCGTGAGACTGACGATGATTGGACGTTGACAATCACGTGCTGTGTTCACGCCTTCCACGAGCTTCTCATAAAGTAATTGTGGCTCTTTTATTGTAATCAAAGCAGATTCCTCCTGCGTTAATAACAAAACAATTGAATCATCTTCAAAGATACACCTTTTCTTCAAATTATGTCAACAAACAAGCTATGTTTTAGCACCTTTTTTCATTGACAGTAGACAACTATTCTTCTAAACTTAAACTAGTCATAAGCTTTCTTTAAAAATGCTTTATAATGGGAATTAACGCTAGATAAAGAAGGATAAAGCCTCTGACTATTTTTAAAGGGGAGAGAAGAACGATGTCGGCATTACTTGAGCGTCAAGGTGACGTAAAGCCATCTTCGAGCTGGCAAGTATGGTGGCGATTGTTGCGTCCACATACATTAACAGCTGCATTTATTCCAGTTGTCATCGGTACGATGCTCGCACTGTTGGATGGGAAGTTTCATTTATTGCTTTTTTTCTCTATGCTATTGGCTTCCTTATTAATCCAAACAGCAACGAATATGTTTAACGAATATTACGATTACAAGCGAGGACTTGATACGGCCGAATCCGTTGGAATTGGGGGCGCCATCGTAAGGGATGGAATCGAACCGAAAGTCGTGTTGCGTTTAGGTGGTATTTTATTTGTCATTTCATTATTCATCGGAATATATATATCAGCGACGACAAGCTGGTGGATTGCAGTTATAGGTGCTGTTTCGATGGCGGCAGGGTATTTTTATACTGGCGGTCCACACCCAATTGCTTACACACCATACGGTGAAATTGTCGCTGGGTTTTTTATGGGTCTTATTATTATTCTTATTTCATTTTTTATTCAAACAGGAACCGTGACGTTAAAAAGTGTCCTCATCTCCATTCCAATCTCGATTTTATGTGGTGCGATTTTAACGGCGAATAACATTCGTGATCGTGAAGGTGATGAAAAGAGTGGCAGGAAAACATTGGCGATCATTTTAGGACATGAAAACTCGATTAAATTTTTAGCGGCAATGTTTGGCATTTCATATTTATGGATTGTTGGGATGATCGTAACAGGATATGCTTCTGTATGGCTGTTGCTTGTTTTTATAAGCTTGCCTCGTGCGATTACAGCTACAAAAAGTTTTATTGGAAAATCACGTCCGATTGAGATGATGCCAGCGATGAAAGCAACGGCACAAATGCATACTTCGTTTGGATTTTTAGTTTCACTTGGGCTCCTAATCGAATATTTTGTTTAAAGCAAATTATTATGGGATGACGTCAAAAAACGTCATCTTTTTTTAATTAGAAGGAATTGATACGAACGTAGCTAATTTATATATTATAGAAACTTATAAAGGAGAGATTGAGTTGAACATTACAGATTTAACTGCAACCGAGCTTCGTCACCAAATCCAAGCTAAAAAACTATCGCCAATTGAAGTCGTCAATGCTTATTTACAACGGATTGAACGATTGAATGATAAATGGAATGCATACGTTACGATAAATGAACAGGCGCTTGCCGAAGCGAAGAAGGCAGAGGATGCTATCATGAAGGGGGATCCACTAGGAGAATTGCACGGTATTCCAATTGCAATTAAAGATTTGACGCCAACAAAAGGATTGTTAACAACATACGGTTCACAAGCCTTCAAAGATTACATACCTAACGATGAACCGACCTTTTTAAAAAGAGTGAAGGCTGCTGGAGGGATTGTGCTTGGGAAAACAAATACTCCCGAATTCGGTCACAAAGGAACGACAGATAACCCGTTGTTTGGCACAACAACAAACCCATGGGATGAAACGCTAACCCCTGGTGGTTCAAGCGGTGGCTCTGCTGCGGCTGTAGCGGCAAAGCTAGCCCCCTTTGCAGAAGGAAGTGATGGCGGTGGCTCCATCCGCATCCCAGCTTCATTGACAGGAACATTTGGATTAAAGCCAACATTCGGGGTCGTTCCTCACGATGGAGACCATGATAACGTGTTCGGTTCCCAGCATCCGTATTTACACAATGGACCGATGTCGAGAACAGTTGAGGATGCCGCGTTGCTATTTTCTGTTATGCACGGGTATGCAGAGAACGATCCAGACTCTGTTCCCTTTACCTTCAGTAATTTGTTGAGCAACACTAATGAAAAGAAATCGATGAAAATTGCTTACACTCCAAATTTCGGAATGTATGAAGTTGCGCATGATGTTACGAAAGTGATTGAAAAAGCTCGTGACAATTTTTCTGAGCTCGGTTTTCAAGTCGAGGAAGTTGAGTTTGACTTTGGGATGAGTAAAAAAGACATTCAACACTCATTTATTGGGCTGTGGTGTGTGAAATATGCTGCAGCTTACGGTCAGCTCTATGATAATCAACCTGAGCATTTTTCGAAAAACATCATTAGTATGATTGAATTTGGCAGAAAGTTAAGTGCTGTTGATTATAAATCAATTGATTGGAAACGAACAAAGATCTGGCAAACGATTCAAAATGTCTTAAGTCACTATGACTTTATTATTGCACCCACGCTTGCCACGACCGCATTTGATCATCATTTACCTGGACCTAACAAAATTAATGGAAAAGACATTAACCCTGCGAATGATTGGATGATGACCCAAATTTTCAACTTAACGGGGCATCCAGCAGCGTCACTTCCTGTCGGGTTAACAGAAGCAGGCCTACCCGTCGGCTTGCAAGTTATTAGCAAAAAATTCACAGACGATCAGTTACTACAAGTGTGTCACCGTTACGAGCAAGCCTTTGAAACGTTTGTTAATCCACCTGTATGTGAATAAAGTGAGAAAGTCTAAGATCCGTCATCATGAGAATGGTGACGGATCTTTTTATTTTTTCTAAAAAACTTAGTCAAAACACTTGAAAGTCAGAGAAGGTCAGAGTATAATAAAGTCAAAGGTCAATATTAGTCAAACAAGTAAGTGTTGCATATACCTAACGAAAATTTACTTTTTTATATGGATAAGGTCAAACTTGGTCAAGTAACTTAAATCGATTGAATTGAAAAAAGGAGGATATTTATGAATCGCTGTGAAAAATGTCAACAAAATCAAGCAACTATTCAAATGCGAGTTGGAATGAATGGTCAAATGCAACAATTTGAATTATGTGAAACGTGTTACCGCACATTGCAAAATGACTTGAAGGATCAAGCAGGGTTTCAATCTATGCTTAATAATGATCAAATGAACAATATGTTTCAAGGCTTTATGAAAGGATCTCAAACTCGTCAACAAGTAAAGCAAGAGCAACAAGGACTGCTTGATGAGCTAGGTCATAATTTAATGAATGATGCAAAAGCAGGATTAATCGATCCAGTTATCGGTCGTGAACAAGAAATCAATCGAGTTATCGAAATTTTAAACCGAAGAAATAAAAATAACCCAGTTCTCATTGGCGAGCCCGGAGTCGGTAAAACTGCAATAGCTGAAGGACTTGCATTAAAAATCTATGAAGGAAATGTTCCTACAAAGCTTTTAAATAAGGAAGTTTACCTATTAGACGTAGCATCTCTCGTTGCTAACACTGGCATTCGAGGACAATTTGAAGAGCGTATGAAACAAATCATTTCTGAACTACAAAATCGAGAAAACGTTATTTTATTCGTCGATGAAATCCATTTGATCGTAGGTGCTGGTTCGGCCGAAGGGTCAATGGATGCTGGGAACATTCTTAAGCCAGCTTTAGCACGCGGAGAATTACAATTAGTTGGAGCTACAACGTTAAATGAATATCGTCAAATTGAAAAAGATGCTGCTCTTGAGCGACGTTTCCAGCCTGTCATTGTTAAAGAACCATCGATTGAAGCAACATTAGAAATTTTAAAAGGGTTACAGCCAAAGTATGAAGCTTATCATGAAATCAGCTATACAGAAGAAGCGATTGAAGCATGTGCAACGTTGTCACATCGCTATATCCAAGATCGCTATTTGCCAGATAAAGCGATTGACTTACTAGATGAGGCAGGTTCTAAGAAAAACTTAGTCCAATCATCCTCTGAGCGCAGTAAGATCGAGGCACGTCTTCAGGCAATCATTGCGGAAAAAGAAAAGGCTGCAAATGAAGAAAATTATGAGAAGGCAGCTCATTTGCGGATGGATGAATTAAAAATTCAGCAAGAGCTTGAACAAGCAAAAGATGATAAAAAAGAAATCGTTCATGTTGAGGATATTGAACTTATTCTTGAAGAAAAAACAGGGATTCCTGTTACAAAACTTCAAGAAGACGAACAATCTAAAATGAAAAATCTCCAACAAAATCTTGGTAAGAAAGTAATCGGTCAACAAGAAGCAGTCGAAAAAGTGGCAAGAGCCATCCGAAGAAGTCGAGCAGGTTTGAAATCAAAAGACCGTCCAATCGGCACATTCTTGTTCGTAGGTCCAACCGGTGTAGGGAAAACAGAATTAACAAAAATCCTGACTGAAGAGTTGTTCGGGTCGAAAGACGCGTTTATCCGACTTGATATGAGTGAATATATGGAAAAGCACTCTGTGTCAAAAATTATTGGTTCGCCTCCAGGGTATGTCGGACACGAAGAAGCGGGACAACTTACTGAAAAAGTGAGAAGAAACCCGTACAGTATTATTTTACTTGACGAAATTGAAAAAGCACATCCTGACGTTCAACATATGTTTCTTCAAATTATGGAGGATGGTCGTTTAACAGATAGCCAAGGTAGAACAGTGAGTTTCAAAGAAACAGTTATTATTATGACAAGTAATGCGGGAACAGGTGTAAAGGAAGCGAGAGTTGGTTTTACTGCAGATGAATCAGATGCCATTTCCGAGCTTGAAGATTTAACACGATACTTTAAGCCAGAGTTTCTAAACCGCTTCGATAGCATCATACGTTTTAACGAATTACAAAAAGAGGACTTAATGAAAATTGTCACACTCATGTTAGAAGAGCTAGAAGAATCTTTAGTTGAAACAGGCAAGATGATAGAAATAAGCAATGAAGCTAAAGAAAAGCTTGTCTCACTTGGTTATGATCCAAGATTCGGGGCACGTCCATTGCGTCGAGTGATCCAAGAAAAAGTTGAAGATGGCATCGCTGATCTCTTATTAGAGGATCAAGATGTACAGAAAATAAGTGTAATCGTTGAAAATGAAAAGCTTATTGTAAAAAAATCCTTATAACAATATATTCACAGGTATTAATAACTAGAAAAACAGAAAAAACCCTACAATCGTCGGAATAGTCAAAAAGAAGAATTATTTTTATACTAAGAGTAAGCATTCATGACTTTGTCGCACGACCTAAGCTTATGGAACCATGGACAAGCTTATACATTGTGCTGAATTTGGCAAGTGTAACCCCTTTACCCCTCCTTATTTTAAGTGAACTAATCATCACTTAAAGTAATGAACAGGCTTGTCCACTATTAACGTACCTTTCTTTGAGGTACGTTCTTTTTTTAACTAGTAAGAATTCAGATAATTTAGAAAGCCTATCTAGTGACGTAATAAAATATGCTCAGGGAGAAGATGTCATGTCTTACATCTATTTAAAAGAAGTGTGGTCTCCGTTGAAGATGTTTGGTATTAGATTATTTCGCGACCCTAGTACAGGAAAGTGGTATATCAAAAGAAATAACAGACGGTTAAGAAGATTACGTTTTAGGTAGGCTACCTATTTTCGATTTCTATTTATTCGTTAGGTTTGTGACTTCAATGCTTTTGATTTGATGACCGTCAACTTCGGTAATTTTAAATTCATATTGTTCGATAGTAATTGTAGATCCTAACTTAATTTTATCAACTTTTGTTAGCATCCATCCTCCAATTGTATCTAGTTCGCTATGATCTAACTCCAAATCAAATAAATCATTAACTTCTTCAATGAGCAATTTGCTATCAAGAATCGTAATTGAATCGTTTACTTTCGTTATTTTTGATTTTTCTTCGTTATCAAATTCGTCTCGAATTTCTCCGACAATCTCTTCGACAATGTCTTCGACCGTGACAAGACCAGCAGTTCCACCATACTCATCAACGAGGATTGCCATATATACTTGTTCTTTTTGCATTTTAATTAACAATTTTTTAATCGGGATGTGTTCAATCACGGTTATAATCGGGCGTATATATTTGTGAAATGGTTTTGGGTCATTATTTAATAAGTCGCGGTAAAGTTCTTTCAAATTAATCAAGCCGATAATATGGTCTTTATCATCGTCTGCAACTGGAAAACGAGTGAACTTTTCGCCTTTTAAAGTAGCGAGATTATCTTCAAATGAGTCATTACGATAAACACAAACAATTTCTGTTCGTGGAACCATAATCTCCCTAGCTAACCTATCATCAAATTCAAAAATACGATTCACATATTGAAGTTCATATTGATTAATTTCTCCACCTTTGTAGCTTTCCGACATCGAAAGACGTAACTCTTCTTCGGTAAGTGCCTTTTCAAATTCATCTATTGGTTTCATTCCGAATAATCGTGTGAGCAAACGGGCAGACCCATTCAAAAACCAAATGATTGGGAAAGCACCGATATAAAAGAAATGCAACGGTTTTGCGATAAATAAGCTAATCCTTTCTGCTTGTTGAATTGCAATTGTTTTCGGGGTGAGTTCTCCAATCACAACATGTAAAAAAGTAACGAGTCCGAATACAATAAAAAAAGCAAGCATACGTGTTGCTGATTCTGGCAATTGAAGACTCGTGATAAAAGGCTCAATAAAAACTCTAAATGTAGGCTCTCCAATCCAACCGAGCCCGAGGGACGTAATCGTAATACCAAGCTGGCATGCAGAGAGATACCCATCCAAATTTTGTAATAGCGTACGTACCCTTTCTGCTTTTTGATTTCCTTCTTCAATCATCTGATCAATTCGCGTTTTTCTCACTCTAACGATGGCGAATTCAGAAGCAACAAAAAATGCTGTAAGTATAATTAAGATTGAAAAAAATAATAAATTTTTCATTTGGTTGAGGAAGCCCCCCTTGGAGAAGGTAAAAGCCGACTTACGATATTATGCCCTGAAGACTGAATATACATTGCAATCTTCGCATCATTATTTCAAATTAATGTAGAATCTATTAATTAATGATTTAAAAGTACTTGTAGGGAAGGTATTTGGAAATAACCTCACCCGGCAATACATATTGACTTTGGCCGTTAAGACAGTGGAAAAGCAACTGTCTGTTAAAAGTAATGATAGATTATCAACTTAATAAAAATAAAAGAGCAAAGCCAAAAAGTTGGCTTTGCTACAAAAGGGGGAATACTAGGAATATCCATAGTGTTACCCTTTTTTTTCTTTTTAAACATAAAGGCTAAAAAACCATTAGAAAGATTACGAATATTTTGCTATAATAAAA
This sequence comes from Caryophanales bacterium UBA6769, assembly GCA_002453275.1. Taxonomy (GTDB): domain Bacteria; phylum Bacillota; class Bacilli; order Bacillales; family UBA6769; genus Pueribacillus. The sequence goes on from DKGN01000200.1 coordinate 12,188, forward strand.
TAGTGAAATCATGAATACGCTCTCAAATACTTTTGGTGGTGATAAAGATGATGAAAAGACATTTTGAATTTTGGCCTAATCGTTTAGCGACGACATTGCCTATTCCAGAAACAACAGTATATGACAACTTAGTCGTATCTTCTAATCGATATCCGAATAAGCCTGCGATTATTTACTATGAGAATGAAATTTCTTATAAGCAATTGAAATCAGAGGTTGACCAATTAGCAGGCTACTTACAAAATCAACTCGGTGTTAAAAAAGGTGACCGGGTCGTATTGTATATGCAAAACTCTCCGCAATACGTCATTGCTTTCTATGCTGTCATGCGTGCCGATGCAATTGTTGTACCTGTTAATCCAATGAATATTAAAGATGAAGTTGCTTTTTATTTAAATGACTGTGATGCGAAGGTTGCAATTACAGGACAGGAATTAATGCCAAATATTGAAGCACATATTGGTAAAACACCGCTTACCCATTTAATTGTTACCGCTTACTCAGAATATGTTTCTCCAACGGTAGATTATGCACTTCCTGATATTGTTTCGGCTGAGAAACAAGCATTTCAAGCTGATGGAATTATTGAATGGGAGAAAGCCTTGAGTCAAAATGAACAGCCTGGTAAAGTGCAAACGGTTTCATCAGAGTTATGCTGTTTACCTTATACGTCTGGTACGACAGGGAATCCGAAAGGATGTAAGCATACACATGAAACGTTACAAGCAAATATAATGGGTGCAAGCGTGTGGCAACAAATTACGCCAAGTTCTGTCTGTTTTGCAACGTTGCCTTTATTCCACGTTACAGGCCTTCAGCATAGTATGAATGCGCCTATCTATAGCGGGGCAACAATTGTGTTACTCACAAGATGGGATCGAGATACAGCGAGTACAGTAATTGAGCGTCACGGCTGTACCCATTGGATTAATATTGCAACGATGGTCGTTGACTTTTTAGCAAACCCAAATTTGGCAAACTATGACTTAAGCTCATTGAAGTCGATTGGAGGCGGAGGTGCGCCATTGCCTGTTGCCATTGGTGAAAAATTATATGAGTTAACGGGCGTTCGCTATGCAGAAGGATACGGACTGTCAGAGACGATTTCACAAACACATTCCAACCCAGGTGATCGTCCCAAGTTACAATGTATGGGTGTGCCCCAATTCGACGTTGACTCCCGCGTTATTGACCCGAACACAGGAAAAGAACTTGGACCAAATGAAGAGGGAGAAGTCATTGTAAATGGACCGCAGGTTTTTGAAGGTTACTGGAATCGTCCAGAAGATACCGAACAATCATTTATTGAAATAGACGGAAAACGCTTTTTTAGAACAGGTGACATCGCTTATTATGATGAAGAAGGTTACTTCTTCATGGTTGACCGGGTAAAGCGAATGATAAATGCATCTGGATTTAAAGTGTGGCCTGCGGAGATAGAGTCTATTCTATATAAGCATCCAGCGGTGGAACAAGCAGTTGTTATCGGTACACCAGACCCGAAGAGAGGGGAAACGGTGAAGGCATTCGTTATTCTGAAAGCAGATCAAAAGGGATCAGTAAAAGAAGAAGAGATCATTGAATGGTCAAAGACACAAATGTCTGCTTACAAGTATCCGCGAATTGTCGAGTTTGTTGATGAGTTACCGATGTCAGGAAGCGGGAAAATTTTGTGGCGTAAGTTACAGGAGCAGGAAGAACAAGTACAATAATAAAATTAGCCTAGTATGTTCATAATTTATCTATTTACGAAGCTCACAGTTCATAAACTGTGAGCTTTCGTTATGAGTGGGTGTGGGTCTGGAGGAAGTGGTTGACTTTTATAGGAAAGGTAATCTCTTAAAATGGAATGTGTTGTGAGAAATTCTTCAAAATATTCTTGCCAGCTCGAATCTTGCTTACTCAGTCGCTCCAAATGTTTCGCGATTCCGAGTTTTTCTGATGACATCGAAAAAGGGTTTTTTGCATGTGTCTCTTTAAAATAAAACGCTTCTTCATAGACGATATCCTTGGGAGAGACGCCACGTTTTACTGCATCAATGATCGTTTTTTCACGGCGATCAATGACCGCAATAAATTTTCGTAACTGTTCTTCATATTCATTACGAGGCACGATGCCTTTATGGTGTGACGTAATGAAATAATCTGCATCGACATCAAGTGTTTGTAAGGCGGATTCAATAAAGAGATCGATATCACAATCTGCATTGTTATACCAAGGCCCGAAAGAGGACAAATCAAGATCAACAACAAATAAGACACGGTGCTCAGGGAAATAAGGTAGTGCGATCCCTTCAGAGTGACCAGGAGCATGTAACATCAAGACTTTTTCTCCAGCGATGTCTAACGGTTCATCATACGGATAGATGCTCATGTCACGGTTAAGGGTCATATCCCAATTCGGTTCATTTTGATTTGAATATCGGTTGTTTTTTATATCATCAATCCAATTTTTAATTTCTTCTTCTCCGGAAGTAGCATATCGGCCATTCGCTTTTGAAATTTCGATTAAATCTTGTAGCTTATGTTTGTCGTAAGGATTAATCCATACTTGTGCATTTGGAAAGTTACTGACGCCCCAGATGTGATCAAGGTGATAGTGTGTTAAATATATATTGTTTAATCGTTTTTGCTTTTTAATGTATTCAAATGCACGAGTGCCGGTTCCACAATCAATTAAAGCAGTTTCATTCTGTCCATGAATAAGAAGCGATGTTGAAAATGGGACCTTACTGTTGTTATCCCCTGTGATGACTTCAATCGGTCCGAACTTTCTATATGTCATGGTTTGCCTCCATTTTTTTGTCTTTATTTAAAATTCAAATCAACTTCGTATATAATACAATACTAAATTTTGAGACAGTTTACAAAAGTAAATCAACAGGAAATGAAACTTTATTCTCAAATTGACAGTTACATAGATGAAAGGAGAGGGAAGACATGTCACTAGATGATTTGATTGAGTCGGCGAAAAATGGTAATCACCAAGCCTTTCACGAAATAATTGAGAGACACCTCCTAAGTGTGGAACGCTTTGCCTTTCAAATTGGTGTGTCTGCTAATGATGTAGAAGATGTTACACAAGAAGTCTTTATTCGTGTGTATCGTTTTTTAAAACAATATTCTGGAAAAACTTTTACGACATGGTTATATAAAATTACATTGAATGTTGCTCGTGACCATTTTAAAAAAACAAAACGTAACCATGAAAAAATGAATCTGTTAGCACGTGAACATAGCATAATTGAAGAAAATTTTAAAATAGAAATGTTTGCAAATGAAGAGGACGAAAAACTACATTTATTAATTCAACAACTAGATGATAAATATAAGTTTCCGCTTATTTTGTTTTATTTTCAAGACCAAAAAATTAATGAAATTTCGACTATACTTTCTCTTCCCATATCAACTGTCAAGACGAGATTGTTTCGAGCGAGGGCGAAATTAAAAGAAGCACTACAAGCGAATGGAGGAGATATAAATGTTGTCCGATAAGCAATTTGAAAAGAAGATGGAACGATTAAAGCAGGCATATAAACAACAACCGCAAATCACGAATAGTGAACAACTTCTCCTCTCGATTCAAAATAAACAAGTAAAGAAAAAGTGGCGGTTCGTTCCTGCAGTTGCAGCACTGGGTGTATGTGCAATTATTGCACTACTCTTTGTTACTACACCTCAGCTAATTCAGACAGAACAAGAAGCAACTCAATTGAATGAAGGTAACAATGAGATGGCTGGCAAGGAAAAAGATCATAATGATTTAATGGCGATTGACCGACCGGAAAAGAAGGAAGAAACGATTTATATAGAAGGAATGCCCGAAGACATAACATTTACATTAATACAAAACAACCAACTTCGTATTTCAACGTACTATCCAACGGATCTTACAGTGGAGCAAAGTGATCATAAAATTGTCTTTTTTATTGAGGGGAATACATCTGAGGAAGAAAAGTTAGCTTATGTGGAGATTTACGGAATAAAAACAGAGGAGCTTCCTGAAGATAAAAGCCATGAATTAATGAAGACCTTTGAAAGTTACACATCTACATTAAAACAAGAGTCAGAGCATTTCGTTCCCTTTTCAGAAAGCGAATATGAAATAAATAAAGGAACCGATCTT
>DKGN01000065.1 GCA_002453275.1 Caryophanales bacterium UBA6769
TCTTCGACACTTTCGGTACTTCCCGCTACAACGCTACGATCGCCTAATTTTAATTCTGTATCGCCATGGGGCACAATGGAATCCTTATCCCTAAATACCCGTACGATAATCGCATCACCTAAATAAGGAAATTGCCTTAATGGGATGCCGTCATACTGTGAATTGTTCATGTTAATTTGAAAAAGTCCATTCTCCTGTTTCGTAAACATTTGCATAACACTTGGTGACTCAATTAATGCACGTAACAACACTTTGGAGGAAAACATCGTTGAAAACACTTCAATTTCATCTTCCCTTAATCCTTCTCCAAGCTGTTGCGTTTCAATTCGTGCAATGACCCGGTCTACACCAGATTCTTTTGCATGTTTTGCTATTTCTGCATTATTTGCATCATTCCCGGTTGAAATGACAACAATATCTGCGTCAAACACACCTGCATTGTTAAGTTCAAGTAAGTTATAAGCTGGCAATTCCTTAATGGAAAATCGGCTATTTTTTCGACCGTCTTCAACTTTTTCTTGTTTCGTATGGTAAAGATACGTTTCGAACTTTTTAGGATTAAGTTCAATCGAAAGTGGTAGCGTTAACTGATTCGCACCAATAAAGGCGATTTTTTTCACTACACCCTTCCCTTTATCTTCAGGGAATATTTTCTTAAATAGCATCGGGGTAATGATAGATGTTACAACTGCAAGCAAAATGAGTGTACTCGCTTTTTGTTCATCAATGACTCCGATTCTTTTCCCAATTTCTGCTGCAGCAATAACAAGTGATAAAGTTGATGTCAGTAAGAAGCCTGCTCCTAACACCGTTCTCCAGTCATACCATTTTTTCAAGATTAAAATCGGAATGAGTTTGGAAATAACTAGTGCTAAAAAGAGCAAGGGAATTAAAAGTAAAATATTCGGGTCAGATAACAATGTCCAGAGATCGAGTTGGACACCGACCATTACAAAAAAGATTGGGATTAAGAAACCATACCCGAAGGAATCGAGCTTTTGAATCGTATCTGGATTTGGTGACAATAAAGAAATAAGTACACCAGCTAAAAAAGCACCTAAAATATTTTCTGCTCCAACAGATTCAGAAAGTCCGACTAACACAATTAAAAGTGCAAATATAGCTCTCGTATCAATCTGAATACTGCCTCTTAGCATCGATTTGAAAAATGAAACTTGGCTAAACCATCTCGCAAGGAAATACAGTAATACACCGGCAGCGAAAAGCAAAAGCAATAACCACATATTGCCGCCTTCATCCGACGTAAATGTCACATAAACAGCAAGTAAAATCATCGTAACTAAATCGGCAATGACAGCAATAATTAAAATCGTTTGCCCGATCACCTTCGTCGTTAAATTTTCCTCTTTTAAAGTAGGTAAAACGACACCTAATGAAATCGTTGAAATGACTAGCGTCATAAAAAACGGACTATCAATTAGTTGAAGTCGTGTGAGACCTAATGAAAGTAGATAAGACAAAATGAAAATAAATATAAATATAACAGTAGAAACGAAAAAGCTATTCGGCTCACTTTTTGTATTCTTGTTGTTTGATTGTGGCTGAGACTTTTTAGTGAAAATTGTAAAGTCAATTTCTACCCCACTTAAAAACATTAAAAAAATAAGACCGAACGTGGACAATATTTCTAGCCACGGATCGGGACCAATTAAATTCAATCCACTTTTACCAATGATTAACCCTGCAATGATTTCTGTCACAACAACAGGGACAATCGTTAGTCTAAGTCGTTCTCGAACAATTGGAGCCAAAAAGGCAACGAGGACAACGATAACAAGTGATAGAATTGAAGTGTTTGTTTGCATACTTCACCTCTAGTTAAAGTAAGTAACTCATAAATGATGTCGCTAATCCGAAATAAATCAATACACTTAAAATATCATTTAATGTTTGTATAAACGGACCTGAGGCAACTGCTGGATCAATGTTTAACCTTTGCATAATCAGTGGAATAACTGCACCAGAAACAGTTGCAACGATAAGTGTGCAAAAAAGTGAAAATCCTACGAGAAATCCTAAAAACAAAGACTGCTTCCATACATAAACAATAACAACAATTAATAAACCGCAAACCGTTCCTGTAATTAAACCTGTTCCCGCCTCACGAGCGATTAGCTTCGCCCTACTTTCACCCTCAAGATCCCCTGTCGCTAGACGTCTAATCACAACAGCTAACGATTGAGTTCCTGTGTTACCAGCCATACCTGCAATCAAAGGCATAAAGATAGCAAGAATCGCTACCTGTTCTAAGGTTGCTTCAAATTTCCCGATTAAACTTGCCGTTAGCATACCAAGAAAAAGAAGTATAATTAGCCATGGCAACCTTTTCTTTGCAGCAGAGACTGGATTTTTATAAACGGCATCAACATCAATCAGACCAGCAATTTTAGAATAATCATCAGATGCTTCTTCATCAATGACGTCTGCAATATCATCGTGTGTAATTATCCCTGCAAGTCGCCCTTGGAAATCAACGACAGGAAGGGCGAGAAAGTCGTAATCACGCATAACTTTTGCAACTTCCTCTTGATCTTCACTGACAGATACCGATACAGCCAAATCACTCATATGTGTTGAAATGGTATCTTCCCCATCTGCAGTGATTAAGTCTCGTAATGAGATAACTCCAACAAGTTTCTTTAAGTTATCGATAACAAATATATAATAAATCGTTTCAGCTGTAGGAGCCTCATATCTTAGAATTGCCATCGCTTCGGCTACAGTCTGATGCGCTTCAACAGATACAAACTCTGTTGTCATAATACTTCCCGCTGTTTTTTCTTCATAATGGAGAACTTGCTTTATTTCAGTGGCGATTTCTTTATCCATCATCGCTAAATAACTTGATATTTGCTCAGTGCTTAGTTCATTAAGAACGTCAACCGCATTATCAACATACATCGATGCTAACATTTGGGCTGCATAAATTGGTTCCATTTCGGTAATAAATTGCTTTTGTTCCTCAAGATCCATCGTCTCGTAAAAAGAGGATGTTTCACTGGGCGATAAATATGTATACAATCGTTGTCTGAATTGTTCTGATAACGAAAGATAAAATCTTGCCTGATCATACGGGTGCAAGATGAAAAACGTCGTTCTAAACAAATCAATGTCGTCATTTTTCAGAGCTTCAACAACTTGATCGTAATGTTGTTCTTGCTGATTTTCGGTCATGAAACCTACCCCCTTTTCCCGTTAACAGTAAAATTATATCAGTTTAGGTTTGCAAGTTCCGTAATTTCCTATAAAATTAAACTAAACTTCTTAACTTTATATGAATTAGAAAGGATTTCACTATGAAAAAAGAATCGCGTTCTCCTTGGCAACAGATAGATTATACAACATTATTTTTACTATTTCTGCTTCTTTGTATAAGTCTTATATCTATTTACAGTGCACAGCCAAATTTACCAGTTCATTTAAGAAACATTAATTTTGTTGCGCAACAATTTATTTTTTATGTTGTTGGGCTTGGAGCTATTTTCCTCGCTATGATTGTTGACTTTGATCGATTTAAGCAAATTACTTGGTATTTATACGGTTTTGGTATCTTCTTATTGATTGCGTTGAGATTTTCACCTGATTCAATTGCACCTTATAGTTTTGGAGCAAAGCGTGCATTCGACTTTCCAATTATCGGTAACTTTATGCCTTCTGAGTTTATGAAAATCTTTTTGATTATAACATTGAGCACCGTAATTGCCCAACATAATGAAAAATATTTTGAAAAAGGGTTACGTGAAGATTTTATTTTACTCGGGAAAATCGTTTTAATTTCACTCGCTCCGATTTTTCTTATTTTTAGACAGCCAGATTTAGGTACATCATTAGTCTTGCTCTCAATCGTAGCATGTCTTGTCATTGTAAGTGGAATTCGCTGGCGAATTATTATTGGACTGTTTGTCACAGCTTTCCTCGGAATATTTTTGCTCGTGCAGACATACCTCCGCTTTCCAGATTTTTTTGTCAAGGCTTTCCTGGGAGGAAACGACTTCCAAATTAAACGAATTTACGGATGGCTCCAACCGTATGAAAATATCGGGGGTATTGGCTATCAGTTAGTCAAATCAATGACTGCGATCGGATCAGGTCAATTATCTGGTAAAGGGCTTCATGAAAATACCGTTTATTTGCCAGAGGCACATACAGATTTTATATTTGCAGTCATCGGTGAACAATTTGGTTTTATAGGGACAAGTTTAGTTGTTTCTTTATTTTTCATGTTAATTTACCGGATTATTCACACCTCTATTGAAAGTAATGATCCATTTGGTACGTATTTATGCGTTGGGATCGTTGGCATGTTTACGTTTCAAATTTTTCAAAACATCGGTATGACAATCGGGTTATTACCGGTAACAGGTATTCCACTCCCCTTTATTAGTTACGGTGGCAGCTCATTACTCACCTCAATGCTCACAATTGGAATTGTACTTAATGTTGCCTCCCGAACGAAGAAATATATGTTTGATTAGTATTTTAGGTCCCCTTTTATAGGGGGGCTCTTTTATTTTCTTTTTTAGGATATACTAACTGAATTATAAGGAGGTATTCAAAATGAAGTACGACATTATTGGTGATATACACGGGTGCTTTGAAGAATTTTGTGATTTATTGAATTCATTAGGCTACAGATGGACTGAAGAGATCATTCCTATTCATCCTGACGGTCGTACTCTCGTTTTTCTAGGTGATTTAACGGATCGGGGTCCGAATTCGCTTGCCGTTATGCAAACAGTTAGCAAACTTGTGGAGAAAGGCAAAGCTCATTACACACCCGGAAACCACTGAATTGGAAGAAACATTCAAGTAACGCATGGGCTTGAAACGACTGTCACTGAGCTCAACTCATTAACAAAAAAGGATTGCGATTCCTTATCAAATCAATTTATCGCATTAGTCGAACAAGCACCGTTGTATCTTATCCTCGACGATCGAAAACTTATCGTGGCCCACGCAGGTATAAAGCGTAACTGGATTGGGCAAAAAAACGGAAAAATAAAAGCGTTTGTATTATATGGGGATATAACTGGGGAAAAAGAGGAAGACGGTCAACCCTTAAGACGAGACTGGACATTGACGGAACATGGTGAAGAGTGGATTGTTTATGGACACACCCCCCCGTACTCTCTCCTCGAATCTTAAACAATACAGCAAATATTGACACGGGGTGTATATTTGGAGGGGATTTAACAGCTTTTCGTTATCCCGAACTCGCGACTATCTCGGTCCCATCAAACCACCCATTTTTACGTGAAAAGTTTCGTACCTTTAATTAAGGAATGAATATCAGACGATAAGTCTGCCTCCAAAAACAATCGTTCCTGTGTAAAAGGATGAATAAAACACAAAGTATAACAGTGAAGAGCTTGTCGATTCATTAATTCAGTCTTTCCTCCGTACAGCTCATCACCGACTAGTGGAAAACCAATCGCAGAAAAATGAACTCTTATTTGATGGGTTCGGCCTGTCTCTAGTCTTACTTTTACAATTGTATTATTGTTTACACGATCAAGTACTTCGTAGTGGGTTATCGCTTCTTTTCCTTTATAATCAACAGTTCTTTCAATAATACTTTCAGACTTTCTTGCAATCGGTAAAGAAATTGTCCCTCTTGGAACTTTAATTAACCCTTCAACAACCGCTACATATTCCCGCTCAATTTCCTTATTAATTTGTTGCTGTGATAATAAACTGTGAGCATATCTATGTTTCGCAACGAGAACAAGGCCCGAAGTATCTCGATCCAATCGTGTAACAATGTGAATAGTTGAGGCAATCTTATTTAATTCATAATAATGCAGTATCCCTTGGGCTAACGAGTAATTCGGTTCTCTGCGTGAAGGAATAGTCGCCAAGCCTGCTCGTTTATGAACGACAAGAATATGTTCATCCTCATAACAAATAGATAATGGAAGAGGTACAGCCTTCATCGTGTCACTCTTTATCTCTTTCGGAAACACAACGGTCACTTTATCTCCAGTTTGCAACGTCGCACGAACCGTCACAGGCTCCTCGTTCACTAGTAATTGACCACCATGAAATTTAAGATCTGTTAATAGTCTGCGAGATACTCTTTTTTTCTCAGATAAATAATCCCGTAGTATTAGTCCATCATTTTCTTTTTTTACTAACCATGTAAAGGAGAGAACATTCATAAATAAATCCCTTCTAGCCAAATAAGTTAATCTGAAATAAAAGATTCTTTCACACGCTTCCAAAATGGAAACGGACGAAATCGAGCAAAACGAATTTCTTCTTCAGCCACTCGACATTGGATTGATTTCACATGCTGATGTAACAAAAACAAATGATCAATTGTAATTTGATAATCAACGTCGTTAACAGGCTTTAACATACATGTATGGTGCTGGGGTAGCAATAGTGGTGACCCAATCGTCCGGTATACCCGATTATTAATCGAAGCCATCTCGGCTAATTGTAGGGTCGGAAGCGAAGGATGTATAATCGCGCCCCCTAGAGCCTTATTATAGGCCGTGCTACCTGATGGTGTTGATATACATAATCCATCTCCACGAAAAGTTTCAAATCGCTCTCCTTTAATTTCTACATTCATGACAAGCGAACCTTCAACCGTTCGCACTGTACATTCATTTAATGCAAGATACCGATTTTCTTTCGCGCCATCGTTGTAGCGAACAGTCACTTCCAACAATGGGTACTTCACAATTTGATACGGCGTTCTCGCAATATGAATAACGAGCTTCTCAACTTCTTCAGGTGTCCAGTCTGTGTAGAAGCCGAGATGCCCAGTATGTACACCAACAAATGCCGTTTCATCTAATCGATTGTTAAAGTGATGAAAAGCATGCAAAAACGTACCATCTCCTCCAACAGAAATGACAATATCTGGTTCATCCTTATCATACGTTAACTTAAAATCTTCTAAGTAGCTCTTAATCTTTCTAGTGAGTTTGTTTGAAGTGTCATCCCCTCTAGACATCACATAAAATTTCATAACTCCCACCACCCAACTCTATTTTAAAGGAAACCCCTTTTTCATAACCTTTGTTGCTACATCATTCCCATAGTCGAACGATACTGTGCGGTAAGCGCTCTGTTGATTTCCGCTCCGGGCAGTCGCTTTCCGCGGGCAACGCTTCAACTCCGAAGTACAGGACGTACGAGTGCAGAAATTTAGTACGCCACCTAAAAACCTCACGTCCTATGAGAACGGTGGCACTCACACATCCTGTGTTTCGCAGGACCCAAACAATGCTTCGCCGAGTAGACTGTACTGAGAGTAAACCGGGAACAATACATCTTGAAAAATCCTTGGGTGTCTCGAACGTCGCGTACTTAAACTGCCTTCAGAAGCAAAGAATGCCTCTTCAGTGATCTTCGGACTTGTGCTTTTCCCATAGGAGTCTGCGTATTCTGCCTCCGCTAGCTAGGCTTATAACTTCATGTCTTATTCTTATTTAATAGCAGACTTTGCCTTCAGTCATTCAATTATTTTTCGAACGCTACATTTGGTGATTGTAGCGAGCGGAGGCTCAAGCCATACCTACGGAAAGCAACTGTTTAGAACGGAATTCAACTTCTACATTAGAAAATAGAATTTTGCGTCTGAAATCCAAATAATAAAGATTAGCGGAGAAAATACACGTAGACTCCCCAGCCGCCCACGGAAAGCGAAGTGTATTTTCGGAGCGATTTACGCTTACCTTTACTTTTAAG
>DKGN01000125.1 GCA_002453275.1 Caryophanales bacterium UBA6769
CTGGTGAGCCTCCTCGTTCGCTTCGCTCACTGTGGGGTCTCACCTTTGCCTTTAAATCCCACAGGAGTCTACGTGTATTTTCTCCGCTACTCTTTACTCTCTGGATTCGGACACAACATTCTATTTTCTAATGTAGAAGTTGATTTCCGCTCCGGGCAGTCGCTTTCCGCGGGTATGGCTTAAGCCTTCGCTCGCTACAATTAACAAATATAGCGTTCAAAAAATAATTGAATGACTAAAAGCAAAGTCTGCTATTAAAGAAGATTTAGGCATGAAGTTATAAGCCTAGCTAGCGAAGGCAGAATACGCAGACTCCTATGGGAATGAAGAAGCGTATTTTGCTTCTGAAGAAGCTGATGCCGTGCCCATGAAAAGCGAAGTATTCGGCCGAAGCGGTCAGATCCAATTCATTACCGCACAGTATCGTTCAATTGCGAGAATATTAGAAGCGACATGTCTTTTGAAGACAGTCTATCGTATAGAAAGTTGGTGGTATCATAATGAACAAAAAGGAAGTCGTTCGAACGTTAGAAACGATTAGTCTTTATCTTGAAATAAAAGGGGAAAATCCATTTAAAATTGCAGCGTACCGACGGGCTGCGAAAGCTCTTGAAGAAGATGTAAGAAGTATGGACCAAATTGAAGATGTTGAGAGCTTGCCAGGGATAGGCAAAGGGACAGCCACTATTATAAATGAGCTTTTGAAGACAGGGGAATCGACTCTATTAGAAGAATTAAAAAGTGAAATTCCAGAGGGGCTTATGGAGCTCTTGAATATTCCTGGTCTTGGTGGCAAGAAGATTGCAAGCTTGTATAAGCATCTTCACATTGAAGACTTGGCATCACTTCAAGAAGCATGTGAGGAAGAGAAAGTTCAACAATTGCCAGGGTTCGGAAAAAGAACAGAACAAAATATACTCGAGGCCATTCATGAATATGGTGAAGGTCCTGAACGTTTTCCAATTAGTATGGTCATTCCAATCGTGGCAGAGATTGAAGAACAACTTGAAACGATTGCAGACATTGAGCAATACTCAGTCGCGGGTAGCTATCGTCGTTTACAAGAGACGGTAAAAGATTTAGATTTTGTGATTGCAACAGACAACCCGATTAAAGTGTCAGAAAAACTAACTAAGCTACGTCATATTCGCTCGGTTGTTTCAGCAGGGGAAACGAAAGTTTCTTTAGAATTTACTTACGAATACCCGATAAATATTGATTTTCGCCTCGTTCCTGCAGGAGCATTTATAACGACATTACACCATTTTACTGGCTCGCAAGATCACAATATTTTAATGCGCCAGCTTGCGAAGAAATCTGGTGAAAAAATTAGTGAGTACGGGATTGAAACAGAGGATGGAGAGCTTTTGACCTTCGAATCGGAGGAGCAACTGTATCGCTATTATAATATACATTACATTCCGCCTGAACTTCGGGAAGGGAAGCGGGAAATTGACAGTTTTCAAGAGAAAGTAGACTTAATTGAAGCGTCTGATATAAAGGGTGATTTACATTTGCATACGACGTGGAGTGACGGTGCAAATACACTTGAAGAAATGGCAAAAGCAGCAATAGAAAAAGGTTATGACTATATTGCAATCACCGATCACTCGCAATATTTAAAAGTTGCGAATGGACTGACACGAGAACAGGTTATTAAACAACGTGAAGAAATTAAACGCTTAAATGAAACATTTACAGACTTCACTATTTTAACTGGAACGGAGATGGACATATTACCTGATGGTTCATTAGATTATGATGACGAGCTTCTCGCAGGTGCTGATTTTGTGATTGCGGCGATTCACTCGGCATTTTCACAAAATAAAGATAAAATTATGCACAGACTGACAAATGCTTTGCGTAATGTTCATGTTGATTTAATCGCACATCCAACGGGCAGATTAATAGGTAGACGAGAAGGTTACGCTGTTGATTTGGATATGTTAATTGACGTTGCGAAAGAAACAAACACTGCTTTGGAGCTAAATAGTAATCCTAATCGACTAGACTTGGCTCCAGAATGGTTAAAGAAAGCACAAGAAAAAGGAGTATACTTGGCGATAAATACGGATGCTCATCAAGTGAAAACATTGAATCATATGCAGTATGGCATTACAACCGCACGAAAAGGTTGGATAAAAAAAGAAACAGTTTTAAATACATTTTCACTTGCTGATCTTCGACAACATTTAAACAAAGCTACTAATTAAAGAGGCAGGAGTGTGGCACATTGCAAGAAAAGATGTTGCGCCTTTTAGAATTCGACAAAATTAAAACGCAGCTTCAAAATTGTGCGAAAACTGCGCTAGGGAAGAAGAAAGCGGCTAATTTACAGCCTTCATCTGATTTTGAGACGGTTGCACAGACTCAAGCCGAAACAGACGAAGGCTTAGCAGTGATTCGACTCAAAGGAGAAGCACCATTTGGAGGAATCCGTGATTTACATGCAAGTGTGAAAAGAACGGAAATTGGAGGGGTATTAAACCCACAAGAACTAGCCGAAGTAGAAACAACTCTTTCCGGGGGCAGACGTTTAAAAAGATTTATTGAAAGTCTTGAAGAAGAGGAAACAGAGATAGACGTGCCAATTTTATTAGAGCACTGTCATCAAATTGATCCGATTCCAGAGCTTGAACGTGAAATCAATCGGTGTATTGGTGACGATGGACAAGTGTCAGATGATGCAAGTCCACAATTGAAATTGATTCGTAGGCAACTGAGAAGTTATGAAGCTCGGATTCGTGAACGACTTGAAACGATGATACGTTCAAGTGATAACCAAAAAAAGCTCTCTGATGTGATTGTGACGATCCGTAATGATCGGTATGTTATACCAGTGAAACAAGAATATCGTAATTCCTTCGGAGGGATCGTTCACGATCAATCAGCATCCGGACAAACTGTATTTATTGAACCTGAATCAGTTGTGGCGATCAACAACCAACTACGTGAAGCAAAAGGAAACGAAAGGCTGGAAATAGAAAAAATCCTTATGCAGCTTTCTGAGCAAGTAGCAACGTATTCACAGCCATTGCTGACGAATATCTTTCATTTAAAAGAGTTGGACTTTATTTTCGCTAAGGCGATTTATGCAAAAAAAATAAAAGCGACAAAACCCCTATTACGTGAGCAACAATATTTGAGATTTAAGCAGGCTAGACATCCGTTAATTCCAGAAGAGGAAGTCGTTCCGATTTCTGTCAAGCTTGGTAAAGAGTATGAAACAATCGTCATTACAGGTCCAAATACGGGTGGAAAAACAGTTACTTTAAAAACAATTGGACTCCTAACTGTAATGGTTCAAGCAGGGCTACAAATACCTGTTACTGAAGGTTCAGAGGCGACTGTCTTTGAGCATGTATTTGCAGATATTGGTGATGAGCAATCGATTGAGCAAAGTTTGAGTACATTCTCTTCTCATATGACGAATATTGTGTCCATTTTAAAGCATGTCAACGACCGAAGTCTTGTCTTATTTGACGAGCTTGGCGCAGGAACAGATCCAGAAGAAGGTGCGGCACTAGCGATTTCTATTTTAGACTATGTTCATGTTATCGGTGCACGAGTCGTTGCTACAACCCATTATAGTGAATTAAAGGCATATGCATACAATCGTGATGGAGTGATGAACGCAAGCGTTGAATTTGACATTGAGACATTAAAGCCAACGTATAGGCTTCTGATTGGTGTTCCCGGGCGTAGCAATGCCTTCGAAATTTCAAGGCGGATTGGGCTGTCTGATACGATTATTCAAGCAGCAAAGCAACAAATATCAAGTGACACAGCACGCGTCGATAATATGATTATATCGCTAGAAGAAACGAAGAAACAAGCGGAAATTGAATTAGCTAAAGCCCAAAAAAGTCGTGAACATGCGCAACAAGAACAAGCAAAGTTAGAAGAACAAACACGTACATTTGAACGGGAAAAAGATAACATGATGAAAGCGGCTGAACAAGAAGCAAGGAGCGCAATTGAAAAAGCAAGGCTTGAAACAGAATCGATCATTGAAGAATTACGAACGTTTAAATCTAGTGGTGTAAAAGAGCATCAATTAATTGAGGCAAGAAAACGACTTGAGGATGCGACCCCTCAATTAAGGAAAGAAAAGGCTGACACGAGTGAGGGCGAAAAACAACGAGAACAACTTGAAGTCGGTGATGAAGTCCAGCTTATTCACTTGTCACAAAAAGGAACGATTGTCGAAAAACTGAACGAGACAGAATATCTCGTTCAAGTCGGAATGATGAAAGTAAACGTGAAAGTAGCCCAATTACAAAAATTGAAATCAAAAAAGACAAGTGGGCGTTCATTTGTTTCCGTAAAAGGTACGAAAGATTACGTAAGCACTGAGTTAGATTTACGTGGAAAACGTTATGAAGAGGCACAGGTTGAAGTCGATCGATATTTGGACGATGCTGTTCTCGCGGGGTATTCAAAAATATCCATTATTCATGGAAAAGGGACTGGTGCGCTCAGAAAAGGGGTTCAGGAACTCCTTAACATGCACCCGAACGTGAAGTCAATTCGTTTAGGAAGAGAAGGAGAGGGAGGAATTGGAGTTACGATCGTGCAGTTAAAGTGAGCTAACTTAACTAAAAAATTCTTATAACTTATAAAATTTAGAGCAACATATAAAAGTGTGAAGGGTGAGGAGATGGAGACACTCTGGAAGATTTTGTTAGTTTTTTGTGGGATTTTTTTTGTCGGGGGCATTATTTACCTATTCTTTTTCACGTAAAATGTTATTGACTGTTAGGAAGAATAAGCTAAAATGGAGAATGAATGAACCGTCATTCAGAGTTGGAAAAGGGGAATATCAATGTGACTAATTTAGGAAAAAGTAGGGGGCCGAAATATAATCAAATTATTGACGCAGCCGTTGAAGTTATAGCTGAAAATGGTTTTCATCAAGCCCAGGTTTCAAAAATAGCTAAACAAGCAAAGGTCGCAGATGGCACAATCTATCTCTACTTCAAAAATAAGGAAGATATTTTAATCTCTGTTTTCCGTGAGAAAATGGGTTTATATGTTGAAAGACTAAATCATGCGATCAATGAACACGAATCTGTTGAAGATAAATTGTTAGCTCTTGTTGAAATGCACTTTTTAAATTTTAGTGAAAACCAACATTGGGCAACAGTAACTCAATTAGAGTTAAGACAGTCTGACAAACGGCTTCGTGCCAAAATAAGCGATATTTTAAAAGACTTTACTGATTTAATGGATTGTTTAATTAAAGAAGGAAAGCATCAGCAACTATTTGACTCTGAATTAGATAGAAGGCTTGCGCGACAAATGATTTTTGGAACTCTTGACGAAACTGTCACAACTTGGGTTATGAAGGATAAAAAATATGACCTTAATGCGCTTGCAAAGCCTATTCATAAGCTATTATTAAACGGTTTGCGAAAAGAATAGTGTAAAATAAGAGTTCGACACATGAATGACTTCATGATTCGAAATTCATAAAGAAATAATGCAACTTCGGTTGCGTTATGCTAAAATGCTTTTTGTAAGAATATAGACGTGAAGTATGTGTCATCTTATAAAATTTTAAAATTCTAGGAGGGCATTCAATGAATATTTATGTCATTATGAAGAGAACATTTGACACTGAAGAGAAAATCGATATTAACAATGGCGTCGTCGAAGAAGATGGGGCAGAATTTATTATTAACCCATATGACGAGTATGCGATCGAGGAAGCCATTCAAAAGCGTGACGATTTAGGTGGGGAAATCACGGTTGTCACAGTTGGCGATGAAGACGCAGAGAAGGAACTTAGAACGGCTCTTGCAATGGGCGCAGATAAAGCTGTACTTATCAACTCAGAAGACCTTGACGAAACAGATCAATATACAACTTCAGTCATTTTAGCTAAATTCTTCGAAGACAAAGAATATGACCTAATTCTAGGTGGAAACGTATCCGTTGATAAAAGTACTGGACAAGTTGGTCCTCGCTTAGCAGAGTTACTTGACATCCCTTCTGTAACAACGATTACGAAGCTCGACATTGACGGAGAAAACGTAACAATTGAACGTGACGTTGAAGGCGACCTCGAAATTGTCGAAACGACACTTCCAGTCCTTGTTACAGCTCAGCAAGGCTTAAACGAGCCGCGTTACCCATCTTTACCTGGAATTATGCGTGCAAAGAAAAAGCCTCTTGAGGAGCTTGACCTTGATGATCTAGATCTTGATGAGGATGATTTAGAAGCAAAAACTGAAACAATTGACCGGTATTTACCACCTGAGAAACAAGCTGGTAAAATCTTAGAAGGTGAATTGAACGAGCAAGTTCAAGAGCTAGTTGGCTTGCTAAGAAGTGAAGCAAAAGTTATCTAATTTTATTTTCATGCGGAGAAAACTCTAATAATAGGTAAACCATTTACGGAGGGATAGTTAATGGCAAAGAAAGTATTAGTTTTAGGAGAAGCTCGCGATGGAGAACTGCGTAATGTAACATTTGAAGCAATCGCCGCAGGAAAAGAAATTGCTGGCGGGGGAGAAGTAATTGGCACTATTTTTGGTGACAATGTAACAGAACTCGGAAATGAATTAATTGCTTACGGTGCAGATCGTGTCGTCGTAGTTAATAATGATAAATTAAAGGATTATACTCCAGACGGGTATACTCAAGCATTTTTACAAGTAATTGAGAACGAAAGTCCAGAGGCAATCGTATTAGGACATACTTCAATTGGAAAAGACTTATCACCTAAAATTGCTGCTAAATTAGAAGCTGGATTAATTTCTGATGCAACAGCTGTTGAAACTGACGGTGATAACGTTGTATTCACTCGTCCTATTTACTCTGGTAAAGCATTCGAAAAGCAAACTTCCAAAGAAGGAACGTTAATCGCAACAATTCGTCCGAATAACATTAAAGCATTAGAAAAGGACGAGTCACGTAGCGGAGATGTTTCTGAACAAGAGGTTGAAATTAAAGACCTTCGTACGATTGTTAAAGAAGTCGTAAGAAAAACAGCCACAGGAGTGGATCTATCGGAAGCAAACATTATCGTTGCTGGTGGTAGAGGTGTGAAAAGTGCTGAAGGGTTTGAGCCATTGCAAGAGCTTGCAGATCTCCTAGGAGCAGCAGTTGGTGCTTCACGTGGTGCATGTGATGCAGGGTATTGTGATTATTCACTTCAAATCGGGCAAACAGGTAAAGTTGTTACACCGGATCTTTACTTCGCATTTGGTATTTCAGGAGCAATCCAGCACTTAGCAGGAATGTCAAACTCTAAAGTTATCGTAGCTGTAAACACTGACGAAGAAGCAAACATTTTCGGTGTTGCTGACTACGGAATCGTTGGAGATTTGTTTGACGTCGTTCCGCTACTTATCGAAGAGTTCAAAAAGATTCTTTAATAACATAAAGAAAAACGGGCAATTGCCCGTTTTTTTATATGAAAGAGACATATAGACAAACCACGCTGTATCTGTGGGCAAAAAATTCGCACTTAGAAATGAATAATGTTATACTTTCTTGTACAAAACAGCATAAGAGAACTAAGGAGGTTATCTGAGAAATGGCAATTGAAAATGTAACTGATCAAACATTTGATGAAGCGGTAAAGGAAGGGCTCGTTCTTGCAGACTTTTGGGCACCTTGGTGTGGTCCATGTAAAATGATTGCTCCAGTTTTAGAAGAATTAGACGCTGAAATGGGCGATCAAGTCAAAATTATAAAGCTAGACGTTGATGACAACCAAGAAACAGCAGGGAAATTTGGTGTCATGAGTATTCCGACACTTATCGTATTTAAGGATGGTAAGCCTGTCGACCAACTCGTAGGTTTCCAACCGAAAGACTCCCTAGTAAACACATTAAAAAAGCATCAATAAATAAACATTGCATGTAAAGTATGAGAGCCTGTTATGAAGACAGGCTTTTTTGCACTATCAGAAAGAACTTTTAAGGTTCTTTTCATAAGATTTGTTGTTTCTTAATTCTCACTGTTGAACGATACTGTGCGGTAATGATCTGTTGATTTTCGCTCCG
>DKGN01000014.1:0-3802 GCA_002453275.1 Caryophanales bacterium UBA6769
TAATGAATCAACTTCCATCCTTTTCTGCTCGAGACGATCTTGCAGCATAGACGGCTTATGTTCCCTAGCAAATTCTGCTTGGCGAAATACGACATCTACCATTTTTTCCCCTAATGGAATGCCAAGCTCATTTGCCACTTTTAACACTTCTCGACAAACATGTTCAGCTGTTGTGCTTAATTCGTCATGATCGAGGATCTCTCCAACTGTCGCATTTGCTACTGCCGCTAAAGGATTGAATGTTGCATTCCAAAGTGCCTTTTTCCACTTTGATTCCATAATTGCATCATTTACGTCAGTATCTATTTTAGCTTCATTAAAGAGTTCCGCAATTTCGTTACACTTCGGCACACTCGAGTCATGCAGTGAACCAATTATTAGTTTCACGACACCATCCTGCTTAATAACACCAGGCTTTTCAATGTGGGCAGAGATATATGTAGCCGCTGTAAGCACGCGGTCTTGACCAAAAGCATCAATTAACTGTTCTTCATTATCGACACCGTTTTGCAATGTTAAAATCATTGCTTTGTCATTCCCTAGCGCTTTGATCTGTTCGGCGGTTACCCGTGTGTCAGGCGATTTAACGCAAATTAAAATGAGTTCAGCATCTAAAAAAGTCGCTATATCATCTGTGAAAGTACCATCAACCGAAATCGATTCATTGTTTTTCTGCACTGTAAGCCCTGATTGTTTCATCGCTTCTAAATGTTGACCTCTAGCTAGAAATATAACATCATGGCCAGCTTTTTTTAATAATGCGCCAAAATACCCTCCAACTGCTCCTGCACCTGCAATTGCTATTTTCATTATCTTTTTCCCCCTCGTCATTTAACGTAACATTAACCCGTACTTCTTCAGTTTGCGAACGACCGTTGCTTGACTTGTACCTAATGCCTTAGCGACTTCATACGTACTTCGATAAGTTTTACAAGCGTTATCTAGCATGTTTCGTTCGGTCATCTCGACCGCATCCTTTAAAGTTATCTTGTCTGTTATGGGAAGCGTGTGTTCTTCTTGCTTTTGATACTCTATCGGGAGGTCTTCACATGTGATTACATCATTACGTGTCGTAAGCACAAGGCGCTCAATGATATTAGACAATTCCCGAACGTTCCCACGCCACGAATAATAATAAAAAAACTCATTCAATTCATGATTAAATTCTTTATTTAAATTATATTTTTTATTAGATTTCGCAATGTAAAATTGAACTAGAGGTAAAATATCGTCACGTCGTTCTCTTAATGGAGGAATTTCGATCGGAATGACATTTAAACGGTAAAATAAATCGGCGCGAAATTTCCCTTCGTTCACCATTTCCTTTAAATTACGATTTGTTGCTGCAAGGACACGGACATCCACTTTTTCCGGTTTCGTTGCACCAATTCGTTGAATTTCATTCTCTTGCAAAATCCGAAGAAGCTTCACCTGTAGCTCGGATGGTAGTTCACCAATTTCATCCAGAAAAATAACACCGTTGTGAGCTAATTGAAACAATCCTTGTTTTCCTTTTTGATTTGCTCCTGTAAAAGCGCCTGCTTCGTAACCAAAAAGCTCCGACTCTAATAAATGCGGTGGAATTGCACCACAATTTATTTTTACAAACTCACCTTTTTGGGAACGCTCACTTTGGCGATAAATTTCCTTCGCGATGACATCTTTTCCGACACCTGTTTCTCCTAAAATAAGAACAGTTACATCGACATTCACGATCCGATGAATGATCTCAAATATTTCTTTCATCTTTTCACTAGCAAAGACAATATTAGAGTCTGATTTACTTCTTAATGACTTTAACTTTTTAAGCTCTTGCTTATATTTTTTATTTAAGTCTTTCATTTTCCTTAATTCTTTATGTAGTTCATTTAATTCAGTTAAATCACGGATATTAGTGACAATTTTTTCAATTTCGCCTTCTTCATTAAAAACTGGATTCCCTGTCATCATCGTATCCTTGCCAGCATAATTTAGCTGATTAAGTGTTACTGTCTTTTTGTTTTCAAGTACTTTATGGGTGACAGACGTTTGGAGAATTCCTCGTTCAATTAAACTATCAACTGATTTTCCAACATAGTATTCCTTTGGGATGCCTGTAATCCGTTCAATAGCCGTATTTGTTTTTAACGTTATCCCTGCAGGATTCGTAATATAAATACCATCGTATGAATTTTCGAAGATTGTACTTAATTCCCGATTAGTTTCCTTTAATTTATCTACATAACTAACAAATGATTCAACTATACTAATATACACGATCATGTTTTTTATAGGATATTTAAGCAAAATGAATGTCTGACCATTTAATTTCACAAATACGACAGAGTGAATCTGATCCTCATCCCAACTATCGAAAACCGAGATAAAATTTGTAACATGATGGGCTTGGACGATGTCTTTCATTTGCTTATTCAACTCTAGTATCAAGCCACATTGCTTAGTGACTGCAATGGGAAATGGTAGGTTTTGAACGAGTTGAGTTAAAGTCATAGTTGTGTTCATCTTATCCTTAGCCCCTTAAGCTGTTTTGTTCTAAGCGCCATCGTAACAAATAAGGCTAGCAATTAATGATAAAATTCAAAATCAGAGAAAGGCCAATATTTCACATTCACCTTACCAACAATCTCATCGATCTGAACGACTCCTAAATTGCGGCTATCAGTGCTGTTTTGACGATTGTCACCTAGTATAAACACTGTATCATCTGGAATCGTTTCCTTGCCAATAATCTCTTCCAATGTGAAATCGTTCGTATACATTCCGGACTGAACATTTGCCTTAATTTCGTCCAAATACGGTTCATCATATGGCTCACCGTTTATGTATAAGACATCACCTTTAAAGGCGATATGATCACCAGGTAAACCAATAATCCTTTTAATATAGTCAACTTGACTATTTGCGTGAAACACAATGACATCAAATCGTTCGGGCTCATAAATTTTATAAACAAGTTTATTAACGACTAGCCGATCACCATTGTGCATCGTCGGCAGCATCGAATCTCCTTCAACGATATAATTTATAAATAAAAAAGCACGAATTAAAAAAGCGATTATAACTGCTAATAATATCGTTCGAATCCAACTAGATACTTCATTATTTTTTGTTGTCAAATGGCTTCCACACCCCGCTACTTATACGTTCTTAACGATATTGTAACATTTTTCACAAGTTTATTGTGACATTTTCCTTAATCTAGTGAATATTTAACTAAATTGATAAAACTTATCGATTCGCTCCTTTCCATTATGTTTAAAAACAGGTAAAGTAAGGGTAAGACTAACTACTAGGAAGGAGAGTTCTCATGAAAAAGGCGTTGAGTATTATGATTCTCTTTGCCGCTTTTTTCCTCGTGTCCGCATGTGGGACAAGCAACGGCGCTGACGATAATAACAATGTTGCCTCTAATGAAGAGCTTGGAGAAGATAACGATGCAACCGAAGATGTAGACGAAAAAGCAATTATTAATGATCTTGGTATTTATGTTGGTCAAGCGGACCCACATACTGTAGAAATAGAAACAAATGAAGGACCGAAAGCGTTTCAATTAACGGATGAATCGAAAGTACAGATTGAACAACTAGAGTCGAATGACGAAGTCAAGTTTAATTATTTCGTTAATGAGAAAAAACAAAATATACTGCAATCGATTGAAAAAATGAACGACGCTCTTGATGATGAAAATAAAGATACAGGAATCTATAATGGTCAACAAGACCCACACACGATCGAAATTGAAACAGCTGATGGACCGACAGCTTTCCAACTGACGATGGAAGCAAGGGAACAAGTCGAGCCG
>DKGN01000014.1:3865-30379 GCA_002453275.1 Caryophanales bacterium UBA6769
TCGAGCCGTTACAAGTAGGTAAGAAAGTAACGTATACGTATGAAGAAAAAGGCGAACAACTCATTATTGATACGATTAAACAAATCGAATAAAAAGTAAAAGTCGGAGTGAGAAGCAGATAATTCTGTTCTTCACTCCTTTATTTTATCGCTTATTTCTTATGTGGCACAATCGCAACCGTGCATCGAGAAATACAAATCAAACTGTCCTCTTCATCAGTAATTTTAATGTCCCAGACCATCGTTGTCCGTCCCTTATGAAAAGGAGTAGCCGTCGCTGTAACGACACCATCTCGTTTCCCTCTCACATGATTCGCATTGATTTCAAGTCCAACTGCGAAATGTGTTTCGGGATTAATGTTAATCGCTGATCCAACACTTGCAGCTGTTTCTGCTAATGCTACGGAAGCCCCACCATGTAATAGTCCATAAGGTTGCCATGTTTTTGGACCGACTGGCATTTTACAAACGACACGATCTGCAGATAATTCTTCATAGGTTATCCCTAGTGAATTTACGAGTGTATTTTCAGTATCTGCTTGCAACATTTTATCGATTTGTTCTTTCATTTCTTTTCTCCTTTATGAACCAGCTAAATAGAAAATCCACCAAGCTTCGTCTCTAAATATTCTAGTATTCCTTCTTTTCCACCTTCGCGTCCGAGGCCACTTTCCTTCATTCCACCGAATGGTGCAGCAGCGGCTGTTGGGTTAATGTCATTAATGCCGACAATTCCAAATTGAAGCTTCTCAAACATATGGAAAGCTGTCTTCATGTCATTCGTATAAACGTACGATGCAAGACCGTAGTTCGTATCGTTAGCCATCGCAATCACTTCTTCCGTATTTTCAAAGGGAATGATCGGAGCAACAGGGCCAAAGGTTTCTTCTCGATAAATCTGCATATCAGTTGTTACGTTTGTTAATACGGTTGGTGCATAAAAGTAACCATTTTGTAAATGTTCCTGATCAAGTCTAACTCCACCAACAACAGCTTCAGCACCTTTTTCCTTTGCATCTGTTACTTGTCGATTGACTTTTTCAAGTGCTTGCTTGTCTACGAGAGGACCAATTGAAACTCCCTCTTCCAATCCATTCCCTGCCTTCATTCGATTGACACGCTCGACAAGCGTTGCTGTAAATTCATCGACAATACTTTTGTGAACGAAGATTCGATTTGGGCTAATGCATGCCTGACCTGTATTAAGAAATTTAACGAGAGACGCTCCCTTTGCAGCATGAACTGGGTCTGCGTCTGGGAATACGATAAATGGTGCATGACCACCTAATTCCATCGAGATTCGTTTCACTTGACTGCCTGCTTTTTCAGCAAGCGTTTTGCCAACTTCAGTCGAGCCAGTAAACGTTATTTTCTTCACCGCTTGATTCGTAAGTAATTCGTCACCAACTTCAGAAGGATCTGTCGTTGGAATGAGGTTCACAACACCATTCGGAATCCCGACTTCCGCAAATAGTTTGATCGTCTCAATTGCACAAAGTGGTGTTTGTTCTGCTGGCTTCAACACGATCGTACAACCCGCTGCGAGCGCAGGTGCAATTTTACGCGTGAGCATCGAAATCGGATAGTTCCATGGTGTAATCGCACCGACGACACCGACGGGCTGACGCAAAACAAAAAAGCGTTGATCCCCACGTGGTGCAGGTAATACCTCGCCGTATACGCGTTTTGCTTCCTCTGCATACCAAAGGAGGAAGTCAGCCGCATATTGAACTTCATTGCGCGAAGCTCTAATTGGCTTACCTTGCTCTTTAGTCATTGTCTCAGCTAGATGCTCTTTCCTTTCAATCATAAGCTCGTACACGCGGTATAAATAGTCTGATCTCTGGAATGCAGTCAGAGAGGACCATGCTTGAAAAGCTTCACTAGCTGCCTCTATTGCTTTCTCTGTATCTTCTCTTGTTCCATCTGCAACTTCGCCTAGCAATTCACCTGTTGCTGGGTTTGTAATTTGAAAGGTCCCTTTACTAGAATCTGTCCATTCTCCATTAATATAAAGCATGAATAATACCTCCCTAGTTGTAAAAGAAAGGAAAAATCGTTGTTCCCCTCGAACCTTAAAATGTTTTCTATTCTAAGATTGTGTTAATTCAATTATAATGTCAAGCACTTACTAATCGAGGGTGAATGTTTACTGTGCACGATTACCATTAATTATTTTAGTACACTTGCTTTAAATTTTAATAGTTCTCGTTCAACTAGCTCTGGCTTTTCTAATGCTATGTAATGTCCTGCCCCTTCGATTATTGTAATCTCAATATTGTCATTGAGAGCCTGTAACTTTTCAGTCGTATCCGGTGGGATCAATCGATCCTCATCTCCAAGGAGAGCGAGGATGGGAATTTCAAGTTTTCTCAACGTTGCTTCACCGTTTTTATAACGATCACACGCTTGAAAATCTTTCTTTGCTATATCGGGAGGGGAAGTAGCTAGTTCCTGTTCTTCCTCTTCTATTAATTGAGGGTTTGCCTCTTTTGCGTATGATGCACGAAAAAGAAAGTCTGGAAATTTCCCTTCCTCCAGACTGGCAATAATATTCGGATGGACCGGTAATGAATATGAACTTGCCGCAAGAACAATCCCCTTTACGTTTCGATTTAGTGCTACAAGCTCAATCGCAATTAAACCACCCATAGAATGTCCTACAACGATACAGTCTTTCGTTATTTCCTTTGAAAGCTCTACTGCATACTCTTCGATTGTTTCACATTGTGTTGATTTGTTCGTACCATGGCCAGGCAAGTCAATAAATGAACTTTCATTCTCAAGTGACGATAAGGTGCGCCACTTGTTTTTAGTCCCACCCGCTCCATGGATAAATAAAAATGTACTCATACGGTTATCTCCTCAATAAACTTTTATATTTTCATCGTATCAAGCTCATTTTAAATAAATTAGTGTCGACTTAACAATGTTTTTGCGATGACGAGTCGTTGGATTTGGTTAGTCCCTTCATAAATTTGTGTTATTTTCGCATCACGCATCATGCGCTCAACATTGTATTCTTGAATATAACCGTAGCCTCCAAGTAATTGGACAGCATCTGTTGTCACTTTCATCGCAACATCAGATGCATACATTTTTGCCATTGATGAAGCTTGCGTTAATTCTGGGTTTTTCCCCGTTGAAGATAAATCGTTCACTTTGGCAGCCGCCCGATAAACGAGGCCTCTCGCTGCTTCAATTTGTGTCGCCATATCAGCTAACATAAATTGCAAGCCTTGAAAAGAAGCGACTTTCTTACCAAACTGCTCGCGTTCCTGAACATATTCAAGCGCAATGTCGAAAGCACCTTGGGCAATGCCCAATGCTTGAGCGGCAACGGTCGGGCGAGATTTATCAAATGTTTTCATCGCAATTAGCCAGCCCTCTCCCTCTTCCCCAATTCTGTTTTCAACTGGAACGCGACAGTTTTCAATATAGAGTTGAGCTGTTGGTGAACCTTTAATTCCCATTTTCTTTTCAAGCTTCCCTACTTCAAAACCCGGTGTATCTTCATCAACGACAAATGCTGTAATTCCTTTGTCTGTTTGCGCAAAAACAGTATAGTAATCCGCCACTCCACCATTACTAATAAACATTTTTTGGCCATTGAGCACGTAATGATTACCGTCTAATTCGGCTCGTGTTTTAATTCCGCCAGCATCTGATCCTGCTCCTGGCTCTGTTAATGCATAGGCGATTATTTTTTTACCTGTTGCAACATCAGGCAAAATTCTTTGCTTTAATTCATCACTTGCCCCAATCATAATCGGCAGGGCACCAAGTTCTTGGACAACAACCACTTGTGATGATGATGCACATACACGCGCAACTTCTTCAACAATCGTACAAAAACTCAGTAAGTCGAGCCCAGCTCCCCCGTACTGTTCAGGCATATTCGCGCCAATAAAACCTTGGTCCGATAATATTTTTAGAACCTCATGTGGGTATTCTTCTTTTTCGTCAATTTGCGGAGCTAACGGCTTAATTTTGTCCTGAGCAAGACGGTGAATCGTATCCTTAATTTCTACGTATTCTTGTGGTAATTCAAATAAATTCATGTCTGTTCCTCCAAAGCTTATAGATTGTCACTCAGTCATGTTGATACGCTTAAAAACTTTTCTTCAATTTTAAACTTTTGGATTTTTCCGCTTGCTGTTTTTGGCAAGCTATCAACAAAGTTGTATTCCCGTGGCCGTTTGTATGAGGCAAGCTTATCATGTTTAATTAAAAATTGATCAAGCTCTTCAGCCGTAACATTTTCGCCTTCTTTTAAAACGACAAAAGCAACGACAATTTCTCCCCACTTCGCATCCGGCTTCCCGACAACAGCAACTTCATCCACACTAAGGTGCTCGATAAGGCTATCTTCAACTTCACGTGGGTAAATATTTTCAGCACCAGAATTAATCATGAAGTCCATTCGATCTTCTACCCAAATATAGCCCTCTTCATCTATTCTGCCAAGATCGCCTGTATGATACCAGCCATAAGCTAACGCTTCTTCCGTTTCCGCTTTCCGATTATGGTATTCTTCCATCATGCAAGGACCACGCACGATAATTTCCCCGACTTCTCCAATAGTGCATTCATTGTCAGGGTGTGTCGGGCTCTCATCTTCCGTAAGCCGAACAACTTTTACTTCGTGCGTCATGACTGCTTTACCAGCAGAGCCTGCTTTTGAGAGCTGTTCATCAGAATAAAGAACAGTAAAGACAGGACCCATCTCAGTTGTACCTAACATTTGCACGAGCTCTGCATTCGTTCGAGCTAAAAATCGTTTAATTAATACAGGTGCCATCGAAGCCCCACCGTAGCCTAGTAAGCGAAGGCTTGATAAATCGAATTCGTCAAAATCCTTATCATTCAGCAGCATATTTACCATCGTTGGCGCCGCAAAGATGTGTGACACTTTCTCAGTTTGAATTGTGTGTAGCACTTTTTTTGTATCAAAATGATGGAGCAAAATGTTCGTTGCACCGACTTGTACTCTCGGTAAAAATGACGTGTGAAGTTCAGCCGTATGATTTAATGGTGCAGCAGACAAGCCGATGTCATTTTTTGTAATGCCCATACATTGTGCCATAATAAAGCCGTGATGAACCATATCACGATGTCGATGCAGAACTCCTTTTGGCTTACCTGTTGTCCCGCTAGTGTACATCATAATGTATAGATCATCTTCACTAACTTCTCGCGTTACTCGTTTATCCTCTGATAAGTTAAGTAACTCTTCAAAATTTTCGGCATAATCTGGTGAGTCTTCATCGACATCAATATAATGTTCAACATGTGTACCGAGATCTTTTGTTTTTTGGATTGTGTCCCGGACTACTTGTTCAAAAATTAATACTTTTGAATTCGCATCATTTAAAATATAATGGAGTTCATTTGCCGTCAAGCGGTAGTTTATCGGATTAAAAATAGCACCAATTTTTGCTGTCGCAAATTGTGTTAATACAAACTCGCTCGTATTATAAAGAAATGTGGAAACAACATCCCCTTTTTCTACTCCTAAACGAATGAGTGCTTGCGCGAATTGATTCGCTTTTTCATTAAATTGTTTATAAGTCCAGACATGATTTTTTTCTCGATAGATAAGTCCAACCTTGTCAGGAAAATTAGTGGCAGACCATTCGAGCAATTCCCCAACTGTCGTCATGTCCATCATCCCTTTCTATTCAATTTATAGAGAGGTTCGATACGTCTCGAACCTCTCCATGTATTATTTGGAATACGTATAAAAGCCTTTGCCTGTTTTTCGACCAAGATGACCAGCTCGAACGAGTTTGCGTAGTAAAGGTGCAGCACGATACTTGGAATCTTGAGTCTCTTCATATAACGAGTCTTGAACGAATAATAATGTATCAAGACCGATGAGATCCGCTAATCCAAGTGGACCAATTGGATGATTCGCCCCGAGTTTCATACCTTTATCAATGTCCTCTGCACTCGCAACACCTTCTTGAAGTACGAAGATCGCCTCGTTGATCATTGGAACGAGAATTCGATTAACCGCAAACAATGGTGATTCTTTCACATCGATTGATTCTTTTCCAAGTGATTCTACTAATGTCGACGCCTTCGTATATGTATCTTCTGACGTGTCATAGCCTCGAATGAGTTCAACAAGCTTCATAACCGGTACAGGGTTGAAGAAGTGAAAACCCATTACTCTTTCAGGGTTGTTAATTGCGCTTGCCATTTCTGTAATGCTAAGACCTGATGTGTTACTCACGACAAGAGCATCGTCTTGAACGATATCACTAAGTCTACTAAATACTTCTTTTTTCAACTCTATATTTTCACTTACTGCTTCAATTACGCAATCAGCCGAAGATAAAGCTTGCCAATCTGTTGTCGTCGTTAGTAGACTTTCAAATGTTGATTTTTGCTCTTCTGTTAATCTATCTTTTTCAATTGAACGATTCCAGTTTCTCTGAAGCTGCGCTAAGCCCCGCTCAAAAAACTTTTTCTCTTGTTCAACAGCAATGACTTCATAGCCTGCCTCGAGACAAACTTGAGCAATTCCCGAACCCATTGTTCCAAATCCGATGACTCCAATTTTTTTCATGGTAGTCTTCCTCCCTCATCCTAAATACATTTATTTACGTTTAAATTGTGGTGTACGCTTTTCAAAAAAGGCAGCGACACCTTCATTTTTGTCTTCTGTTCCACATAAATCACCGAAAGCTAATGCTTCGATATGTTGCCCTTCCTTAACTGTAACTTCAAGACCTTCATCTATCGCTTTTTTAGCTGCTCTTACACCTAGCGGTGCTTTGTTCGTAATTTTTGCCGCCAGTTCCTTTGCTTTCTCTAATGCTGAACCGTCAGTAACCTCCTCAAGGATCCCAACTGATTTTGCTTCTTCTGCAGATAAATGTTCAGCCGAGAATATGAGTTGCTTCGCTTTTCCGGGACCAATTAACCGTGGTAACCGTTGAGTCCCACCGTAACCAGGCAAAATACCGAGAGACACTTCAGGAAACCCAACTTGGGAGTTAGAAGATGCTATTCGAATATCACATGCAAGTGCTAATTCAAGTCCCCCACCTAATGCAAAGCCATCAATTGCTGCGATAACTGGTTGCTCAAGGTCTGCTACTTTTTGAAAGATGTCTTGACCTTCCTTAACAAGCTCAATTCCATTTTCCTTGTTTAAGTTAGGAAATTCTTTAATATCTGCTCCTGCAACGAATGCCCTTCCACCTGCGCCATGAATAATCACAACGTCAACGTCTTCAGGGATGTCGCTCACAATTGAATCCAATTCGTCCAACACTTGTCTTTCTAATGCGTTAACGGGCGGTGAATCAATTGTAATGATACCTACTTGCTCTTCTTGTCTAAATGTTACTTTCGCCATTGAAACCGTCCTCCTTCAATTATTTTTTCGAACCATTATAGTATAGCATTATTTTTTAAAAGCATAGTTTTCTTATCGGTTTAAAATTTAGTATATAGTAGTTTCTTCATTTTGCAAACTAATTTTATATAAATAAAAAAGAAAAACACCCCACCATTGCCATCGACTAATCGACTTCAATGTAAGGGTGCTTTTCCTTATAGGTATACGTATATTCCAAAAATACGTTAGTCCACAAGTTGCATCGTAATGAAATACGCACATAAAATAAGACCGATAATAAAGCCAGCGATTTCAAACATGTAAAGGCCTCCTTATGAATGTTCAGTAGCTATGTAAATTATTTATAGTAACTATTATTGTATCATACATAAACATTTATCTAAAAGGTATAAGGGTACAAAACTTGTCAATGCTGTTAAAAGTACGAACATTATCCTTATAAGGAGTGACTGCATTGAAAAAAAGTTTGTTTTTTCTTTCTATTCCTTTCTTATTAGTCGCCTGTATGAATGCTCCACAAACTGAACAGACCTCAGAAGAAAAACTAGAAGCAATTGAAGCGAGTAGTGGAAAAAAGTCGATAGACCATACTGTCACTTTAATAAATCGTGATAACGAAAAGATTGGAACGGCAACTCTTCACGAAAGTGAAGCGGGAGTCGAAATCAAGCTTGAAGCTGATGGTCTCTCGCCCGGTGTGCATGGCTTTCATATTCACGAACATGGCGAATGTATGCCAGACACTTTCGAATCAGCTGGTAGTCACTTTAATCCATTGAATCAAGAGCATGGTTTTCTCAATCCGAAAGGGCCACATGCTGGTGACTTGCCGAACATAATCGTCAAGCAAGATGGCACCGTATCCGAAACGCTTGTGACAAGGCTAGTCACCTTGAAAAAGGGCGAAAAGCGCTCACTTTTAAAACCCGGTGGCACTTCGCTAATGATTCATGCCGATGCCGATGACTATATATCTAATCCTGCTGGAAATGCAGGTGATCGAGTCGCCTGTGGTGTAATCAACTAACTGCGTATAGTTTTCTCTTTAGACGTGTTTATTATGTGATCGAATAATTTGTCGAACTAAGTGAAGGCTTGAAAATGCTCCAAACGTTAGCCGTTCAAGCCTCGCTTTTTCCGGAAATAGCTTTTTCGTGATTCCCCGTTCATTATAACCCGATTCATAAAGCCGAACGACTTGAAGTTGAAGATTTTCCAAGTAATTGAGCTTTTCCGTCACCTTTTGTTTTCCATTTTTTATAATCCCTTGGTGAGCACAAAAAACAGTTTCAAAATCAAGTTTAATAACAGACCTCAATGATTCAATATGTTTTGAAATCGACTCTGACCAAAAACTCACCTTTGGTTCAGGCGTGACGTAAAGATCACCTGTGAACAACCAGCCTTTATTCGGTTCATACAAACATGTATGATCGCGAGTATGTCCAGGGGTATAGATTGGCTGAATCGTATGTTGTTTAAGTTCAATTTTTTCAGGGTATTGCTTAACAATGTTTTTCACTTGCCCAACAACGAAAGCTTCGTTAAGCGACCAACGTCCTCGTTTTACTTTATTCATATAAATAGGCACATCAAAATGCTTGTTAATCCATTTCGCCATCCCGCAATGATCTTTATGCTCATGGGTAATGGCTACTTTTTCTACATGGGCCTCCTGTAATATCCGACCAAATTGAGCTTTAGAATGTCCAGGGCCCGTATCAATCAGAAGACCATCAACAATATAAGCATAGACAAACATATATGGAAAAAAGCGATTAATCGGTAGCTTAATACACTTCACATCTTCATAATAACTACTGTGCACCTTACTCCACTCCATCCAAGATGAATAGCTTTTTCTTATTATGATAAGGTGTTGCATTATTTCATTCAAGTATAATGATGTAATTCTTTCACTTTATTAAATCTTCAGTAAACAAAACGCCTCGTATATAAAGAGGCGTCCACAATCTTTCAGATTAGGTTTACATTGTTTCTAATTTTGTGAATAATGCTGTAAACTGTTCGCGCAACAGATGTTTTTGAACTTTTCCAGTTCCTGTTCTCGGAAGTTCTTCTAAAAACATCACTTTTTTCGGTACTTTAAATCCAGCTAATCGGTCTTTACAATAAGCAATCATCTCTTCCTCACTTACATCTGCATCGGGTTTACCTACAATAAATGCCGTAACCGCTTCTCCCCAATGAGGATGTGTCAAACCAATTACAGCAGCCTCATGAACCGATTCGTGATCTAAAATTACACGTTCAACTTCAATAGAAGCGACATTTTCACCACCCGTTTTGATCATGTCTTTCTTGCGGTCGGTAAACCAAACGACACCTTCTTCATCCATCCACGCCATATCCCCGCTATGAAACCATCCATGTTTAAACACTTTATCTGTTTCTTCAGGTAAATTTAAATAACCTGTCATCGCATGTGGTCCGCGGTAGACAATTTCACCAATTTCTCCTCGCGGAAGAATGTTCCCTTCTTC
This sequence comes from Caryophanales bacterium UBA6769, assembly GCA_002453275.1. Taxonomy (GTDB): domain Bacteria; phylum Bacillota; class Bacilli; order Bacillales; family UBA6769; genus Pueribacillus. Next base: position 13,741 of record DKGN01000014.1, read on the forward strand.
ATCCATAATTTCAATGTGAACGCTTGGTGTTGCTGGTCCCCATGAAGCGGCTTTCTCAAATTTGTGTTCAGGTCGTTGAAAGGTTGTCGGTGGTGTAAATTCTGTCTGACCAGAACCAAGTACGACATCAGCATTTGGATAAAGCTTATCTAATTTTTTTAAGCTTGATAACGCCATTGGTGCCATCGCATACGTTGCTTTTTCTAACGAGGAGAAATCTCTTTCTGCCACGTCAGGTAATGCTAACAACGCTTGGTGCATCATTGGCAAAAAAGCCGTACTCGTCACTTTTTCTTTTTCAATAATGTCAGCGACTTCTTCAGGGTTAAAGCCTTTTGTGATGTCAGCAAGAACAATCGTTCCAGATACGACGAAATTGGGGAGTACTCCAGCATTCAACATCGCACAATGAAATAGCGGTAAAACCGCGAGCAATATGCTATGATGGTCGGCCTTTTGTCGAACGGCTGCAGATAACGCTGTAATTTGCACAGCGACATGACTTGTTAACACACCTTTTGGTTTTGATGTTGTCCCACTCGTGTATAACAATTGGACATTATCCCGATCTTGAATAATCGTTTCTACCTCGGATTCTGTTCCTTGGCTAAGCAGTTCATCGAATGTCATTGTTGGTGTTTCTGTTTCCATGAGATCTTTCTTTTCGGTACGCGTCCAAACGACTTGCTCTATACTTTTCAAATGCGGAATTAATTGTGACATTCTTTCCATATACTCTCCATGACCAATGAACACTTTTGCCTTTGAATCATGTAAACAATATGCTATATCTTGAGGTTTTAAACCTAAATTAATCGGCATCGCGATGAGTCCAGCTTTTGCACAAGCGAAATAACATACGAGCATTTCCCACGCGTTCGGAAACATGAAAGCAACTCGATCTTGATGTTGTAATCCCAGACTGAGAAGGGCATGTCCGCAACGATTCACGAGTTTGTTAAATTGTTTGAACGTTAATGTAACATCTCCATCCTTTACGGCCACTTTGTTCGGAAAATGATTTTCTGCCCTTGTGACGATATCACCGACACAAACACGTTGAATTAAATTTCGTTCTAACTCAGAAATTGACACATTACTTGCCTCCCTTTATATAATTTTCAATGAAACATGTCGTCGTGTTGCCTTTTTGAAATGCTTCATGTGTGATAATTTTTTGAAGGGTAGGAATATTTGTTTTAATGCCTTCGATGGAATACGCTGAAAGTGCCGTATCCATCCGAGTAATCGCTTCTTTTCGCGTATTTGCGGTTACAATGAGTTTGGCGATCATCGGATCGTAAAACGGAGTGACGACAGAATTTCCATGAATTCCAAGTTCATGACGTACTCCTGTGCCTTCTGGTAAATTTAGTTGCGTAATTGTTCCTGGTGAAGGGAAGAAGGTAACGGGATCTTCTGCGTAAATTCGCACCTCAAGCGAATGCCCTTCACGCTTCACGTCAGATTGAGTAAAATCTAACGCTTCTCCTGCTGCGACTTTTAACTGTTGTTCAACTAAATCGATTCCCGTTATCTCCTCTGTCACAGGATGTTCCACCTGCAGACGAGTGTTCATTTCTAAAAAGTAAAAGTTCTTTTTTTCATCAACGATAAATTCAATCGTTCCTGCATTTGTATAGCCGATTGCTCTTGCTGCTTTCACAGCTACTTCACCCATTTGCCTTCTCGTTGCCTCATCTAAAAATGGGGATGGTGCTTCTTCAACAACTTTTTGATGGCGGCGTTGGATAGAACATTCCCGCTCCCATAAATAGATGGTATTTCCGGTATTATCTGCAAGTAATTGAATTTCGATATGTCGAGGACTTTCAATAAATTTTTCGATGAACATGTCACCATTTCCAAAAAAATTGAGTGCACGTTTCTGATTACCGCTCAATTCCTTTCTAAGTTCATCGTCATTGTGAACAACCTTCATTCCGATGCCACCACCGCCAGCCGAAGCTTTTAACATAACGGGATAGCCAATTTTAGATGCAACTAGGCTTGCATCATCTTCATCTTTTAATGGAGTAAAGTTACCGGGAACGACAGGAATACGTGCACGTTCCATCGTTTTTCGAGCTTCAATTTTATTTCCCATTTGTGAAATCACATCTGGGTTCGGGCCAATGAATTGAATCCTTTCCTCCCAACATCGTTTTGCAAATTCTACATTTTCCGATAGAAATCCGTAGCCAGGATGAATCGCTTCGGCTCCTGTTCGCTTCGCGATTTCGAAAATTCGGTCAATATTTAAGTAACTTTCATTCACTTGAGGGGGACCAACGACATATGCCTCATCAGCAAGCTTTACGTGAGGTGCATCTTCGTCCGCTTCCGAATAGATTGCGACAGTTTCAATACCTAATTGCTTACATGTTCTTATAATTCTCGAGGCGATTTCACCTCGATTGGCTATGAGTACTTTCGTAAACATACGTACCTCCCCTTATACTGGCACAATTCCTAGCTTTCTCCATGGACGCTCTACCGTTTTCCCACGTGTACGTTCTAATGCGGACGCTAAGATTCGTCGTGTATCCGCAGGATCGATGACATCATCGACTGATGCTGAGCCCGCAACGGTGTCAATGGAAATTCGGTCTTGATACAGTTTTACGAGTTCTTTACGACGAGCATCTGGGTCTTCCGCTTGTGCAATTTGTTTCCTAAATACGATATTGACTGCCCCTTCTGCCCCCATTAAGCTAATTTGTGCATGTGGATAAGCGAGGAACAAATCGGGCTCATATGCTTTACCGTTCATAACATAATAGCCTGCACCGAACGCCTTGCGAACGACGATCGTAAATTTCGGTACAGTCGCCGATGCTGTTGCGTGTAAAAATTTAGCGCCATGTCGAATGATCCCCGCTTTCTCGACTGCCGAACCAATCATGAACGCTGGTGTGTCAACTAAATATAAAAGCGGAATATTAAAAGCATTACAAATATTTATGAAGCGAGCTGCCTTATCCGATGCATTTACATCGATCGTACCGCCTAACCATTTCGGTTGATTTGCAACGATACCAACAGAATGCCCTCCAATTCGCCCGAAGCCAGTGATCATATTGCGGGCCCACCTCGGCTTAATTTCGAAAAATGTTTCGTCATCAACAATTTCACAAATGAGTTCAACCATATCAAACGGGGTATTCATCGCCGTTGGAATGATTTCATTTAATTTCTCACATTTTCGATTGGTAGGGTCTGAAGTTTCAATAAACGGTGGTTCTTCTTCGTTATGTTGCGGGAAATAACTTAAATAGTCGCGTATTTTCGCTATGCACGTTTCATCGTTTTCAACTTCCAAATCACCTACACCTGAAACTTCACAATGAATTTTACTTCCACCAAGATCTTGCTCTGAAATGTCTTCACCAATTGCCGCTTTTACTAATGGTGGTCCACCGAGTCCGAGAAAGCTCGTTCCCTTTACCATTGGAGTAAAATCTGCAAGTGCGGGAATATAGGCTGTTCCCGCGAAGCCTGGTCCCATTACCGCACACACTTGGGGAACGACACCTGACATAATCACTTGCTCGAAAAATAAACCGCCTGTTTCAGCAAACTGCGAGCCTGCTGCATCTTGAATTCGAGCTCCAGCAGAGTCAATTAACCAAATGATCGGAATTCGATGCTTTAATGCCCATTCGCGAACACGTCCGACTTTCTTTTCACCGCTTGGCCCCATTGACCCTGCAATAACCGTATAATCATACGCTGCCACAACTGCTCCACGACCGTTAACTTTACCGTAACCAGCGATCATGCCATCGGCAGGGGTTCTCATTGGGTCTTTACCAATTTCATAGGCGAGTACTCCAAATTCCTCAAACGTTCCCTCATCAAATAATAAATCGACACGTTCTCTTGCTGTTAGCTTCCCTCTACTATGCTGTTTTTGAACCTTCTCTTCACCACCCATCGTTTCGCGAATTTGTTGTTTCTTCGCTTCTAGTTGAGAAATTAAGTCTTTCAATGTACTCTTAATTTGCTTTTCCGTTTGGTTCATAAATATTCTCACCCTTCCATTAAATTCAGCTTCATACGTTCCGTTTGCGTCTATTGTTCAGTTGGGGTTCTATCTCCTTCTGAATCAACTCTTCTTTACTATGACTTCGTATATTCTTTCGTATCTTTTTCCAATGTAGATTGAAGCAAGGATGACACTTTTTCAGTTAATGCTTGTGTCGTACCACCTATGACTGATAATCCTCTCGCATCACGCCAATATCTTTGAATTGGGGTTTCCATCATATAACCCATCCCGCCATGAACTTGGACTGCTGAATCGGTTACTTTCTTTGCCATTTCCCCTGCATGTACTTTCGCCATCGTCGCTTCCATTTCTGCGTCTTCACCTTCATTTAATAAAAATAACGCCCGGTACGTTAAATTTTTCGATTTTTCAATTTCAACAGCCATATCTGCCATTTTATGCTGTAGCACTTGGAATCTATTAATCGTTCTTCCAAATTGCTTCCGTTCTTTACTGTATCGAATCGTATCTTCTAATGATTTTTCAGATAAGCTTATGCTGACGAGTGCAAGCATGACGTAAAACCATTGGTTAATTTGTTTCAGTTGTTCACTTGCTTCATGTTCACTTCCTAGCCGTTGTGATTGTTCTAAATTTACTTTTTCAAACACGAGATCAGCCGTATCCGAAGCACGCCAGCCTAATTTTTTGATTTCCCTTTGGACTAAAACCCCAGGCAATTTACAATCAATGATAAAAAGATTCAAACCATCGTCTGTGTTAGCGGTTACACAAATAAAATCAGCACTTACTCCATTCGTTACAAACGTTTTATTCCCATTTAACTGGTAGCCATTACCTTGACGTGTGCTCGATAATTGTTCATTTCTTTTTGTCTCAATCGCGACAGTCGCAATTTTTTCTCCCCGAATCGCTGGTTCTAAGTATTTTTCTTTTTGCTCTTCCGTTCCAAAGGCAGCAATGAGTGAAAGGGCTGTTAAGTGATAAACGATTGAAATCGCAATCCCGCCTGTCCCATATCTCCCCAACTCTTCTAATAGTACAGCTTCAGTTATGAAGTCTGACTCACTTCCCCCATGCTCTTCTGGAAAACGAATTCCGACGTAACCCATATTAGAAATTTCTTTGAAAAATGTTTTCGGAATCTCACCTGCATTTTCCCATGCGACGACATGTGGCAGAAGTTCGTTTTCAAAGTATTTGCGTACACTTTGACGAAACATTTTATGTTCTTTATTAAAAAGCCAATGTGACATAGCCGTATTCCTCCCTATTCATTTCAATAATTAGTTAATTCCGAGTCCTTTGGAAATGATTCCTTTCATAATTTCATCTGTCCCAGCACCAATTCTTCCTAATCGTGAATCACGCCAACCTCGTTCAATTTCATACGCATTGTCAAAGCCATTTTCACCATAGATTTGTAATGTCGTATCAGCAACTTGATGAGATAATTGCAATGCCGCTAGTTTGGCCATCGAAATTTCCAATGCAGGGGCTTCATTGCGTCCAAACCGGTAAGCAGTTGCATAAACAAGTTGGCGAACGGCCTCAATTTCAATTGCTGTTTCCGCAAGCAAATGTTTCATAGCATGATATTGCTCTGTCAATTCAAGCGATGAAAGATTTTCATTTAAATAGCGATAAGCGACTTCGAGTGAATGCTGAGCACCACCGACTGCACCAGCAGCACTAATGATTCGCTCTCCCTGTAATTCCCACATAATGTGGTAAAAGCCTTTACCTTCCTCGCCTAATAAATTTTCATGCGGAACTCTTACATCTTCAAAAATCAATTCTGCTGTATCTGATGAACGCATGCCTACTTTGTCTAATGTTTTACTTACCGTTACACCAGGGAGATCAAGATCGACTAAAAATAGACTAATACCACGATACCCCGGATCATCTGATGTCCTCGTGACTAACGTTATAAAGTCAGCTCTCGGTCCGTTCGTAATATACATTTTGCTTCCGTTAATGACCCATTCATCGCCATCTCGAACTGCCCGCGTTTCAATACTTGCTACATCTGAGCCGTGATTTGGCTCTGTTATCCCTAAACAAGCAAGTTTCTCACCACGAATAGACGGCTTTAAAAATCGCTCGATTTGGTCTTCTGTTCCAAATTCCATAATAGGTGGGGTTGCCATGTCTGTTTGTACAGAAATTCCCATCGCAAATCCGCCAGCTCCTGCACGAGCCTTTTCCTCTGCCATAACAACGCTCATAAAGTAATCTCCACCAAGCCCGCCAACTTCTTCTGGATAACTTAAACCTAAATAGCCTAACTCTCCCATTCTTTTTAAGATGGAACGTGGAAAATAGCCTTGTTCCTCCCATTCTTTTGCGAAAGGCTTCACTTCATTTTCGATAAAATAACGAACTTCTTCACGAAATTTATCATGTTTTTCTGTAAAGTACGGAGCGTATGTCATTAATTAGCACACCTCTTTCAATTTTTAGTTCGATCTTCGATATACATTCTTAATAAATTAGAGCTAAACGTTTTGCCAAGGCTATCCATTCGTAGCGAGGAAGCACCGCCACCATCTAATGCCTCTGTACAAACAAAATTTAATGCTAAAATATTTGGAACTTCATAACGAATAACTTCACCTTTAACTAACCCGCTAAAATGCTCTTTTACTTTCTCTGCAGTCACTTCACGTATGAACATGTCATACCATTTTTCATTCGGAGCAAATAGTGCAACGTTCACAGTATTTCCTTTATCACCACTACGTGCAAGTGCAACTTCTCGCAATTGAATCTTTTTCATTTTCTACATCTCCTTTATATGAACATGAACATTCTGTTCAATGAGATGACGAGGGATCAGACTTGCCCACATACCTAATAAAGCTCGAGGCTTCTGATTTCCTAACCCCCCTCCCATTGATGGGGGACCATTGAGACTCAAGGGAATGACAAATCTTCGTAGCAACGCGGCTTCTTGATACGTTTTTGCTCGTACAGCAATCCGCATATACAATTCATTCAACTCATCATCTTCTGTCGGGGGTTCCACCGTTGAGCCGTGTAACGAATTGTGACCGATATAATCCATTCTTATTTCTTCATATTTCACGCCTTTACGTTCTATTTGTTCACGGATAATACTCTCTGCTTTTTTGACTTTCTTCACCGCATCAGGCCACGCATAACCGATAATCGCTTGGCCTAGATAACCGTCCGGGTAACCCATCACTGCTTTTAGTGTATCTGGCTTCGGCTTCCCTGTTGTTCCAGTTATTTTAACTCGGTTCGGGCCAATTTCTTCTAGTTTCGAAGTTGTAAAATTCGCAATCACATCTGGCGTAATATAGGCACTCGGATCATGAATTTCATATAACATCTGTTCACGAACGGTATTAAAATTCACTAGCCCTCCGCTCGTCTCCGTTTTCGTCAAAACAAATTCGCCATTCTCTTGAACTTCAGCGATCGGGTAGCCGATATTTGCCATATTTTCAACTTCCGACCAATTGCCGCTAAAGTTTCCACCTGTTGACTGAGCCGAGCATTCCATAAGGTGTCCCATTAAAATACCTTGTGCTAAGCGATCCCAATCCTCTTCATCCCAGTTAAATTCGTAAATAAGTGGGGCCAAAAACTGTGCAGTGTCAGTCGTTCGACCCGTAATGACGATATCAGCACCTTCTCTTAATGCATCAACGATCGGTTGAACGCCAAGGTATGCGTTACTGAATAAAATTTGATTTTGTACACGATCGAATGATTCACCTGTCTCCATATGTTCAAAGGAAACGCCTTTTGATTGAAACTCACTGTGCCGGTCTTTAATGTTATCCCCTGTTACGACAGCAATTTTCAATCCTGTGATTCCGAGTTCATTTACAACACGAATAACTTCTTCGTATGCACCTTCGGGATTCATCCCACCCGCATTCGTTAACAGCTTAATCCCTTTCTCTTTTACATAAGGTAGCAGTGCTTTCATCGATGTCGTAATATCTTTTGTATATCCTTTTGATGAATCTTTCATTTTATCTTTTAAAAGAATGGCCATCGTCAATTCCGCTAGACAATCAAAACTTATGTAATCGACATCACCATTTTTTGCAATATCAACGGCAGGCTCAATCGTATCTCCGTAAAATCCTTGAGCAGCACCAATCCTAACTGTTTTCATCTTTTTCGAAGTCTCTCCTTTCACTTTTCAAGTCTATTTTAGTGTGATGACAACATCTCCTTCTTGAACAAAATCCCCTTCGGAAACGGCAATTGACTCAACAACACCAGCCCCGCTTGCCTCAATTGGAATTTCCATTTTCATAGACTCCAAGATTGCGACTTCATCTCCCTCTTCAATCTTGTCACCAACTTTAACGATCATTTTCCACATATTCCCACTCATCGGACATGTAATTTGCATGATTTATTCTCCTTTCCAATCTGGTTGACGTTTTTCAAGAAATGCGCGTGCACCTTCCTTCAAATCTTCACTTTGAAATGACACGAGCCGTAACGTTGATAAGTAATCAAAGGATTTTAACAAATCCATTTGTTCTGTCGTGTAAAAAGCATCAAAAGCAAGCCCGACAGCAAGAGGACTGTGCGAAGCAATTGCTTTCGCCATGTTCCACGTTTCTACTTGCAACGCTTCTCGCTCTACTACTCTATGAACAAGGTTGAGTTCTTTTGCTTCGTCGGCTGAAAAAATTTCTGCCGTAAGCATCATTTCCATCGCCTTTCGATCTCCGACTGCACGACGGACCCAAGGTAAAATAACGAACGGAACGAGCCCAAGCTTTAATTCGGTCAATCCAAATTTGGCATCTGTCGATGCAATTGCAATATGGGACATCGCAACAAGTCCCGTGCCACCACCTAATGCAGCACCATTAACAGATGCAATTAATGGTTTCTTCAAAGTAGCTCCAAGTTTAAATAATTCTGTACTTTCTCTACCTTTCTTATGGAGTACCGGCACAGATGTCGTCATGTTCTGTTTAAATTCATTTAAATTTCCACCAGCAGAAAAAGCTTTACCAGAACCAGTCAATATAATCGCTCTCACGTCATCATCACCATCTGCTCGTGTCAGAGCAGAGACTAACTCTTTCGTAGATTGACCAGAAAGTGGATTTCTCATTTCAGGTTGATTAAGTGTAATTGTCGCTATCTGTTCACGGACGTCGTATAAAATTGTTTCATATTCCAATCCTTGCACCTCTTTCTTTCATCACTATGTAAATGAATATGCAATATTCATGCCAATATAGGAAACGTATCGTTAATACGTTTGTACTGGTTTTGAAAACTAAACAAATGTCGTTATTTTTCTACAAGTGTCCAGTAAATGAAACAACTGAATTGCATTATTGTGCTAATTTTTGTATAATTCTAAAAACGGGAGGTGTGTGAAAAGATGGAAGTGCAACATTTATTAACCGCAGAGTTTATTAAAGTAAAACCGAATACGACGGCAAGAGAAACCCTTTCCCTCTTTTTAGAACACCAGCAAGATCTTGCCTGTGTCATGGAAGAAAACAAATTAATTGGAATCGTAACGAAGTACTCGCTTTATCGGTTATTGTTAAAAAACGACTCACTCGATACAGAGATTAATTCCGTCATTATAAAAGATGTCGTTGTTTTACAAAAAAATGAAAGTGTCTATGAAGCGAAAAATATTCTCGTCAAACATCGAATTGGACATGCTGTTGTTTTGAACACGGAGAATGAAGTTGTCGGAGTAATGACAAAGTCTGATTTGATTAATGGTCTAATTAAACGTTCTGAAAATTTAGTTCATCGCCTAAAATCTCTTATGAATCATTTGCAAGAATCAGTCATAGCCGTTGACCTACAATTAAAGATTACATCGATTAATAACAAGGCGATGACATTATTTAACGTGACAGAAGACGAAATTCTTCATCAACCAGTGAGTGACGTATTTCCCGACCTCGCTCAAGAATTAAAGCAAACGATTAACACGAGAGAAGGCATTGATTCGAAGCGAATTGACTTACATAACACAACGACTTTTTCTTCCTTCTTTCCAATTAACGAATGGGGAAAAGTGAATGGCGCCATGGTCGTATTGAAAGATGTCACCGATTTTGAAAAAATTGCAACCGAATTGGAATCAACGAAACGGATCGAAAAAATACTAGATAGCGCACTAGAGGCAGCTTATGATGCAGTCGTGATTACAGACAATGATGGTAATGTAACAAAAGCAAACGCGACATTCCTTACTTTATTTGGCTATCCGACAATTGAAGACATTCTTGGAAAATCAATTAACCGACTCACTCCAGCCTTACCTATTCAACAGACTCCTTCTGCTACACATCGACCCGACGCCAAACTCATTGAAATTAACGAGCGAAAAGCGATTTTTAACCAAATGCCGATCATTCAAAACAACAAAAAAATTGGCGACATTTATAAAATCATTTATGAGCAGCTCGATGTATGGAAGGATTTATTACAGCATATGGATCGCCTTGAAAGCGAATTATCGTTTTACCGTAGGGAGTTAAAGCGGATTTCTGCAAAAAGCGATCCGTTCTTTTCATTCGTTTCAAAAAGTGACAAGATTAAACATATAAAAAAAGAAGCGCACATTGCTGCCAAAAGTTTTGCGAACGTATTACTTACGGGTGAAAGTGGAACGGGTAAAGAGCTTATTGCAGATGGCATTCATCGTGCTTCAGGACGCACGGGTGCCTTCATTAAAATAAACTGCGCAGCTTTCCCAGAAAATCTCCTAGAATCTGAATTTTTTGGGTATGCAGACGGGGCTTTCACCGGCGCTCGTAAAGGTGGAAAACCTGGTAAATTTGAACTTGCCCATCGTGGTACGTTATTTTTAGATGAAATTGGGGATATGCCACAGTCACTTCAAGCGAAGCTTTTAAGAGTGTTGCAAGAAAAAGAGTTTGAACGAATTGGAGACACTGAAACGATAAAAGTAGATGTCAGAATTATTACTGCTACAAATAAAGATCTGTTAAAGCTCGTGCAAGAAGGGCATTTTCGTGAAGATTTATACTACCGTGTTCATGTGATAAATTTACATCTTCCCCCTCTTAGGGAACGACCAGACGACATCCCAATTCTCGTTGAACACTTTTTACAAAAGCTTAAAATGAAAACAGATAAAGATGTCGTTGGTCTTATGCCGGAAGCTATTCAAAAGCTTCAATCGTATCATTGGCCAGGTAATGTAAGGCAATTGGAAAACATTATCGAGCGTTCCTTTCATTTTACAAATGATCGTTGGATTGATTCGCAATCGATTCTGTTAGATAGCGATTGGAATGAAGGAAACTCATTAAACTTTGAAAGTCAGCTGACAACAGTAGGGAATCGACAATCAATTCTCGATGAAGCCGATAAAAATATGCTACTTCAAGCGCTTGAACATTCGAATGGAAATCGCACGGCAGCAGCAAAATTACTCGGCATTAGTCGTTCGACGTTATACCAAAAATTAAAAAAATATGACATACAATCGAGGGAAAAATGGTATTAAAAAAGACTCTCACTAGTCAACATTGACAATGAGAGTCTATTCTTTCTATTGTGAGTTCAAAAAGAAGGTAAATGGGAGGCAAGATCGGCTAAGTCAATGACAGCCTGGTTTTAAAGTGAACTTAGCAAGTTTCTAGCCGACGCGTAGAAACGTCAAGCTGACTCACAGCCTATGAGCCTCCGAACCTTTTGAACATCCTATTTTAATAGCTTAAGCATTTCTCTATTGAATGCTTCCAAATCAGCGGGCGTTCGACTTGTGACAAGTTGGTTTTGACAAACAACGACCTCTTTATCGTGTAAAGTTGCACCAGCATTTTTAATATCGACGTGAATCGATTTATAGCCTGTCACATCTCGACCCTTTAATGTTTCAGCTGTAATAAGAAGTTGGGGTCCGTGACAAATGGTAAAGACCGGTTTTTTGCTATTCATAAATTCTTTTGCAAATTCAACAAAACGGTCATCCGCCCTTAAAATATCCGGTGAAAACCCACCTGGAATTAGTAAGGCGTCAAATTCTGAAGGCTTCACATCATCAATAGCGGCGTCTACACTGACATCCGCTTCACCATTTTTCCCTTTTAACGCTTTTCCTTGTTCTTTCTCGATCACGACAACATTGTGACCTGCTTCAGTTAATGCTTTTTTGGGTTCGATGAATTCCGATTCTTCGAACAAATCCGTCATAACAACGGCGATACGCTTACTCATGTTTTCAACCTCCTCTCCATTATGGTATAACCCGTAAGAGCTCTAAGCAAACGTAAATGGATGGATGTATTTATTGTTTATCTAAAAGTTTTCCAATAATCTCCTCATTGTGTTCGCCGAGAGAAGGTGCATTTGTCTGAATTTGTGCAGGCGTGTCTGATAGTTTAATCGGATTGGCAATATGTGTTTGTTTTTCCACATTCACAATCATATCTCTTGCCTGGATTTGAGGATCATTTAACATTTCACCTAAAGTTAACACAGGAGAAACACAAGCTTCGATATCCTCAAAGACACTTACCCATTCAACTAGTGACTTTTTATGTAATTCTTGTTGAATTGTCGCACGTAGCTCATCTTGCTTCTCCTGGGAAGAATCAAGGAGCGGTATCAAATCAGGTCGGTCAATCCCTTCACAAAATGCACGCCAAAACTTCGGCTCAAGTGCGCCAACTGAAAGATGGCGACCGTCTTTCGTTTCGTACACGTCATAGCAGGCACGACCGCCAGCTAATGTAAGCTCCCCTTGCTCTGCTGTTTGCCCAGCTAAATGTTCTGGAAGAATCGTTTGCATCCATGAGAGAACACCATCGGTCATCGATATATCAACGAATTGCCCTTTACCTGTCAGATTGCGTCCTAGTAACGCAGTTAATATTCCGGTCACACCCATTAAAGCACCACCACCGAGATCAGCTACTTGTGTAGCAGGCACTGTCGGCTTTTCAGATGTTCTCCTGTTAAAGTGAAGCATTCCTGCATAACTTAAATAATTAATGTCGTGACCTGGCTTGTCTTTGTATGGTCCCGTCTGGCCATAGCCGGTAATCGCACAATACACGAGCCCAGGATTAAGCTCCTTTAAACGATCATAACCAATTCCAAGTCGATCCATGACTCCAGGTCGAAATGACTCGACGACAACGTCAGCCGTTTTTACTAATTGACAAAAGTGCCCACGATCGGATTCTTCTTTTAAATTTAAAGTTACGCTTTTTTTGTTCCGATTCAGCGATGCGAAGAGCGCACTATACCCATCAACTTGTGGCTGTGTCCAACGTGCATAATCTCCGATGTTTGGTTCTTCAATTTTAATAACTTCCGCTCCGAAATCAGCAAGCATTTGACTACAATACGGTCCAGGTAATAATCTCGTTAAATCTAAGACACGAATGTTCGCTAATGGTAAGGTCATTGAATTCCTCCTTAATAACTTTGCTTATTCGAAATCTCAGCTGCGTATTGAATTAAGTTTTTTGCCCTTTCACCAAATGACGCAAATCGTTCATCTTGCGTTTGCCCCTTCGCATAACGATAATAAATCTGTTGAAGAATACCCGCTAACTTAAAGTAAGCGAACACAATATAATAATGAATATCTTCAACGTCACGATTTGTCTTATTCGCGTAAGCTTCAATCAATTGTCTACGTGAATGAAAACCGGGTAAATAAGTGACAGTTGGTAACACTTGCTTTAAAAATTCAGGATCGTCTTCTTGAACCCAATACCCGAGTGTAATTCCGAGATCAAATAACGGATCAGCGATCGTTGCCATCTCCCAGTCAAAAACAGCGATGACTTCTTTAAAATCAGACGTCAGCAACATATTATTCAACTTAAAATCATTATGAATAACGCTTACATACTTGGATGTAGGCATATTCTTTTCCAGCCATTGTGCGATTTCATCGAAAGCAGCTACTTCTTCTGTTTTCGCGCGTAAAAATCGCTTCGTCCATCCTTGAACTTGTCGTTCTAAAAAGCCTTCTGGATAGCCAAATTCTTCAAGACCTGCTTTTTTGTAATCAACTTCATGTAATTTAACAAGCGTCTCAATAAAAGCTTCCGAAATGTCTGACCCCGTTTTATTTGTAACATTGCTATTCGGTGGGAATTCATCGTTAAGAGCAATCCCTTGCTTCCGTTCCATCACATAAAAGGGCGCACCAATAATTGATTCATCTTCACAGAAAACATATGGCTTTGGAACAAGATTAAATTCTGGATAAAGCTTCGTTAATAAGCTCGATTCTCTCTTCATATCGTGAGCTTTAGGTGGTAAAGGGCCAAATGGTGGCCGTCTCAATACCGCTTCCCAATCACCAATTCGAATTAAGTATGTTAGGTTTGATGATCCCAATGGAAACTGCTTGACTTCCATTTGTGCATCGTCAAGCCCCAAATGTTCAATTAAATAAGCCTTTACTTTCTCTCGATTAAAATCTTCGCCTTCACGAACTTCAATTACGTCATGATCTGTTGTCATTAGATGACCTCCTCAATTATCTCTATAATTATAAAGTTGGCTAGCAAAAGGAAAAGTCCTTTTTTATATCATCTCTATCATACTATTAATGAGTGAAAGAAAAAACATGGAACAGTCTCGTTGAGCGATGTCCCATGTTTATTTTATTTCAAGAGGTCTATTCTGCGGGATAATTTAAGTTTTCTCTGCAATGTAACAAGCTTTAAGAAAAGCGTATCATTCACTTTCTGTTGTAGATTTCGCACTAACAGCCCGCGAGCCGTCTCCTTGCCGACCAGAGAATATCCCACGAGGATTGTCAACTAAGATTGTTTGCACTTGCTCGTCTGTTACACCCCCATTTTTCAATGCAGGAATGATATTATCAAAAATGTGTGAAACGCTCCAGTTTGCAACGAGTGGTGCTAATTCTTCAGGATACACTGGCTCTTTTCCTAGCCATATGTTAACCGTATCGTGTGACAACATGATTTGATCTGTGTAACCGCTACCAATTAAACCGATAAGAACTGCGATCCGAGCAGAATCCATGGGAGCTCCGACGAAGCCTTGAAGCCCAAATCGATCGAACCCAATCGATACCCCTTGTTGAAGCGTTCGCACGTGATAATTGATGTCCGTATTTCCGCACATATGCCCAATCATAATCCGCGATGGATCAGCACCCTCTGAAATGAGAAGCTTTGCTTGCTCTGGCCCCATCGTCCCTTCTTGGGTATGCGTAATAATGGAAGTCCCTGTTTCTTTTTGCACTTTGGCAGCTACTTTAAAAAACATCTCTTCATAAGAGGTAATTTCATCTTTACTAGATGCTAGTTTTATGACACCTGGCTTAATGCCCGTTTTGCCAATTCCATCTGTAAGTTCGCCCATAAAGATTTCATAGATTTCTTCTTCCGCTTGCCCAATACCTTGTTTAAATTTTAAGTAAGCGGGAGCGCCTTCACCTTCATAATAGTAGCCTGTCGAACAAATAATATGAAGATCGGTTCGTTCAGAAATTTCTTTTAACAACTCGGGATCCCGTCCACACTCATTTGGCGTCGCATCAACAACGGTCTGTACCCCTTTTGCTTTTGCTTGAGCGGCGATCTCGAGTCCTCTTGCTAATAGATCTTCTCGATCATTTTGATAGAGTGAATTTCCGTGATAACCTGGATAACCAAAAAAGAAATGCTCGTGCATTAACGTCTTTCCAAGTTGTTCAACATTAACTGGTCCTAATACTGTGTTTACTTGCTTACTCATTCAAATTTCCTCCTTCATTTTTGGAATGTAGCGTATTTGGATTTCTAGAAGGTTGATCGAGAAATTCAACATATTTAGGCACTTTAAATTTAGCTAAATGCTGCCTAACCCATGCCCTTACAGTTTCGTGAGTCATCGTTTCACTCGGCTTCAAAACGATACAAGCTTTTACAACCTCACATATGTCTGAGCAGGAACCCCAACAATAGCAGCTTCTAAAATAGCTGGATGGGAATAAAGAGTGTCTCCACTTCAACTGAGAAAATCTTTTCACCTCCGCGATTTATCATATCTTTCATACGATCCATAATCGTAATAAAGCCTTCTTCATCAATGGATGCTAAATCTCCTGTTAATAACCAACCATGTTGCAAAGCTTTTTCTGTCGCTTCAGGATTATTCCAATATGAAAAAATAACCATCGGTCCCTTAAATAGGAGCTCACCAACTTTATTCGGTTCAAGTTCTTTACATGTCTTTGGATTAACAACTTTTGCACCTGCCACTGGAGTTACCACTCCAACTGAACTTATCTTTCTTAATTGACGCTCATCAGGCATAATCGTGGCGGGTGACGTCGTTTCTGTTAAGCGATACGTATTGTGTAATTCAAGAGATGGATTCCATTTTTCTTTCAGCTCTTGATAGGTAACTTGAACACTTCCGTGAACGAGAGCAATTTGTCGGGATAACGGCTGACACTTTTTTCAAAGGTTTCATACAGTGTACGTGGGCGTTTGTCGTACACTTTCATCCGGAAACCATTAATTGTTTCTTGAGCAATGAACGGCTTCGCATTTTCCCAAAACACCGATAAAGGCTCCTTACATCTAGCACCTAACCGAATATTGTGAATTTTAACCCGAGACTATCGCTTTAAATAAA
>DKGN01000014.1:30432-49776 GCA_002453275.1 Caryophanales bacterium UBA6769
TAACCCGAGACTATCGCTCTAAATAAACGATAGTCCTCACGTTATTTTTTGCGACTTTCTGTCATTTGTTGCCAAACTGAGCCTGCTGCCTCTTCGCCACTTTCAATACGTTCAAGCGCCATTTTAGCTTGTAATCCAACTTCAAATTCAGAATCAGCTTGCGCGTCTCTTAAAGCAGGTATCGCCGATTCGTCCCCAACTTCATAGAGGAACATGGCGGCTCGCCACCGAACTAATCTGTTTTTATCTTTTAACGCAGCAATCATTTCTGGGATAGCCTTCGGACTACCTAAATCAGACAGGCAATCACCCGCTGTTCTGCGAACAGAGACGGCTTTATCTTTTAATGCTTTGTACACATAAGGTAGGATGATTTCATCCTCAATTAAACCTAAATAAACCGTGGCAAGTCTGCGTATCGAAGATCTCTCGTCATCAAGCGCAGTGGCAAGTATTGGGAGGTCTTCCTCTTTCGGATCCATTTTCTCTAACGCAGCAAAACGAACTTTCCAATCATCACTTTTCATTGCTTCTCGGACTTCATCGGAGGTGATTGAAGGTCTTTCATAAGCTTTACCTTCATTCACTTCATACGCTTGCTTGACTAGCTTCGTCAACCGATCAGTGTCATAACTTGCCGCAATTTCATCTGCAACTGCTTTGCCAACTTCCTCAAAATCACCATAACGAATGCCTTGTTCAACCCACTGTCGCTCCATGACGAGGTTTGGGGAAGAATCTTGGGCATCCATAACCGCTTTTTGAAACGCTTCGGGTAAGCCAACTCGTCTCTCTTCATCGCCTGCGACAAGTTTTATTTGCATCGGAATTTCTCTAAAAAATTGAACAAAAACTTGAATTTCTCCAAATGCTTCTTGCGCTTCCGGTTGTTGAGCAATTTCTTGCTCCACGTTCTTTTCACCAAAGGCCTCTCGTACTTGCGGCAAAATTTGCTCCCAAGCAACCTTTGGATGACGATCAAGTGCAATAAAGTCAGCAACCCTATACAGACTTTTAACCCCTTCTATAGTTAAAAGCGCCTTCATTAAGGAAGGGATATTTTCATCCTCTTTACGATATTGAAAGCTTTGTCGATCGGGAAGTTTTTCATCAACAACAATTTTCATGGAATTTGGACTAGGTGTTGGTTCAATTGTAACGATATTCATTGTTGTCTCCTTTCTCATCCTCATAGTGTCAACAATCTTGTTTCGTACAATTTTACCATTCTCGTTGGATAGGATCGAACATTTGAATTCTAATCGTTTTGAAGTGAACTCGTCTCACTTTTCGTTTCATCACGTTTTCTTAATAGTTGCTTTAGTACTTTGCCTGCGGCATTTCGTGGAAGTTCTTCGATGAACTCGACTTCCTTCGGTTTTTTATAAGAAGCTAATTTCTTTGCACAATAATCAATAACTGCACTTTTATCTAAAGAAGTCCCTTGCTTCAAAACGATGTAAGCCTTTACATTTTCGCCCCAATCTTGATCTGGAACACCAATAATGGCGCACTCTAAAATATCTGGATGTGTATAAAGCACCTCTTCAATTTCAGCTGGATATATATTTTCCCCGCCACTTATAATCATATCTTTTTTTCGGTCAATAATATAGATGAATCCTTCTTCATCCATTTTAACGAGATCACCGCTATGGAACCAGCCGCCCGTGAACGCTTCAACTGTTGCTTCAGGATTGTTATAATATCCTTTCATTAGGTTGGGCCCTCGATACACAATCTCTCCAACTTCCCCAATTGGAACATCATTCATTTGTTCATCAACAACCCGAACTTCTACATTAATAACAGGTCTTCCGACTGAATTTGGTTTTCTAAGTGTATCTTCAGGATGCAAGCAAGTCGTAACTGGGCTCATTTCCGTTTGGCCAAATGCATCAAAAAGCCCAGCATTCGGGAAGTTATTTATAATTCGCTTTTTAATTTCGACAGGTGCAATTGCACCACCAGTAATACTAATTTTTACTGAGCTTAAATCATAATCTGTTAAATTAGGTACTTGAAAGAGGAAATTCCACATAGCTGGAACGAGGAAAATAGCATTGATCTGTTCTTGAGAAATTGTTTGTAAGACTGCAACAGGATCAAAGTCACGGTGAATGACTGACGTCCCTTCAACGAGGCAAGTATTTATTAACGTAGACATTGCGGCAATATGAAAAAGTGGAGCAACGACTAGCTGCTTGTTATTTAAGCCGATTTTAGCTTCCCATAACATGTTCATCCCATTTTGACAAAGATTTTTGTGTGACAAGACTGCTCCTTTCGGTCTTCCTGTCGTTCCTGATGTGTACACAATCATACAGCTATCATTATCCGTTTGTTGAACTGGTTCGTACTTTGCTTTCGCTTCGAAAATTGTCTCATATGGAATAACATCATCTTCATTTGATACTTGCCCAACAACAACAATGGTTTCAACATTTGGAAGTCTATCCTTAATTGAATGAAGAGTGGCTAAGTATTCTTCATCAATAATGAGTAGTTTGCATTCAGAATCGTTTACGATATATTCAATTTCTTCGGCGACAAGGCGAAAGTTAATCGGAACCCCAACCCCACCCGACAGCGCAATACCATAAAATACTTCAACAAATGCCATGCCATTTTTTAAAATGAAACCGACTTTGTCATCAAAATTAATATTTTGTGACTGCAACCAGCCAGCGAGGTGTGAGGCACGTTCATCAATTTGTTTAAACGTTCGCTTTTCATCTTTGTGAATATAAGCTAGTCTGTTTGGTGATTTGTGGGCAGCCCGCTTCACCAATTCCCCTACTAACAGTTGGCGAGACAATTCAAGTGAAGATGTACTCATAACATGTAACCTCCCTTTATCAATTCATTGTTGTGAATATTCTAACAACTATTGGGACTTTTTACAAGCCTTTCAAAAAAGAAAACCCTTAAAAAAAGGGTCCTATCGCACAAGCTGTTTATACTTTTTCGCTAGCTTATAAAAGGTGGCTCGATCTCCTAACTCCAACGCTTCATCTATTTGTAATTGGAGCTGCTTTTTCTGCCAGTGATAAATGGCCTCATCGGTTTCCAGTGTTGCAAGCAGTGACAAATAAAAGGAATGTTCTTGCCTTGCTTTTGCTCTTGCTAACGCCCTCACCTTTGCATCATACGATTTTTGAGGATCCATTTTCTCCTCCCCTTTCAAAAACTACGAGGATTTGAGTTTCATCTCTCTACTTTTACTATATTCACTTGTATAAAAGTTTTAACTAAAATTCGTTATTCACCTAAATAAACAGGCAATTGTCCATTAAAAACTGATATACTTACGATGAAAGCCTTTAATATGCTTACTTAAGGGGGATGAACAATGAAGACAACAATGACAGGACTGTTAAAGCCACCGGTTTTTTCAACTGTGGAAGAGGAAAGACAGCATCTTAAGCAACGACTCGCAGGAGCCTTTCGTTTGTTCTCAAGATTTGGCTTTGATGAAGGGGTTGCAGGTCATATCACAGTAAGAGATCCAGAGAAAAAAGATCATTTTTGGGTTAATCCATTTGGCACACACTTTAGTCAAATAAAGGCATCTGATTTATTACTTGTAAATGATGAAGGTGAAGTTGTCGAGGGATCAAGACCTGTCAATCGGGCAGCTTTCGCGATTCATTCACAAGTTCACCAAGCGCGCCCAGATGTTATCGCTGCAGCCCACTCGCATTCAGTTTACGGAAAAACATGGTCATCACTCGGTCGTTTACTTGATCCAATCACTCAAGACTCGTGTGCATTTTATAATGATCATGCGATTTTCGATGATTATACAGGAGTTGTCAATGATGTTGAGGAAGGTCAGCGGATTGCAGAAGCTTTAGGTAATCGAAAAGCGTGTATTTTGCGAAATCATGGACTGCTCACAGTTGGTAAATCTGTCGATGAAGCTGCTTGGTGGTTTATTACGATGGAGCGCTCTTGCCAAGCACAATTAATGGCTGAAGCAGCTGGCAAACCGGTGTTAATTGACGAAGAAAATGCCAAGCACACTGCACACCAGGTCGGAAATGAACTTGCAGGCTGGTTTAGCTTTCAACCATTGTGGGATCGAATCGTAAAAGAACAGCCAGACTTCTTAGATGAATGAAATAGAAAACAAGCCACTTTTTTATGAAGTGGCTTGTTTTTTTCTTGCGATTCGAAATGAACCAATTCCTTTTGCAATTAAGTTGCCATTTTCATCGGTGAGCGTCCCTTCACCTGTGGCAATTCGGTACCCTTTTTGAACGATTTGTGCACGAGCAGTCAATATACTTCCTTTTTTAGCAGGAGCAGAGTAATAAACGCTTAAATTAATTGTTGCGACGGGAGCGTGCGATGCTTGTGCAATCGTTTGTCCAATGATCGTATCGAGAAGCGAAGCATGGACACCACCGTGCAGTGTATCATTTAAATTCAAAACATGATCATCAACGAGAAGTTCCAAAACAATATTCCCTTCATCGTCTCTGTATGGTCTGATACCTAAATATTTAATAAAATTACTATCATTCAAACGTATGACAGGATCTTTCTCGAAAGTCACTCTCTCCACCCTTTCTATGTAAAAACAAGTGAAGAGAGTACGCTTGCTTGTACTCTCTTCAACGTTATCTAATATCTATATTACTCCTCATCAAGTGCAATACGATTTACTTCACCATCTACAACTACAGCCATGCTTCGAACTGGAACGAATGCACCGTTTTCGCTCACACCAGCAACTGTATAAACTTCCTTGTCTTCAGGAATGTTTCTTACGCCTTCATCGAAAGCAGCCATAATGGCTTCAGTATCATCAACGGAGCCAGCAACTTTCATCGCTTCGATTAAACCGTACAATGAAACGTAATGATACCCAGCTTCAGAACCAGGGTTTTTATTGTGAAGCTCATTGTATTGATCCACAAATGGCTTTGTCCCAGGATAATCGGAATTCACAAGTGGAGTCACGCCTGTTGCTCCCTCGAGAAAGGTCATGTCGCCATCAAAGACGGCTGCCATTTCATCCATCTTCGCTTGGTCCATAATGAGGAATCCACCTTCAAAACCTAAGTCACGAGCTTGTTTTGCAACACGAGCTGTCGGTTCTGACGCGCCACCGATAAAGAGAACATCAGGGTTTTTATTTAGTGCATTCGTAACAATTGTGTAAAAGTCAGTGTCTTTCCCAAAGTCGATTGATTCATCATAAACAACTTCTCCACCTTTTTCTTCCCAAACAGGCTTGAGTGCTTCTGTCCAATCTTTACCATATTGAGAAGCAGGTGCTAACATCGCAATCTTTTTTCCGAAGTTTTCCATTTGATACTCTGCAAATGGTTCAACATAAGTATCATAACCAGGAGGAATCCGAACGGTTAATGAATTATCTTGTTCAACAATTCCAGGTTCACTTGAATAAGCCATAATCATAAAGTCATCTTGTTCATTAAATACTTGGGAAGCATAGATTCCACCGCTATGAGGAATGTAAATGAATTTAGCATTTTCCTCTTGAACGAGACGTTTTGCGTTTTGTGCCGCATCATTCGGCATGTATTTGTCATCTAGCGTCGTTAAGTTGATTTTATAAGTTTCACCATCAACGTCAAATCCACCAGCTTCGTTAATTTCATCTGCTGCCATTTTTAAACCATTTAACGTATTTTCACCGTAATATGCTGCAGCACCACTTAACGGACCAGTGTAAGCAATTGTTACTTCTCCACCACCTGAGCCTCCTGATGAGCCATCAGATGAACCACAAGCAGCGAGTGCTACCATTAAAATGGCAAACAAGCTGAGCAGCATACTCTTCTTTATGAATTTCTTAGCTGTCATGATTTTCTCCCCTTTTTTCTTTTTAAAAATAATAAACTCCATCCATTACTAAAATGAATCTCTCTGTCTTACTCCGTCAAGCTCACCTCCTTAACGCGTATTCAAAGATCAACAGTCGCCCATTTCTATTTTTATATCTATATTAGGCGACTATTGAATTGAGTATGTTAGGCTCCAATATAAGCTTTACGGATTTCATCATTTTCAAACAGTTCTTTTTGTGTTCCTTCAATTACAATACGGCCATTTTCAATAACATAACCGCGGTCAGCAATTTTAAGTGCAGCGTTCGCATTTTGTTCAGCAAGCAAGACTGTCGTTCCACCTTTATTTATTTCTTGGATGACAGAAAACATTTGCTCAACAACGAGCGGAGCGAGACCGATTGAAGGCTCATCCATCATAATGAGTCTTGGTTTAGCCATTAACGCACGACCAATTGCAACCATCTGCTGTTGACCTCCACTTAATGAACCAGCAGGATCATCTTTTTTCTCTCTTAAAATTGGAAAGAGCTCAAAGACTTCTTCCAAGGATTGCCTTAATTCGCTTCTTTTATTCCGGCGTACATAGCCACCCATCATTAAGTTTTCTTGAACTGTCATTTCAGGGAATAGCTTTCGACCTTCTGCACATTGAACGATTCCGTTTTTTACCATTCTATCTGGAGAAGTACCTCCAACACTTTTGCCTAAAAAATGCACATCACCATTAACAGGTCTGTTCAAACCGCTAATCGTGTTAAAAATTGTGCTTTTTCCTGCGCCGTTAGCACCAAGAAGAACGACTAATTCTCCTTCATTCACTTCAAAATTAATGTTAGACAGTGCTTCAAAAGCACCGTAACGAACAGACACATTATTTAATTTCAGCAACGGCTTCGCCTCCCAAATAGGCCTCAATAACGACAGGATCATTTTTAATTTCTTCTGGAGTACCTTCCGCTATTTTCGCGCCTTGGTTTAGAACCATAATTTTATCTGCCAGACTCATAATCATCTGCATTTTATGCTCAATCGTACAAACAGTAATCCCGTTTTCGACCATTTTTCGCATGAGCTCTGCGAGACCTTCTGTTTCTTCAGGGTTAATTCCCGCTGCAGGCTCATCGAGAAAGACTATTGTTGGATCCGTAGCCAACGCTAGCGCAAATGCAACCCGTTTTTTTGCTTCTTGAGAAATTAACGCAACTTCTCGATTAGCCAAATCTGTTAAGCCGACAAATTCTAACACTTCCATTGCCTTCTCTTTCGCCTCTCGTTCTTCACGCTTCTCTCGAGGTGTTCGGAAAATCGCATCGAAAAGTCTAGATTTTGTTCTTAATCTATGCCCGACAATGACATTATCAAGCACTGTTGAAGTTTCAAACAAGTGAGTCGTTTGAAACGTTCTCGCAATTCCTAATTTCGCGATATTATATGGGGGGACTTTTGTAATATCTTCCCCATCGAATATGACAGTACCTGCGCTCGGCGGATAAAAACCACTTATTAAGTTAAAGAAAGTTGATTTCCCTGCACCGTTCGGTCCAATAATTGCTGTGATTTGTCCTCTTTCAATCGTAAAATCGACATTGTTTACCGCTGTTAACCCACCAAATTGCTTCGTTAATCCTTTCGTTTCAACAAATGCCATCGCCATTAGCCCCCCTTCACTTGATTTTGTTCTTCACTTGATTCATCAGCAGCTTCCGCTTTCAAGCGACGCTTATTATTAAATTTCATTTTTAAGATATTAAAGGCTCCAACAATCCCCGACGGATAAAAAATAACGAGTAACGTTAAAATTGGTCCGAAAATAAGCATCCTGTATTCTTGCAAGCCTTGTAAAAATTGCGATAACCAAATGATTAACATTGTCCCAACGATTGGTCCTGTAATTGTACCGAGACCCCCAACAATTAAATACATGAGGAAATCAAATACCATCGGTAAGTTTGCAATATCTGGTCCTAAGAACCTAGTAAGTGAAGCATACAAAGCTCCAGCTGTTGCTGCAAATACGATTGAAATAATAAAGGAAGTTAACTTGTTTGTCATCGTATTAATCCCAATCGTTTGCGCTAAATCTTCACTATTTCGAATCGCAATAAATGTTCTTCCTGTCAGTGATTTGACAATCCGTGTAACGACAACAGTCGCAATTAATACGAAAAATAGAGCTAAATAATACATGGAAAGGTCTGTGTTAAATTCAATCGGACCAATTGGATCGGGAACTGGAATACCGATTAAACCACGAACCCCCCCGGTCATTTCATCCCACTTGTCAATAATCAAGTAAATGAGATACCCGACAACTAATGTGTAAATCGCGAAAAAGTGTTCACGTGTACGGAGTGCGATAAGACCCGTCACGACACCAACAACTGTCGTGAAAACAATTGCGGCTACAAATGCAAGCCAAAACGACACTTCATATTTCGTTGTAAATATCCCCAATGAATATGCACCAATTGCAAAGAAACCTGCATGTGCTAGTGATAAATATCCGGTAAAACCAGCTAAAAGGTTCATACCATAAATAGCAATAATATAGATAAATCCAAGAGACATAATCCTTAAAAAGTATTGGTTATCTGCAATCAAAGGAAAGACAATCGCAAATGCAATGATCAGGATAATGCCAACTCGTTTGTTTATAAGCTTATTCATTAATGAACCCCCTTAGCAAACAGACCTTTAGGCTTCCACGTCATAATAATAACTAGAAGGAAAAATGCAATTAAATCCTTATAGTCATTCGAAATGTAGGTAGCGCCTAAGCTTTCAGTGATACCAAGGAGAAACCCACCAAAAATAGCACCTGGGATACTGCCCATACCACCGATAATAACAATAATAAACGCTTTCATAATGACGAGATGACCCATCGCTGGGAATAATAAGTTAATCGGTGTCGAAAGTGATGCTGCAATTGCAGCTAGCGCACCTGATATAGCAAACGTCATCATCGCAACCTTGTTCGCATTAATTCCAACTAAAAAAGCACCTTCACGATTTTGGGCCATCGCAATAATAGACGCACCAACCATCGTCTTCTTCAAGAACCAATAGAGGATTAAAACAACGGCAATCGAAACGGCGATAATTAAAATTCGCTGAGTCGTAATTGTAACCGATGCCATTTTAATTGTTCCCCCGTATGGTGTATTCATATTGCGATACTCGGATCCCCAAATGAGCAATACAAGCGCTTCCAAAAAGAGCATAATACCAATCGCAGCAATTTTGTCATGGATCGGAGGTGCATTTCTTAAATGATGGAATACCCCGCGTTCCATTAAAACCGCAAGTAACGCGACTACGATCATTGATAAAATAATAGCCAAGATATAATGAAGACCAAGTGACGTCATCCCCATAAACGTCACATAGCCCCCTAACATGTACAATGCCCCGTGGGCAAAGTTTGGAATGTGTAAAATCCCGAACACAAGTGTTAGACCAATACCTACAAGGATATATACACTTCCAAGTGTTAATCCATTAATAAGCTGTTGGATAAACAGTTCCATATTGTCTCCCCCTTTTTATCCCTCTTCTTGCAATTTCCTTTTTAAAATTTTACCTACTGCTGTTTTTGGTAATTCTTCTCTAAATTCTATAATTTTTGGTACTTTATAAGCTGCTAATTTCTCCTTACAAAACTCAGTAATTTCTTCTTCAGTTAATTTGTCACCATCTTGAGCTACAATAACAGCTTTGATTGTTTCCCCACGATATGGGTGTGGTACTCCGAATACAGCAGTCTCAAGTACTTTAGGATGTTCATAAATAACATCTTCTATTTCAATTGGATAGACGTTATAACCACTTGCAATGATTAATTCTTTTTTACGACCAACAATATAGAAATAACCATCTTCATCCATTTTCGCTAAATCCCCAGTGTAAAGCCAGCCATCACGGATAGTTTGGTTTGTTTCTTCTGGCATGTTCCAATAGCCCTTCATTACTTGCGGCCCTTTTACAACCATTTCGCCAATTTCCCCAACATCTAATGCTTGTTCGCCTGTATCTTGGTCAACAATTTTTACATAGGTGCTTGGAAATGGGATCCCAATGCTACCTGCTTTTTGAAGACCAACAACTGGATTACGATGAGTGGTTGGAGATGCTTCTGATAATCCGTATCCTTCTGAGACGGGAGCACCAGTAATTTCGTGTAGCTGTTCAAGGACTTCGATCGGTAGTGGTGCAGAACCACTCGTACAAGATTTAAACGTATTTAATTTTGTTTGATGTTTTTTTGCGTATTCTAGCAATGCAATGTACATCGTTGGAACGCCTGGAAAACTAGTTGTCTTATGTGTTTCGATTGTCTTCACGACTTGTTCAACATCGAACTTTGGTAGCATGATTAAATTATTTCCATTATAGATTGCTAAGTTCATTCCACTCGTCATTCCGTAAACGTGGAATAGAGGTGCGACCATAAGTACTCTTTCATTTCCAGGATTGGATACCGGTTTGATTGCAATTGCACTTTGAATTGTATTCGCAATTAGGTTGTAATGCGTAAGCATCGCACCCTTTGAGCGGCCCGTTGTTCCACCTGTGTATTGCAGAACTGCAACATCTTCCTGTGGGTTAAAATCTATATCTGGTACTTTATCCCCAGGATCTTGAAGCAATTCGTGAAACTGTGAAGCGCTTTCAGCAGATGCATAAATTATCTCTTCTAATTTTGTATCATTTTTTACCGCCTCTACAATTGGAGCAAGAGGTTCAAAAGCAATGATGAATTTAGCACCTGAGTCATTTAGAATGTATCTTAACTCATCTGGTTGATACATTGGGTTTACTTGAACAATCGTTGCTCCGCAAGTTAATGCAGCAAAATAACTAATCGGATAAAAAGGAGTATTAGGAAGCATTAATGCAACGCGATCTCCTTTTTCTAAGCCACGCTTATAAAGAGCACTAGCCACTATATTTACCTTTTCTAACAATTCTTTAAATGTAATGGTTTGATTAAAAAAAGTAATGGCTGTCTTATTTTGATACTTTTCGGCTGATTGTGCCAAAAGTTGGGGCAGTGAAATTTCTAGTATCTCTATATCTGCCGGTTGTTCCTCAACATAATGTTTTAACCATGGTCTCTCTTCCACAAGTAAAACTCCTTCCAAACATACTGACTAGTTAGTAACGTTTGTTTTATTCTAATAGAATACAATATGTTTGTAAAGGCTCATTTCTAGAAGGAAATATTGGCTTCCATATAATATAAATATAAAAAAGAATGCAAAGCTTTACTTTATAAGCTTTGTACCTCTTTCACCATGGAATTATTTTAAAATAATAATTTGACAGACGAATGATTGTTTAAAAGTTCCTATTAGTCAAAAAAAGAGCGCGACGCTTGCCGCGCTCGATCACTCTTTTCGTGCTTTTAATCTTCTCCGATCGGCTTAACTTCACCATCTTCAACAACACCCATACGTTGTGGACTTACGTTTGCTCCGCGTTCATCAACACCATCAATCGTGTACACTTGATGTTCTTCTGGAATAGCTCTGATTCCTTCGTCAAGAGCTGCCCGAATCGCCTCAGCATCATCAACAGAGCCAGCAATTTTCATTGCTTCGATAAGTCCATAGGCTGCAACATAGTGGAAGCCTGCCTCTGAACCTGGGTTTTTGTCATAGCGCTCTTTGTACTTTTCGACAAATTGCGCAGTCCCTGGAAAATCTGAATTAATGAGTGGTAATACTCCTGCAGAACCTTCTAATAATTCCATGTTTCCATCTAATACCGCTGCCATTTCATCAAGCTTTGCTTGGTCCATGATGAGGAATCCACCTTCAAAGCCTAAATCACGTGCAGCCTTCGCAACGAGAGCTGTTGGCTCAGATGGTCCACCGATAAAGAGGACATCTGGATTCTGTTTCAATGCATTCGTTACAATTGGCTGGTAATCTGTATCTTTATTGAAGTCAATATCTGCTTCAAAGACAACCTCTCCACCTTTTTCTTCCCAATGAGGCTTCAAGAGTTCAGCCCAATCTTTTCCATATTGACTTGACGTTGGCAAGAAAGCAATCTTCTTCCCAAAACGTTCCATTTGGTAGTCAGTAAATGGCTCGATATACGTATCATAGCCTGGAGGAATTCTCCAAGTAAGTGTATTTTCAGATTCTAAAATACCTGGCTCACTCGTATAAGCACCAATAATATATCCGTCTCGTTCGTTATCAACTTGCATCGCATAAATTCCACCACTGTGTGGGTTGAAAATAATTTTCGCATCATTTTCTTGAACGAGTCTTTTCGCGTTACTTGCCGCTTCGTTCGGTAAATATTGGTCATCAAGTTTGATAAGTTTAAACTTATATTGTTGACCGTCTACTTCAAAACCGCCTGCTTCATTTATTTCATCAACGGCAACTTCTAATCCACTTACTGTATTATCACCATAATAAGCTGCCGGTCCACTTAAAGGTCCAGTATAACCAATAGGAACCTCTTTCACATCCCCACCGTCACTGCTTGTCTCATCTGATCCGCCGCACGCTGTAAGCGCTAACAATAGAATGAGAAAAAAACTGACTAATAAACCTTTTCTTAATCTCACTACTGTTTCCCCCTTTATATTCTTTCTGTTTATTTTCTCAGATAGTCTCCCTCATCTTCTCTAACGTACGTAATGCCACTCCTTTCAAATGAAATCGTTTTCATAAGATGGATTTAAAAACTGACCGTTCAGTATGATGAATAAAAATTGGTCAGTTACAATTAGAGCAGAGGTTAGTATCTATCTATGGTTCAACATTGTAAGTGATAAACTATTATTTGTAAAGAGTGTTTTTTAAAAATTTTAATATATTGCAATAAAAAATCTTCCATACAAATAAATAATTTTAGTGAGAGTTTCGTTTTAAACAAAGAAAATGCCCAGTATCACTACTGGACATTTTTCGCTTATTTATTATTCCTCAATGCCTAAATCTTCAGGTGTAAGTACTTTTACTTTCCCATCCTCAACTGCTCCAATTCGAAGTAATGATGAATTTGCACCATCTTCAGTTACACCTTCAAATGTGTATACTGCCTTCTCATCAGGAATGTTTTGGACAGCTTCATCTAATGCCTCGCGAATTGCTACTGGGTCATCCACACTTCCAGCAATTTTCATCGCTTCTACTAGAGCGTACATCGAAACATAGTGCAAACCCGCTTCTGAACCTGGGTTTTTATCATATTTTTCGTTATACGTTTTGACAAATGCGTCAGTTCCTGGGAAATCTGAGTCAACAAGTGGCAACACACCGATAGAACCTTCGAGTATCTCCCAGTTACCGTCTAAGACCGCTGCCATTTCATCCATTTTCGCTTGGTCCATAATCATAAATCCACCTTCAAAACCAAGTTCACGTGCAGCTTTGACAACGAGTGCTGTTGGCTCAGAGGCACCACCTACGAACAGAACATCAGGATTTTTCTGGAGTGCATTCGTGACAATCGGTTGTACATCTGTATCTTTTGCAAAATCGATTTCTGTAGAATAGACGACTTCCCCACCAGCTTCTTCCCAAGTGGGTTGTAACGCATTCGTCCAATCCTTTCCGTACTGGCTAGCCGTTGGTAAGAAAGCGATTTTCTTTCCAAACGTATCCATTTGGTGTTTGACGAATGGTTCCAAATAGATGTCATACCCTGGCGGGATCCTCCATGTCAGCTCATTGCCTTTTTCGATAAGACCTGGCTCACTCGAATACGCGCCGATTAAATAACCATCTCGCTCATTATCGACTTGCATCGCATAGATTCCACCACTATGTGGGTTAAAAATAATTTTCGCATTATTTTCTTGCACTAATCGCTTTGCATTATTTGCTGCTTCATTCGGTAAATATTGATCATCGAGTGCTATGAGCTTAAATTTATACAGCTCTCCGTCTACCTCAAAGCCTTCTTCATTGATTTCTTCAATTGCAAGCTCAAGACCACTTTTAGTGTTTTCACCATAGTATGCCGCTGGTCCACTGATTGGGCCACTGTATCCAATCGGTACTTCGACTGCATCTTCTATTGATTTATCATCTCCGGTGTCAGTGCTTGCTTTTTCATCATCTTGATTACAAGCGGCTAAGGCTAGGATAATGAGTGTAACAAACGCTAGGAACAATCCTTTTTTCATTTTCAATGATAAATCCCCCTTTATTTTATTTATTTTTCACTACGTTAACGACGAACACATCACCCCCCAACGCTTTATGGAAACGCTTACATATTTATCTTAGTCGATACTTTCCCTTTTGTAAATACTTATTATTATAAATATATTCTAACTTAATAATTTTATAAAGATTCAGTTATTATATTGAGAAAATTTAACTTAAAAGAGTTGACTGTTAAAAGATTGTCCCCCATCGATCGTTATACATTCGCCATTAATATATGAAGCCTCTTCTGATAGTAAAAAAGCTGCAAGCTGTGCAATTTCTTCCGGGGTGCCTAGCCTTTTCAGTGGCACACTGTGGATCGTACGTTTTTCTGCTTCCTTGGAAGCAAACAGCCGATCTGCCCCTCCCGTTCGCTCAATCGGTCCTGGAGCAATCGCATTTGCGCGGATACCGTACATAGATCCCCATTCAATCGCTAACGTGCGTGTCATTGCAAGCACTCCTGCTTTTGCGCTTGCTGAATGGATGACAAATGGTCCAGCACCCCATGCATATGTAGCTACCATGTTAATAATTGAACCTTTCTGTTTGTTCTCAATCCAATCTGTTCCAACTGCATGTGAACAATAAAATGTTCCATTTAAGACAATATCAATGACTGCATTCCAACCATTTACTGATAAGTCTTTCGTTTGTACGATAAAGTTCCCTGCAGCATTGTTAATGAGATGATCAATCTTACCGAAGGCTTCTTTCGTCTCTGTGACCATTCGAGTTGCATCGTCAGGGTTTCTAACGTCCATTTGTACACAAAGTATTTGCTCAGCAGAACCTTCTATTTCATTCTTGGCTTCTTCTAACTTTTCAAGCTTACGACCTGTTATCGCTACATTTGCACCTTTCTCTGCAAATAGTTTTGCCATAGCAAGTCCCATGCCACTTGAACCACCTGTGATAATGACAGTTTGTCCTTTCATTTTTTCCTCCCTAACATCTAATTAATGTAATTATATCACTTTTCTAAAACTTTAGGTAATATTCTCTTTTCACTACGTAAAATTCTTGTCGAAGAAGGAAGCTAAAAATATGGCGTGTTTTCCACGATTGAAGTAATAAAAAGTGTCAATTACTTGAACATTGTTATTTCACTACCTAGAATGGTGGTAATTGTTCTATAATATAGAGTATATAGATGAAAACCCTAACAGAATGAATATGTATGGATCGGAGGGGTATTATGTCGGCAACGACAGTAATCGTCATCTCAGTCATCATTACAATTCTCGTTTTATGGGCAAGTGTCTGGGTTGTTGTAAAAGGATACGCCTATAAACATACCGTTGATAGTGACGATACAGATGTACACAATAATGTTGAAGGTAAGTCTAGCCATCATTCATATCAAGACAACAAGGCTTGAGCGTCTCGGCGCCCAAGCCTTTTGCTTTTCTGTTAAATAATTTCTTTTTTTCGTAAATACGAGACAATTAAATTTGACGCCTTCTCAATTGAAACTTCTTCAGTATCGATGACAATTTCTGGATTTACCGGCGCTTCATATGGAGAGCTGATTCCCGTAAATTCCCCAATTTCACCATTTCTTGCTTTTTTATATAACCCTTTTGGATCCCTCTGTTCACAGACTTCTAGTGCACACTTGACGTAAACTTCAATAAATTCCCCAGTTTGAAATAACTGCCTCACATTTTCACGGTCCTCTTGAAACGGAGAAATGAATGCGGTTAATGTCACAACCCCACTATCAACAAAGAGTTTGGCTACTTCTCCAATTCGACGAATGTTTTCCTTCCGATCACTTTCACTAAAGCCTAAACCTTTATTTAATCCGTGACGAATATTATCGCCATCAAGAACATAGCTACTAATTTTCTCTTGATACAATTGATAATCAACTGCATTCGCTAACGTTGATTTGCCTGCACCGGATAAACCCGTTAACCAAATAACGGCACTGCGATGCTGATGTAACTGAAATCGATCCTCTCTCGTAAGCATCGTATCGTGCCACGTAATATTTTCCGTTATTGACATAAATGAAGCCCCCTACACTTTCGCTTCTAATTTTCCTTTTCATTCATTAACACATTAATGACTTCAGGACGACTAAATTCCTTTGGAGGAAATTCTCCGTTTTTCAACATTTGTCTTACTTTTGTTCCTGACAGTAGAACATGGTCAGCTTGAGTGTGTGGACATGTTTTTTCCGAAGCCATATTGCCACACGCTTTACAGTAAAAACTATGTTCAAATTTTAATATATGAATACCTAACTCATGTTCATATTGAGCAACAAGTTGTTGAGCTTCATACGTTCCATAGTAATCTCCGACACCTGCATGATCACGTCCAACGATAAAATGAGTGCAGCCAAAGTTTTTACGAACGATAGCATGGAATATCGCCTCACGCGGTCCCGCATAGCGCATTGCAGCTGGAAACACAGCTAAACAGACACGATTTTTCGGATAATATCGATCCAATAACACTTCATAGCTTCTCATACGGAGTGAAGCTGGAATATCGTCTGCTTTTGTTTCACCGATAAGTGGATGTAACAGCAATCCATCCACAATTTCCAGTGCTGCTTTTTGAATATATTCATGGGCGCGATGAACGGGGTTTCGAGTTTGAAAACCAACGATAGTTTTCCAGCCTAATTCTTCAAAGAGTGCCCTCGTATCCTTCGGATCTAAATGATAATTTTCGAAAGTTTGTGCTAGTCTATTTATAAGCGTAATTGGACCTGCAATATAATAGTTCGGGCGTTCATATAATTTTTTGACGCCAGGATGCCGCTCATCTATCGTCCCAAAAACCGATTGAGCCTCGACTGCTTTATCCGGCTCATATATATCGATCACGTTTAACACACCATAATGAACACCGTCATATACAAGTCGCACATCATCCCCAATTTGAAGCTGACTTGCCGTTCTCTCATCAACAGGAAGAGTGATTGGTATACTCCAAACGATCCCATTTTTTAAGCGTGTTTTTTCAAGAACAGAATTGTAATTTTCTTCGTCCATGTACCCTGTTAACGGACTATATGCACCTGTTGCAATCATTTCCAAATCAGCTAATGCCATTTGATCTAGCTCGATTTCATGGAAAATGGTTTTTATATTCACATTACGATCAATTCGTTGAATAAGCTGACCACCATAAGGTGCCGTTTTTGTCATTTCCTATCCTCTCCTGTTTTAAACTTTTCGTTTTTCGTTACCCTCATAAGATGCATTGTTCCAGTCACAGCAACTAACATGCTGACGAGCACGAACAATGTGTACAAATCTTTATCTAATAATATTTTTACAAGACTATAAGAGATAACAAGAGAAAACATTGGAGATACGAGCCAAACAATCATAATTTTTTTTATAATATGTTGTTTAAAAATGGCTCTGCCCGTTTTTGATAAGCCAATACCGAGAATTCCAGTTGTCGTAATTTGTGTCATTGGAACTGGAATTCCATAAAGTGAGGCCACGATAACGAGTGCCGCACTTGAGCTTGAAATTGTAATCCCTTGTAAAAGAGAAAGGTTCGTAATTTTTTTTCCATTCGTTTCGATTACTTTACCTCCGAGAAATGCAGCTCCAAGCGCAACAAAGATCCCGCCAACAATCATTCCTTCTTTTACTGAAAGCAAGCCTGCTCCAACGAGAGGACCAAATGCATTTGCCGCATTATTCATCCCAGCCGAGAATGCTTCTAAAAAACCTGCCACAATAATGAAGCAAATAAGCCATTTCTGAAATTGTTTATCATGAAGGCTCAGAAATCGTCTCTCAAGAAAGATAATTATTTTTCCAAATGAAAATGCAAGAATAAAAGCAACGATTGGAATAACAAGCCACCACGTGACAATGTGAAATAAATTTTTTAAATATAGAGAATGATAGGCAATTCCAACACCGACGACCGAGCCTACCGTTACCTCACTTGTTGACAGTGGGGTTCCAAGTAAGTTTGCAATGAACAACGTGAATGTAGCTCCAAACAGAATGATGACAGTGATTTTTATTGTCATTAAATTCGTTGGAATGAGACCTGAACCAATTGTTTTAATAACTTCTCCGCCACCAAGGGAAGCGCCCAAATATACACCAGCTGCGCTAATCAACAAGGCTAGTTTTCGCCATTTAACAGCCCCTGAACCATAAGCAATCCCCATTGATGCAGCTGCACCACTTGCTCCAATATTCATTGCGAAAAATACTGCAACTGCAAATGCTAAAGCTATGAACATTCCTCATCACAAACTCTCTAGTCAAAATGTATGGATGCCACATTCGGTTTTGTCAAAATTTGTCCATCGACCTGAACGAGGATCATTTGGGTCTGATGCTGGTAAAGTACAAACTGCACAACCGATGCTCGGATAACCTTGATCATGCAGGACGTTATAATCCAATTGATGCAATTTTACATACATCCAAATTTCATCTATTTTCCAGTAAATGAGTGGGCATACTTTAATTGATTGAAATTTTTCATCTTTGTTAATGTAATTTGTCTGTTGTCGAGATTTTGATTGCTCTCGTCTAATCCCGGAAATCCATGCAGGATACCGTGATAAAGCATTTTCCAACGGTTCAACCTTACGAAGATAACAGCATCGATTTGGTTCGGTTTTCCATAATTCTTCCCCATGTACATCTGCTTGTTGAGAAAGCGTTAGTTCTGGCTTCAACATTTCGATCTTGAGCTCTGGATAACGTTGTTGAACCTTGTCTATAAGCTTGTATGTTTCCTGAAAATGTAAACCAGTATCTAAAAAGAGAATGTGTGCATCTCGTTTCACTTTATAAATTAAATCAATTAGCACGATTCCCTCAATCCCAAAGCTACACGCATAAACAATGTCATTTCCATATTCGTGAAATGCCCATTTTAAAACATCAAGACTATCTTTAAAGGAATTTTCAAGTTTTTTCACTTCTTCATCATTCCATGCTGCATAACTCAATGTGTTGCCCATTGAAATCCCCTTTCAAACAAAAAAATCCAATACACTAGGCTGAAATATACTATTAAATAAATGTCTATTATGTTCCAAGATCTATAAGCCAACTAGCCCAAACCCTTCAAAATTTCACTTCATGTAGGCCATGTTGCTTCTTCAATCAATCAGTTGGATGATACTGTGCGGCTATGATATCTGACCGCTTCGGCAGGCGCTTTCCATGGGCAACGCTTCAACTCCGAAGTACAGACGTACGAGTGCAGAATTCAGTACGCCACCTAAAAACCTCACGTCCTGTGAGAACGGTGGCACTCACACATCCTGTGTTTCGCAGGACCCAAACAATGCTTCGCCGCGTAGACTGTACTGAGAGTAAACTGGGAACAAT
>DKGN01000013.1:0-2244 GCA_002453275.1 Caryophanales bacterium UBA6769
TAATCGTTCAATACACTCAGTCGCTAGCGCCCGTTCATGCATAGCAATCGCTTGTAACGTACGTTCTTGTATAACCCGAAGCCCAGCTAATAAACCAGCAATACCAGGTGTGTTTAGTGTGCCGCTCTCATATTTATGTGGGGAAGTATTAGGCTGCTTTTTACTCTCTGAATGACTACCCGTTCCACCGAAGACTAGCGGCTGTAACGGTATGTCGCTACGCATGAGAAGCACTCCCGTTCCTTGTGGTCCGAGCATGCTCTTATGACCTGGGAAGGCAAGTAAATCAATCCCCATCTCTTCCATATGAATCGGTAATACTCCAGCCGTTTGGGAGGCATCAACGAGTAATGGTATCCTATGTTCCTTTGCAAATTGACTAATTTGGGTGAGAGGCATGATTTGTCCTGTCACATTCGATGCGTGTGTAACTACGATAAGTTTCGTTCGGTCGCGGAGAGCCTTCTTCCACTCTTGTTCAGAAAAGCGACCATTTTGCATAGCGATATATGTCACTTCAATGCCTTTTTTTTCGACAGTTGCCTCAAGCGGTCTTCGAACAGAATTATGTTCATTCATCGTTGAGATGACGTGATCTCCTGCTTGGAATGGAAAGCCGATTATCGCTTGATTCAGTGCCATCGTGGCGTTTTGGTAAAATAAGACACGCTTCGGATCGCGTAATCCAAAAAAATTGGCAAGCTCTTGTCTCGCTTCGTAAATGACGGATGCAGCCTTCTCTGCTAAAGCGTGCGTTCCTCTCCCAGGGTTTGCACTATAATCTGTCAATGCAGTTGCTACGGCATCTACAACTTCCTTCGGTTTTGGATGTGAGCTTGCCGCATGGTCAAAATAAATCATGCTTTCCCTCCTTCAAATGAAGTTAAATATGCGAACAAAAAGAAAAACCACCGTCATTGATGGTTATTCTCGTCATCTATTTTTCTACGTTTGTTCCTTTTGAAGAAGCTGTAAGATTCTTTCAAGATCTTCATCTGTTAAAAATTCAATTTCTATTTTGCCTTTAGATTTACCTCTTTTTATCGTAACATTCGTGTTAAATTTCTGTTGTAGTTGTTTTTCACGCTTACGTAATTGTGGACTAACTTTCTTTGAAATTGTTTCACGTGGAACATTTAACGTTTGAATTGTTTTTTCAAGCTGTCGAACACTTAATTGTTCGCGAATCGTGCGATTGACAATCTCAGCTAGTTGTTGTTTCTTTTTTAAGCCGAGAAGTGCTCGTCCATGTCCCATGGAAAGCTTTCCATCTGCTATATGGTCAAGTACTGTTTTAGGTAAATTTAACAAACGAATATGGTTCGCGATGTGTGGCCGACTTTTCCCAACTCGCTTCGAAAGCTCCTCTTGTGTATAGTTCAGCTCATCCATTAGTTTTTGATAAGCAAATGCTTCTTCCACCGGATTCAAATCTTCGCGTTGTAAATTTTCAATGAGTGCGAATTCCATCATTTCATGATCGGTTAATTTTTTTATAATAGCAGGGACTTCTTTTAAATTCGCTGCTTTTGCAGCTCGGAATCGTCGCTCACCCGCGACAATTTCATAGCCATCGACCGCTTCTCGTACAATTAACGGCTGTAAAATTCCATATGTTTTAATCGACTGACTCAGTTCATGAATCGCTTCTTCAGTAAATACTTTCCGTGGTTGGTAAGGATTTGTCGACAAGCGCTTCAAATTAATTTTTTCGACTTCATCATTTTCTTGCACAGGAATTAATGCTTCAATGCCTCTTCCGAGCCTTTTAGCCATTTGAAACCACTTCCTTTGCAAGTTCTAAGTAAAATTCTGCGCCTTTTGATCTAGAATCATAAGCAATAATTGGCTTACCATGACTCGGTGCCTCACTTAGCCTTACGTTTCTCGGGATGATCGTTTTGTAAACTTTGTCTTGAAAATACTTTTTTACCTCTTCGATAACTTGGATGCCTAAGTTAGTACGTGCATCGAACATTGTTAATAAGACCCCATCAATCATTAAGTTTTTATTTAAATGTTTTTGGACGAGCCTCACTGTATTTAAAAGCTGGCTGAGTCCTTCTAACGCATAGTACTCACATTGAACGGGAATTAATACTGCATCAGATGCGGTAAGTGCGTTTAACGTTAATAACCCTAGTGACGGTGGGCAATCAATAATCATATAATCATAGTCTTGTTCTATTTTTGCTAATGCCCGTTTAAGGCGAATTTCGCGCGAAATTGTTGATACGAGTTCGA
>DKGN01000013.1:2344-17473 GCA_002453275.1 Caryophanales bacterium UBA6769
GAAATTGTTGATACGAGTTCGATTTCTGCACCTGCTAACTCTATTGTTGAAGGCAATACGTGCAGGTTATCTATTTTTGTTTTTTGGATTACTGTTTTTGCTTCAATGTCATCTACGAGTACATCATAAATGCTTTTATCGACATCACCTTTATTAATTCCAATACCGCTCGTTGCGTTCCCTTGTGGATCGATGTCAATGAGCATCACCTTTTTCCCTATGTGTGCAAGGCATGCTCCTAAGTTAACCGATGTTGTTGTTTTTCCAACTCCACCCTTTTGGTTCGCAATTGCTAGCGTTTTAGCCACGTTTTCACCTACCTACTACTCCCTATCAAACTATTACATAATATACAATTGCGCTTATTTATTTCTAGGGATTCGAATTAAAAATTGATAATAATCGTCATGATCTTCTTCTTCCATTTCAATGGAAAGACCCGTTTCTTTAACCATGTTCATAGATTGCCGAATTGTGTTTACAGCAATCCGCATATCTTTACTCACTGACTTCCGAGCTTTTTTTAACTTTTTTTTCTTTCCACTTGCTAATTCTTTTACTCTTTCTTCTGTTTGTTTAACGTTTAAATCATTTTCGATAATTTCTTTCAATAAAAGTACTTGCTTCTTCTCATTTTTTAAGCCGATTAATGAGCGTGCATGTCTTTCGGTTATCCTTTTGTTCATCAATGCTTCTTGGATTTGCTCTGGAAGTTTCAGAAGCCTAAGCTTATTTGCTATCGTTGACTGACCCTTTCCGAGTCGTTGAGCTAAGCTTTCTTGCGTCAGCTCATGAATTTCTATGAGTTTAGCATAAGCAACCGCTTCTTCAATTGCAGATAGTTCCTCACGCTGCAAGTTTTCGATTAATGCAACAGAAGCCGTTTGTGTATCGTTAAATTCACGAATAATCGCAGGTATCGTTTCCCATTCTAACGTCTTCACAGCCCGCCAGCGACGCTCACCAGCAATAATTTCATAGTTTTCGCCTGCTTGGCGAACGACGATAGGTTGAATCATTCCGTGGGTTTTTAACGTTTGCGCTAATTCTTCGATTTTTTCATCATTAAAGACTGTTCGCGGTTGAAATTGATTTGGCACAATCGATCCAATTGGAATTTGCACGACTTCATCTTTTTCTATTTCATTTTCTGGCGTCTTTTCACCTAAACCAAAGAACCGAGTTATGGAAGATTTCAATACTTCCACCCCCTTCAAGAACATCTATATATTTCAGAGCTTGTCTACTCCTTTTATTCTCTCACACTTACTTTTTTCCTGCTAGTACCTGTATGAGGGAAAAATAACGAAATGTTCCACGTGGAACATTTCGTCTGCTTTACAAAGGCTCTTTATTTGGAGTTCCGGGCTTGCGCGGATATTTCTTCGGTGTCTGCTTTTTCTTCGCGATAACTAAGATCGTTCGATCACTTTCTTCAACTGGTAGCTCCGTCTTCACTTGCCTGGAAATGACACCCCCAAGTACCGATAGTGCACGGTCAGCTTCCTCTATTTCCTCATGAACATTCGGACCTTTCATGACGAGAAAGGTTCCGTTCCTTTTTACTAAAGGTAAACATAGTTCACTTAATACAGACAGCTTGGCAACGGCTCTTGCTGTTACTAAATCAAAGGATTCCCGAAATTCCCGTTTGCGTGCGAACGTCTCTGCCCGATCATGATGAAGTGAAACGTTCTCTAAGTTTAATTCTTTGACGAGTTGTTTTAAAAATGTAATCCGTTTGTTTAACGAGTCAACAATTGTTATGTGTAAATGCGGGAAACAAATTTTTAAAGGGATGCTCGGAAACCCAGCCCCTGCTCCAACATCACACACCGTTACTACGTCGTTAAAATGGGCTGCTAGCGAAGCACTCACCGAGTCATAAAAATGTTTTTCATACACTTCTTCTCTTTTTGTAATTCCCGTTAAGTTCATTTTACTATTCCATTCAATTAAAATGGAATAGTACATTGAAAACTGCTCTAATTGCTGCTCTGTTAAGTCAATTCCCATTTTTTCCAATTGTTCTTGAAACTGCTGTTCATTCATATTTTTCTACTCACTTTGCGATTTTTGCAATTTTTCCTTGTTCTATATAAACAAGCAAAATTGAGATATCTGAAGGGTTCACACCTGATATGCGGGAAGCTTGACCGACAGATAACGGGCGAACTTCAGCAAGTTTATGCTTTGCTTCTGTTGCAATTCCAGGAATTGCTGAAAAATCAATGTCTTCAGGTATCTTTTTATCGTTCATTTTTTTCATTTTTTCAACTTGTTGTAATTGTTTATCAATATAGCCTTTGTATTTGATTTGAATTTCTACTTGTTCTTTTACATCATCTGTAAGAGATTCATCGTTAGCAATTATTTTTTCCAGTATGTCATACGTTACTTCTGGGCGTTTTAATAAGTCAGCTGCTTTTACACCGTTCGTTAACGTTTGGACGTTGTGTTGCTCAAGCACTTGATTTGTTTCTGCATCTGGTTTGATAACGACCGATTGGAGGCGCTCAGTTTCATTTTTGATGCTTTCCTTTTTTTGTAAAAAGCGTGCATATCTCTCCTCAGTAATTAAACCTACTTCGTAGCCTTTCTCTGTTAAGCGTAAATCACAGTTGTCATGGCGTAAAAGCAGACGATATTCAGCACGGGATGTTAGTAAGCGATACGGTTCGTCTGTTCCTTTCGTTATAAGATCATCAATTAAAACACCGATGTATCCATCTGAACGATCGAGAACAAATGGTTCTTTATCTTGTATTTTGCGCACAGCGTTAATACCAGCAATGATGCCTTGTGCAGCTGCTTCTTCATAGCCGCTCGTTCCGTTTAATTGACCTGCTGTAAAGAGACGTTCGACTTTTTTCGTTTCAAGTGAAGGCCATAATTGGGTCGGCACAATCGCATCGTATTCAATTGCATACCCCGCACGCATAAATTCAGATTTTTCTAGACCTGGTACTGACCAAATGAGTCGACGTTGCACATCTTCAGGTAAGCTTGTTGATAGACCTTGGACGTAGACTTCTTCAGTTTCCCGACCTTCAGGTTCAAGAAAAATTTGATGACGAGGCTTATCATTAAAACGAACAATTTTATCTTCGATTGAAGGACAATAACGGGCACCCGTTCCTTCGATTGCACCCGAATACATTGGAGAGCGATGCAGATTATCATTTATAATTTCATGCGTTTCTGGACTTGTGTATGTTAACCAGCACGGCATTTGATCCATATTGAATTCTGTCGTTTCATATGAAAATGCACGTGGTACGTCGTCACCCGGTTGAATTTCCGTGACGGAATAATCAATCGTATTTCGATTTATTCTTGGTGGTGTTCCAGTTTTAAAACGAACTAATTCAAAGCCAAGCTCTTCAAGTGCATACGATAAATTGATAGACGGCTGCATGTTGTTAGGTCCACTTTCATATTCAAGCTCACCAATAATGATTTTCCCGCGTAAATAAGTTCCTGTCGTAATGACGACTGCATCAGCGTAATACTCTGCTTCCGTTTTCGTGACGACTCCTTTACAAATACCGTCTTCAACGATAAGATGTTCAACCATCGCCTGGCGTATCGTTAAGTTTTCTGTGTTTTCTAATGTTTTTTTCATTTCCATTTGATATAGCACTTTGTCTGTCTGCGCCCGTAATGCTCGAACAGCCGGGCCTTTCCTTGTGTTTAATAGACGCATTTGGATGTTCGTTTTATCGACGTTTTTTGCCATTTCTCCACCGAGTGCATCAATTTCTCGAACGACAACCCCTTTTGCTGGTCCACCGACAGAAGGATTACAAGGCATGTACGCGATCGTATCAAGGTTTAACGTTAAGCACAGTGTGTTTGCTCCCATTCGTGCGGCAGCTAATGCAGCTTCACAGCCTGCATGGCCTGCACCAATGACAATGACATCATAATGACCAGCATTGTATCCCATTTGTTTCACTCCTTTTAATGATTATTTTCCTAAACAAAATTGTGAAAATAGTTGATTAATTAAACTTTCTGATACTGTATCTCCGATAATTTCACCGAGTAGCTCCCACGTTCTCGTAATATCAATTTGGGCCATGTCAATCGGTAAATCACTTTCAAGAGCAAAGATTGCTTCTTCAATCGCACCTTTTGCCTGTTCTAACAAAGCAATATGGCGGGAATTAGAAACGTATGTCATGTCTTGCGCTTCAACATCACCCGAGAAAAAGAGATTAGCAATCGCTTCTTCAAGCTGATCAATTCCTTCTTCATTCAGTAATGATGTTGTAATAATCGGCGCATGACCGACAAGCTCTTTCACTTTTGACAAGTTAATTTTTTCATCTAAATCTGTCTTGTTAACGATTACGATTGTTTCCTGTTCATTCGCCGCTTTCAATAAAGCTTCATCTTCTTCAGTTAATTGTTCAGCGTAGTTCAAAACGAGTAAAATTAAGTCTGCTTCTTTTAATATTTTTCGTGAACGCTCAACACCAATTTTTTCAACGACATCCTCTGTCGCACGAATGCCTGCTGTGTCAATTAATTTTAATGGGACTCCTCTAACATTGACGTATTCTTCAAGGACATCACGTGTCGTTCCAGGAATATTCGTAACGATTGCTTTATTTTCTTGTACGAGACTATTTAAAAGCGAGGATTTTCCGACGTTTGGTCGTCCAACTATAGCTGTCGCCAAGCCTTCCCGCAAGATTTTACCTTGCTTTGACGTGACGATTAGTTGATTAATTTCATCCCGTACAGCTGTCGTTTTTTCAAGTAGAAGTTGCTGTGTCATTTCTTCCGCATCGTACTCAGGATAATCAATGTTTACTTCAACGTGAGCAACTGTCTCAATTAACGTTTGTCTTAATGAACGAATAAGGGTAGATAAACGCCCCTCCATTTGGTTTAATGCTACGTTCATCGCTCGATCCGTTTTTGAACGAATGAGATCAATAACAGCTTCCGCTTGGGATAAATCAATCCGGCCATTTAAGAAGGCCCGCTTCGTAAATTCCCCTGGCTCTGCTAACTGAGCACCATTTGTTAACACGAGTTCCAACACGCGATTAACTGACACAAGACCTCCGTGGCAATTAATTTCAACGACGTCTTCACGTGTAAACGTCCGTGGTGCTCTCAATACGGATACCATCACTTCTTCAACAATTTCAGATGTCTTCGAATCGATGAGATGACCGTAATGGATGGTGTGGGACTCTACTTCGTTGAGCGGTCGGCTACCTTTGAATACACGATCTGCAATCAAAACCGCATCTTTACCGCTTAAACGAACAATTGCGATTGCACCCTCTCCCATCGGAGTGGATATCGCTGCAATTGTATTCTGGTCCATTCCGATTTCACCTCTTTATCATCAACCGTTTCTATTTTAAAAAGTTATCCACTGTGGATAACTTTTG
Organism: Caryophanales bacterium UBA6769; assembly: GCA_002453275.1. GTDB lineage: Bacteria > Bacillota > Bacilli > Bacillales > UBA6769 > Pueribacillus. The sequence continues at coordinate 7,759 of DKGN01000013.1, forward strand.
TAGACCAATATTCAATCTTAATCAGTTTACCCGATTTTTGCAAAAAAAAGCAAATGAAGTTGTCTCTATGCACATAAACAGCTCTTAGAAAAACTTTCACAATCTGTATAAACTGTGCGATAACTTAAAATTAAAGGTAAGCGTGAACCGCTCCGAAAATCTTTGCGCTCTGGATTGCAGACGGAACATTTTATTTTCTAAGATAGAGATTGATTTTAGTAGATGGCTCAATCCATGCCCGCGAAAAGCGAGCCCTGCGCTTCAATCAACCCATTTTATTAGTATGGGAAAAGTACGAGTCCGAAAATCCCTGAAGAAGCGCTTTTTGCTTCTGAAATCAGGTTAAGTATGCGACGTTCGAGACACCCAAGGACTTTTCAAGATGTATTGTTCCCGGTTTAAACACAGGATGTTTGAGTGCCACCGTTCTCACAGGACGTGAAGCTTTTAGGTGGCGTACTAAATTTCTGCACTTGTGCGTCCTATACTTCGAAACTGAGGCCGTGCCCATGGAAAGCGAAGTATTCTACCGAAGCGGTCAGATCCAATTCATTACCGCACAGTATCGTAACGCTGCGAAACAACGAATTAAAAAAACTCCTTAAAAGGTTAGAACCTTAAAAGGAGTTGTATCATCATTTATTTTTCTGATGGATGAATAACAACATGTCGATAGAGACCTTCACCATTTGATCCCGTTGAGACGCCAGGCTTGTTTTGCAAAGCGACGTGAATAATTTTTCTCTCTTTTGCAGGCATCGGCTCAAGAGCAACTTTTCGGTTAATTTTCATCGCTCGGCTCGCTTGTCGTTCCGCAAGGGCGATTAACGTTTGTTTACGGCGTTCCCGATAACCTTCTGCATCAACAAAAATACGCATATATGAATTTGAGTATCGATTGGCAACTAAATTTGTTAAATATTCAAGTGCGTTTAATGTTTGTCCTCGTTTACCAATTAAAATAGCAACTTTATCACTCACGAGATTTAAGACAGTACCATCTTCATCTTGTCTTTCTTCAATTTTTGCTGAAATATTCATATTTTCGATAACCGATTGTAAATACCATTTTGCTTCTTCTACTGGATTAACAATTTCTGTCACTTCTACAACCGCAGGTTTGCTCCCTAGGCCTAAAAATCCTTTTTTTGCTTCTTCAACTATAGTGACTTCAACACGGTCCATTGTAACGTTTAACTGGGCTAACGCTTGTTCAATCGCTTCTTCAACCGTCTTCCCTGTGGCCGTTACTGTTTTCACTTTTTCGCGCCCCCCGTACTTTTACTGTCTGTCTGAACGTTTGGTCCGGATATAAAATACGTTTGCACAATCATGAATATGTTACCGATTACCCAGTATAATGATAGTGCAGCTGGGAAGTTTATTGCAAAAACAATGATCATAATCGGCATAATGTAAAGCATCATTTTCATTTGTGGGTTTGGTGGAGCTTGCCCCATCATAATTTTTTGCTGAGTAAACGTCGTCACCCCTGCAAGCAATGCCAAAACATAGTCCGGTGAACCGAGACTAAACCATAAAAATGTATCTGTTTTAATTTCGGCTGTTCGCATAATAGCATGATAAAAAGCAACGAGTATCGGCATTTGGACGAGAATCGGCAAACAACCTGCAAGTGGGTTTACGCCATGTTTTTGGAATAATTCCATCGTTTCTTGTTGTAATTTTTGTTGTGTTTTTTGATCTTTTGAACTGTATTTTTCTCTAATTTTTTGAATTTCAGGTTGTAGCGCTTGCATCGCTTTTGAACTTCTTGTTTGTTGGATCATAAGTGGTAATAAAACGAGTCGAATAATAATTGTTACGATTACAATAGCTAGTCCATAACTTCCACCTAAAAATTCTGCCATCCAAACGAGTAATAAGGATAGCGGGTAAACAAACCACTGATTCCAAAAACCTGTACTCTCTGACGTGATAGGATCATGAATTTGAGTACATCCAGATAATACGACTAAAGCTAAAATTGCAAGCATGATGATGACTCTTTTTCTCATGCGTAAACCCTCCTTGAACATTCACTTCACTCACTTTTTTTATCTTTAATAGGGACAGGATCAAATCCACCTTTATGAAATGGATGGCAGCGTGCAATCCGTTTCATTGCCATCCATCCTCCCCGTAGTGCACCGTAATAATGAATCGCTTCGATCCCATATTGTGAACACGTCGGCTGGTAGCGACATGTAGGAGGAAATAATGGTGATATGTAACGTTGATAAAAGCGAATGAATCCTACTAATACGGTTTTCACTTTCACCCACCTCTAAGTCCGTTCCCGATTATTGAATTTGCGAACGACGTTCCCTTTATTGTGCTTCTTTATATGACCGTATGTCCGCGGTAAAATTTTTGCAAGCTTTAAAATATGAATAATGCTTGATTTCACTTCATGAAAATTCATCGATGAAGTTGGCTTCCTAGCAATAATAACAAAATCATAGTGATTAGGTAAGTCCTCTATCAAAGATTGAAACGTTTCACGAATAAGCCGTTTCACTTTATTTCGCACTACCGCATTGCCAATTTGTTTACTTACTGATAAACCAATGCGAAAGTTTGGCTGCGCTGGTTTATTTAATATGTAAATAACAAACTGACGATTTGCTGTCGACTTTCCATTTTTAAAAACGAGCTGGTATTCACTATTTTTTTTGATTCGGTAAGTTTTCTTCATTTTTTACACCACATCTATACAAAAAGTAGAAAAAAGACCACTGACGCTTCAGTGGCCTTATGCTGATAATACTTTTCTTCCTTTACGACGGCGACGAGCCAAAACTTTACGTCCATTCTTTGTACTCATACGCGCACGGAAGCCATGCACTTTTTTACGTTTACGATTATTTGGTTGAAACGTTGGTTTTTTCAATTCGTACACCTCCTCGAGGTCGTCCTTCATTATTCTATATCAAACAAAATTTGTTTAACATCGTGGACAGTCTTGCTAATTATATGTAACAAGTGACTAACGTGTCAAGATCGTTAAAATATAAAAAAATAAAAATTTACGACAATCTTCCCTTGTGGACAACTTTTTCCGACACAATCAGAGTTATCCTTTGAGTTATCGACAAAATATTCACAAAGACAAAAGGTGTTGAAATTGATTTGCACAGCCTCTTAATCTTGTGGATAAGTAAAAAATGTTCATTGCAATACTATATTATATTTGATATTCTATTAATACTTCACTCTCTGGATAACGATATCCACATTTTCACTTATTCACAGGTTGTGCATAACTTTGTGGACAATCAAATATCATTCTGTATAAACGTTATCCACACCTTTAAAATTTCGTGGACAATACATATGAATACAAGTCGATATAGCCAGGTTAAATAGGGATAGATTTATCCTCCTGGCTTTTCTATTTCTCTGTTTACTTTTGCATAAAGGGGGGATAAATCTGTGGAAAATATTTCAGATTTATGGAGTAAAACGCTTGAAGAAGTAGAAAAAAAAGTAAGCAAACCAAGCTTTGAAACTTGGCTAAAATCTACGAAAGCACATTCACTAGAAGACGATTTGCTGATCGTCACTGCACCGAATGAATTTGCCCGAGATTGGCTTGAAAATCGTTATGCCATCATTATTTCTGAAATTATTCATCATCTTACTGGAAGCACATTACAAATCCGATTCATTACCCCTCAGCATGAGGACAAAGATATCGAGATTGTCGAAAAACCGAAAAATATGCCAATGATAAATGAGCAAGAAGAAAAAGCACCAAAAACAGTATTAAATACAAAATATACATTTGATACGTTCGTTATCGGTAATGGAAATCGTTTTGCCCATGCAGCATCCCTTGCCGTTGCTGAAGCTCCAGCAAAAGCATACAATCCCCTCTTCATTTATGGAGGAGTCGGACTTGGGAAAACCCACCTGATGCAAGCGATTGGTCACTATGTGTTAGAGCATAATCCGACAGCAAATGTCGTCTATCTTTCTTCAGAGAAGTTTACAAATGAATTCATTAATTCAATCCGTGATAATGAAACGGTTGATTTTCGTAATAAATATCGAAATGTAGACATCTTACTCATTGATGATATTCAATTTCTGGCGGGAAAAGAACAGACACAAGAAGAATTCTTCCATACGTTTAATACGCTGCATGAAAGTTCTAAACAAATTGTCATTTCAAGTGATCGTCCACCAAAAGAAATTCCAACGTTAGAGGATCGACTACGCTCTCGTTTTGAATGGGGTCTCATCACGGACATTACACCGCCTGATCTAGAAACACGGATTGCGATTCTAAGAAAAAAGGCAAAAGCTGAAAGGCTTGATATTCCTAATGAAGTTATGATTTATATTGCAAATCAAATCGATACGAATATTCGAGAGCTTGAAGGGGCTCTTATCCGAGTTGTCGCGTTCTCTTCCTTAATTAATAAAGATATGGATGCAGAGCTTGCAGCGGAAGCACTAAAGGATATCATTCCTTCTTCACGACCAAAAATCATTACAATACAAGCAATCCAACAAATTATAAGTGAGAAATATGACATAAAAATGGAAGATTTTTCAGCAAAACGAAGAACGAAATCAATTGCGTATCCGCGTCAAATTGCGATGTACTTATCTCGTGAATTAACTGATCTATCCTTGCCGAAAATTGGTGAAGAATTTGGTGGACGTGATCATACGACTGTTATTCATGCGCATGATAAAATTTCAAATCTACTGAAAACAGACTCACAATTAAAACAAAATGTAGATGATGTAATTGAGGAATTAAAATCAAATATGTAAATATTCACATGTGGATGGCTGAGTATAACTTCTTCTGAAATAGTACACATATACACATGTTATGCACACGTCTCTTTCGTAAGGCTTTTCAGCTTTCGAACGTTTTCCACATATTCACGTGCTTTACTACTATTATTACTACTTTTTTAAAAATAATATATAACTAATAAAGTGTTTTTCGTAGGAGGGTTTATATGCAACTCATAATCGATCGCCAACAACTTATTCTTGGTGTTCAAGATGTTTTGAAAGCAATATCTGCTCGAACGACGATTCCGATTTTAACAGGAATAAAAATTGAAGCGAATGATAAAGGAGTTTTCTTAACTGGAAGTGACTCTGACATTTCGATTGAGCGATTTATTCCAATAGAAGAAGATGATAAACAATATATAGAATTGAAACAACAAGGAAGCATCGTTTTACAAGCACGATTCTTTTCAGAAATTATTCGTAAGCTTCCATCTGACACAGTTGAAATTTATGTTGATGATCGATTGTTAACAAAGATTAAATCCGGAAATTCTGAATTTAGCTTAAATGGACTTGACCCAGAAGAATATCCTAAACTTCCAAAAATTGAGCAAGAACGTTCTTTTCAAATGGAAGCACATTTATTAAAACATATTATTCGACAAACCATTTTTGCAGTTTCGACATCTGAAACTAGACCAGTTTTAACTGGGGTGAATTGGTCTTGTGAAAATCAAAAGCTTCAATGTGTCGCAACTGATAGCCATCGTCTCGCTTTACGACACATTACGATTGAAAATGGTTCAGAGGATTTATCTTTTTCAAATGTTATCATTCCAGGAAAAAGCTTAAGTGAACTTGCAAAAATACTCGATGATAATACAGATTTAATTCAAATTGTCGTTACTGATAATCTTGTATTATTTAAAGCAAAGCATATTTTATTTTATTCGCGTTTGCTTGATGGCAATTATCCAGATGTATCGAAGCTTATTCCAACAGAAAATAAAACAAGTATCGTATTGGATACAAAACTACTCTTGCAAGCAATTGAACGAGCATCCCTACTTGCTCGAGAAGGCAGCAATAATGTCGTAAAGCTTGAAAATGTAGAAAGTGACGATTTGGAAATCTCCTCAAATTCACCTGAAATCGGAAAAGTACTCGAGCAAATTAAAGCAGAATCGTATGAAGGTGAAGAATTAAGCATTTCATTTAGTGCAAAATATATGATTGATGCTCTTCGAACGATCGACTCTACTACGATAATTATTGATTTTACTGGTGCTATGCGTCCGTTTTTAATCCGACCTACGGAGGATAATTCATTGCTTCAGCTTATATTACCTGTACGAACGTATTAAAAATCTTTTCTAGTTATATAAATAACAAAAAGCTATTGGTCACTTCAGAAGCCAATAGCTTTTTCCATTAATTGATGTTTAACTTCACACTGTAGCTTGAAGTTACGAAAACAACGATTCTCTTCAATTTGATAGTTATGGTAAAATAGACAGTTAAGGAAGTGAATTCATTGGCAAAAGAAGTAAGCATCCATACTGAATTTATAACACTTGGACAAATGCTTAAACAAACAGATGTCATCCAGTCTGGTGGAATGGCAAAATGGTTTTTACAAGAACATATCGTGATGGTTAACGGTGAAGAAGAAATGCGAAGAGGTCGAAAATTATACGTTGGCGATCAAATCTCGATTGATGGATTCGGCGATTTCACAGTTACATCCTGATTGGAGGCCCAACGTTGCATTTACAATCAATTTTATTAACAAACTATCGGAATTATGAACAAGCGGATGTAACATTTGATCGTAATGTTAATTTACTTCTAGGTGAAAATGCCCAAGGAAAAACGAACATGATGGAAGCGATCTATACGTTGGCTATGACGAAGGGGCATCGGACATTAAAAGATAAAGAGCTCATTCGTTGGAATGAAAAATATGCTAGAATAGAAGGTACAGTTGAAAAAAAGAGCGGAATCGTAACATTAGAAATTGTTATTTCTGAATATGGAAAAAAAGCAAAGCTAAATTCATTAGAGCAACGAAAACTGAGTGATTATGTCGGTGCATTAAATATTGTCATGTTTGCACCAGAAGATTTAAACATCGTAAAAGGGAATCCTGGTGTTCGCCGTCGATTTCTTGATATGGAGATTGGGCAAATTCAACCCGTTTATATTTATTATTTAGGTCAATATCAAAAATTACTTCAACAACGAAATGCTTTATTAAAAAATTTACAAAGAAAGAGAACTGAAGAGTTGCTAACAATGTTAGATATATTAACTGAAAATTTAACAGATTTAGCAGCTGAAGTCTTAGAAAGAAGACTTACTTTTATTCAAAAGCTTCAAACTTACGCTCAATCCATTCACCATCAAATTAGTCACGGTGAGGAAACACTTCAATTGAGCTATCTCCCCTCCATAGACGTATCAGAACAGGCAACATTGTCGAAAATAATAGAAGCATATGAAACTAAATTTGCTAAAATAAAAGATAGAGAGATCGATCGAGGGGTTACATTAATTGGACCACATCGTGATGATGTTCTATTTTATGTAAACGAAAAAGATGTCCAAACGTACGGTTCACAAGGACAACAGCGTACAACAGCATTAGCTGTTAAACTTGCAGAAATTGAATTAATTAAAGAAGAAGTTGGAGAATATCCACTCTTATTACTTGATGATGTATTGTCTGAGCTTGATGATAATCGTCAATCACATTTATTAAATACAATTCAAGGAAAAGTCCAAACATTTGTAACGACGACAAGTGTTGATGGAATTCATCATGAAACACTCGAAAAAGCGACACGCTACCAAGTATCAAAAGGTGAAATTTTTAAAATAGATTGAGGTGAAACGCATTGTACATCCATTTAGGTGAAGATGTCGTCATCCGTTCTAGCGATATCGTCGCTATCCTTGAATGGTATGATGAATTAAATGAATATATTGAGCGATATCGGGCTGAGGAAAGACTGTTTGATATTAGTGATAATATGACAAAGTCAATTATTGTTACGACAAAGGCACTTTATTTGTCTCCGTTATCGTCGTTAACGATTAAACGAAGGACTTTAGATAAAAGAGCGAATCATTTACTCTATTCCGATACATTTGACGGTTTTTATGATGAGTAAATCGTACTTGCTTTTTAGTACGCATTAAACGAGAAATGTAGGTGTTGAAAAATGTCATCTCAATCATATGATGAACATCAAATTCAAGTATTAGAAGGACTAGAAGCAGTAAGAAAACGCCCAGGTATGTATATTGGTTCAACGAGTAGTCGTGGCCTTCATCACCTTGTATGGGAAATTGTTGATAATAGTATTGATGAGGCGTTAGCAGGGTATTGCGATCGAATTGTTGTAACCGTGGAGGAAGATAATAGTATCGTCGTTGAAGATAACGGCCGAGGGATTCCGGTTGGACTCCATGAAAAAATGGGACGACCAGCTGTCGAAGTCATTTTAACAAATCTTCATGCTGGTGGTAAATTCGGTGGCGGCGGCTATAAAGTATCTGGAGGTCTACACGGTGTAGGTGCTGCTGTTGTAAATGGTTTATCAACTGTATTAGAAGCAACGATTCACCGAGATGGTCAAATTTATTACCAAAGATTTAAGCGGGGTATTCCAGACGGAGAGCTCCAAGTTCTTGGGGAGACAGACAAGACAGGAACAATTATACGTTTCCTCCCAGATAAAGAAATATTTGATGAAACGACAGAATTTGAATTTGATATTTTAAAAAATCGCTTACGTGAGCTTGCTTACTTAAATCGCGGTTTAACGATAGTAGCTATTGATAAGCGCAATGAGGGTAAAGAGTTAGAATTTTATTATGAGGGCGGTATTAAGTCATATGTTCAACATTTAAATCGCGCCCGAGAGGTGTTGCATGAAGAGCCCATTTTCATTGAAGGTGAACGGGACGGTATTTCCTTGGAAATTGCTGTTCAATACAATGATGGCTTTATGAGCAACATTTATTCATTTGCAAATAATATTAAAACTCATGAAGGCGGAACCCATGAAGTTGGTTTTCGGACAGCCTTAACGAGAGTAATCAATGATTATGCACGGAAAAATAATTTATTTAAAGAAACTGAATCAAATCTTACAGGAGATGATGTTCGCGAGGGAATTACTGCGATTATCTCGATTAAACATCCTGATCCTCAGTTTGAAGGACAAACGAAAACAAAATTAGGAAACGCGGATGCTCGGACGGTAACAGACTCATTATTTAACGATGAGTTCTCTACTTTTTTACTTGAAAATCCACAAACAGCGAGACAAATCGTTGAAAAAGGTATGATGGCTTCTCGAGCACGGCTTGCAGCGAAGAAAGCACGAGAGTTAACAAGACGAAAAAGTGCGTTAGAAGTAAGCTCACTTCCAGGTAAGCTTGCAGACTGTTCTTCACGTGATGCAACGATTTCAGAGCTGTATATCGTTGAAGGTGACTCGGCTGGTGGTTCAGCGAAAACAGGTAGAGATCGCCACTTTCAAGCGATTTTGCCATTAAGAGGGAAAATATTAAACGTTGAAAAAGCACGGCTTGATAGAATTTTATCAAACAATGAAATTCGCATGATTATTACTGCGATTGGAACAGGTATTGGAGAGGATTTCGATATCGAAAAAGCGCGGTACCATAAAATCTTTATTATGACGGATGCTGACGTTGACGGTGCTCATATTCGTACTCTCCTTTTAACATTTTTCTATCGATATATGCGCCCATTACTTGAAAATGGCTATATTTATATTGCTCAACCTCCGCTCTATCAAATTAAACAAAGTCAAAAGGTTCGCTACGCCTACAGTGATCAAGAGCGTGATGAAGTGTTGGCTGAGTTTGGAGAAAGACCGAGACCTGATATTCAGCGATACAAAGGTCTTGGAGAAATGAA
>DKGN01000008.1 GCA_002453275.1 Caryophanales bacterium UBA6769
TTAAAAGTAAAGGTAAGCGTGAACCGCTCCGAAAATACACTTCGCTTTCCGTGGGCGGCTGGTGAGCCTCCTCGTTCGCTCCGCTCACTGTGGGGTCTCACCTTTGCCTTTAAATCCCACAGGAGTCTACGTGTATTATCTCCGCTACTCTTTACTCTCTGGATTCGGACACAACATTCTATTTTTTAATGTAGAAGTTGAATTCCGTTCTGAACAGTCGCTTTCCGCGGGTATGGCTTGAGCCTCCGCTCGCTACAATTAACAAATATAGCGTTCAAAAAATAATTGAATGACTAAAAGCAAAGTCTGCTATTAAAGAAGATTTAGGCATGAAGTTATAAGCCTAGCTAGTGGAGGCAGAATACGCAGACTCCTATGGGAAAAGCACGAGTCCGAAGATCACTGAAGAAGCGTATTTTGCTTCTGAAGGCAGTTTAAGTACGCGACGTTCGAGACACCCAAGGACTTTTCAAGATGTATTGTTCCGAGTTTACTCTCAGTACAGTCTACTCGGCGAAGCATTGTTTGGGTCCTGCGAAACACAGGATGTGTGAGTGCCACCGTTCTCACAGGACGTGAGGTTTTTTAGGTGGCGTGCTAAATTTCTGCACTCGTACGTCCTATACTTCGAAGCTGAGGCCGTGGCCATGGAAAGCGAAGTATTCGGCCGAAGCGGACAGATCCACTCACTTACCGCACAGTATCGTTCAACTGTGAGAGTTCAAAACTAACAAATTAACGCAGTAGGCTTTTGAAATTAGATTTTGGCACGATTTTAAATAGGTAATTATGAAAACGTTCCTTTTCTTCTTATACAGAAATTGCTATAATATAGCGGTAATTTAAAACTGGTAGAATGTGATCATGAGGAGGATTTTTAGCAATGAGTTTTGAAAATAAGATCGTTGAAGCATTTATTGAAATTCCAACAGGAAGCCAAAACAAATATGAGGTTGATCCTGAAACAGGAAAGTTGAAATTGGACCGTGTCCTCTTTTCGCCAATGCATTACCCTGCTGAATATGGGTTTTTGGAAAATACATTGGCATTAGATGGGGATCCACTTGATATTTTAGTATATACGACGTTTCCAACGTTTCCGGGTTGTGTTATCGATTCACGTGTGATTGGTGTGTTAAACATGAGTGACGACAAAGGACAGGACGAAAAAGTATTAGCAGTCCCTGTTGAAGATCCTCGCTTTAATGATGTGAAAACGCTTGAAGATTTACCTGAACATATTTTAAAAGAAATTACTCATTTCTTTCAGGTTTATAAAGACTTAGAAGAAAAAGAGACAATCATTGAAGGTTGGAAAGGTCCTGAAGAAGCTGCAAAATTAATCGATGAATGTAGAGAACGATTCAACGCAAAATAGTAAGTGTGGAGGAGTGGACATTTTGTATCATATTTTAGTTTCGGATCCGATGAGTGAGGAAGGTCTTCGCCCACTCTTAAATAGTGAAGAAATAACATGTGTACAGAAGCATGTAAATGAAGAAGACAACTTAGAACAGTATGATGCGCTTTTAGTAAGAAGTGGCACACAAGTTACGGAAGATGTTATGGATAAAATGAACAACTTAAAAATCATTGCCCGTGCTGGTGTTGGCGTAGATAATATTGATATAAACGCTGCTACTAAAAGAGGTATCGTCGTCGTCAATGCTCCCGATGGAAATACCATCTCTACTTGTGAACATACATTCGCTATGATTGCATCGCTTGCAAGGATGATTCCACAAGCAAATCAATCAATCAAGAGTGGAAAATGGGAGCGTAAGTCATTTCTAGGAACCGAATTATACAAGAAAACTCTCGGAATTATCGGTTTTGGTCGTATCGGTTCTGAATTAGCGGCTAGAGCTCGAGCATTTGGTATGGAGCTAGCTGTTTTTGATCCATTCCTAACAGATGAGCGTGCAAAAGAAATCGGAGTAACGGCAAATACATTAGATGAAGTACTCAGCAACTCTGATATTATTACAGTGCATACACCATTAACTAAAGAAACGAAAGGCTTAATTGGTGAATACAATTTAGAAAAGACTAAACGTGGTGCCATGTTAATCAATTGCGCCCGTGGCGGAATTATTGACGAAAATGCGCTCGTCAAATACTTAGAATCTGGGCATATTGCTGGAGCTGCCTTCGATGTGTTCGAAGACGAACCTCCTGGTGAGCATCCGTTGCTTCAATTGGAGAACTTTATTGCAACACCACATATTGCAGCATCAACGAAAGAAGCCCAATTAAACGTAGCGTCACAAGTTTCGGAAGAGGTTCTTGAATTTTTAAAAGGAAATCCAATTAAAAATTCAATTAATCTCCCGACTATTCCAAATGAATTGTTTCAAACGATTCAACCCTATTACCAGCTCACTAAAACGATGGGATCCATTTTATCTCAATGTATGAACGTGCCGGTCCAAGAAGTTGAAGTAGCATACGCTGGTGAAATCACTCAACTTGAAACAAGTGTCATTACAAGAAGCTTACTAGCAGGATTTTTGACACCAAGGGTCGATTCAGCAGTGAATGAAATTAATTCACCTACTGTTGCTAAGGAGCGTGGAATCGAGTTTGGTGAAAGACATTCAAAGCAATCAAAAGGCTATTCAAACCTTATTAATGTAAAAGCTGTCGGTGAACAATCCGACTTTACAATGCAAGCAACATATGTAAAAGAATATGGACCACGCATTGTAAACTTAAATGGTTTTAATATTGACTTTTACCCACACGGTCATTTGTTATATATTCAACACCATGACAAGCCAGGTGTCATTGGGCAGGTTGGACAAATTTTAGGTAATCATGAAACAAATATCGCAACAATGCAAGTTGGAAGAAAAGAAGCTGGTGGTGAAGCCATCATGATGTTATCCTTTGATGAGCCACTTGCAGAAAGTGCGTTTCAAGCGTTATCACAAATTGAAGATATCACTTCAATTAAAAGAATAGATTAAGTGTTATTGAAGGGCCGTCACCTTAATGGCGGCTCTTTTTTTATAGTTTTCCGTTATGATGCACGACGAGCTCCTCGCCAATTATAATTAATGAAGAATCCAACTCATTCCATTTCATTAACTCTTTTACAGTAACATCATATTGACGAGATAACTCCCACAAAGTATCCCCTTTTGAAACTGTGATTACATCTCGCTTAATGTACTCATATTTACTTGTATTCGCTTCCTGAATTGTTAATTCAGAATGATCAGCTAGATTGCTATATTCCGAATCGATTTCGTCATCCTCTAACACAAGCAAAGGATCGATAGCTGTTGTTTTATGTATATTCCACTCGCCGTTATGAACTTCAAAATGTAGATGACTTCCTGTCGATCTTCCAGTGTTACCAATCTCACCTATTTTATCACCTTTTGTAACTTTTTCTCCCTCTTGAACTAATCGGTTATGTAAGTGGGCATACACGGTCTCCATCTCATTATTATGCTGAATGAAAATAACGTTCCCATAGGAATGTGAATAATATGACTTTACCACTTCTCCACTTTCCGAAGCATAGACTGGTGTGCCAACCTCTGCAGCAATATCAATTCCGAAATGCAAGCCATCTCTAGCACCAAAAGTATCTGTTAACATTCCATCCGCAGGCCAAAGCCAATTTAAATTTGAATATGATGTATGTTCTGTTTGGGCACTAGTAAACTTTGCACCAACAAAGAGTAATAATATACAAATTGCCATTGCCATGGCGATAAAAAGCCTTTTCACAAATTCTTTCATGACATTTGCCCCCTTCAAACAGCTTGTCGAACTATTCGCTATTAGCGTATGGAGGCAACTATCAATTTATAACTTTTTCACAGGTTACATTTATATTACAAAAAAACAGATCCCCCTATAGTAGGTGAATCTGCTACTTAAATGGCAAGAAAAATGAAAAGGTTGTTCCTTTATTTAGGATGCTATGAACATAAATTTGGCCACCATGGGATTCAACAATATTTTTTGCGATTGCTAAGCCTAATCCCGTTCCTGCCCGGCCTCTTGTCCTCGCTTTATCCGCCTTGTAAAATCGTTCAAATACAAAAGGCAAGTCCTCCTCAGGTATACCCGTACCACTATCCTTCACTTCAAACTTTATTCCTGTTTCTAATGCTTCTATACTTACAATTACTTCCCCGCTTTTTTCTGTGTGTCTAATGGCATTGTCAATTAGATTAGTTAATACTTGCTCGACACGATCGGAATCGATTGACATGTGGAGCTCATCTTTTAACTTGTGCAATGTAAGTGTAACTTGTTGTTCCTTAGCCATTGCTTGGAATTTACGTGTGACTCTTTCGGAGAAAGAGTTGATCTCGATGTCAGTTAGCATAAGTTGAAGATTTCCAGTTTCCATTCTTGCGAGGTCTAGGAGCTCATTCACTAACCTGCCCATTCGAAGCGATTCATCGTAAATAATCTGTCCTAGTTCGCGATTTTCTTCTTCACTACCCGCTACTTGATCTACAATGGCCTCACTATATCCTTGTAGTAATGAAATAGGTGTTCGCAGCTCATGAGATACGTTAGCGATAAAATCTTCTCTAAGCTTGTCCATACGCCTCTCTTCAGTCATATCACGTAAAACAGCGACTGCACCTCTAACAAATGACTGATTATATAATGGTGTCATTACAACAACCCAAGCCCTACCTTGCAAGCTTAATTCTGCAAGCTGCTCTTTTTCTAAAGAAACAACTTTTTGGAACAATTGATTGATTTCACTTGGGATCATGAAATTTGCTTTTCCATTTATACCTTTTACATAATACCAAGCTTGTAAAAATCGTTCAGCAGGAGGGTTTGTTTGCAATATTTCCCCGGTTCGATCGAATGTAATGACGCCATCAGCCATGCTACTTAAAATACTAGATAATTGTTCTTTTTCTTGATTTAACGCTTCGATACTATTACGAATTTCTCGTGCCATTCGGTTAAAGGCAACTGCTAAATCACCAATTTCGTCACTCGTTACGATTGGAATGTTTGTATTGAATTTTCCTTTTGCTGCATTCGTAGCAGCTTCTTTCATTTTCCTTAACGGCGCATTAATTCGTGTTGATAAGAAGAATGCAAAAACAGTTGTTAATACGATTGCAATTCCCGCTGATATGTATATAATTCTTTTCACTTGATCCATCGTATTACGAACGACGTCTAACGATTGATAAAGGAAAACTCCTCCTTTTTCATTTGGATGCATCGAAAGAGGAACACCGACGATGATTATTTCATCATCTACATTAGCAGTTTTTTCGTCCGCAGGAAAATGTCCTTCAATAACAACTTTTTCACCTGTTCGAATCACTTCAGATAGTTTATCATTTTCAAAAAATAAATCGATTGGCAAATCGGCTATATTTGCAGGGTTTGGCGAATACCAATACTGGTCCTCGCTGGCAATAATGACAAAACGCGCTGATGAAGCATCGACTATTTCCCAAGCTGTTGAAAGCGCCATTTGATAGTCATCATACGCTTCCATTACGACAGCTACTTTTTCTGCTAATTTAGTCAATTGTTCTTCAGCGCTATTTAAATAAAAACTTTGGAAAAACTCTAATAGCAAAACAGTGAGGATGACTAATACGACTGAGAAAAATAATATAATGGTGTACCAAAGTTTAAAAACAACACTTTTCCAAAACATTATTTATTTATAACCTCAAATTTATATCCAACACCCCAAACAGTCGCAATCATTTTGGCAGCCTCAGGTGACACACTCGTTAACTTCTCTCTTAGTCTTTTGATATGTGTATCTACTGTTCTTAAGTCACCAAAAAATTCATAGTTCCACACGTCTTTAAGTAATTCTTCACGTGTAAACACTTTGTCTGGAGACTTGGCTAAATAATAAAGCAATTCATATTCCTTCGGTGTTAGATTAATTTCTTGATTATCTGTTGTTACCCGGTGTGCGTCATGATCAATAGTTAAGTGTGGAAAGACTAGGACGTTCTTCATAGTTGTGTCTGTTTGTAAAAATTTCGTTGTTGATGATCTTCTTAGCAGTGCTTTAACTCTTAAAACGACCTCTCTCGGGCTAAATGGCTTAACAATATAGTCATCAGCACCGACCTCAAATCCTTGCACACGATTTGTTTCTTCACCTTTCGCTGTTAACATGATAACAGGTGTTGCTTTTTTTTCTCTAAGTTGCTGACAAACTTCAATCCCATCCATACCTGGTAGCATTAAGTCTAATAAGATGAGATCAAAATCCTCTGTTAAAGCTTTATCAAGGGCTTCCTCGCCGTCTTCTGCTTCAATGATTTCGTAATTTTCACGTTCTAAGTACATTCTAAGCAGGCGACGTATTCTATCTTCATCATCCACAACTAATAATTTAGCCTCTTTTTCCAATGAAATTTCCTCCTGAGATATTAATTAGCTACAGTGTGTCTCTATAGTAAATAATAGCTTATTTGCATGAAAATAGAAAGAATCGCACATGCAAAAAAGACAATAACTAACAAATTAAATCACGTTTTTCATAACTTTGTGACAATCTTTTTGTAATAAAAAAATAAAACCTTAGCAAAATAGCCAAGATTTTATTTTTGTTTAGTCGTGGCTAGTGCCACAAGCTGTTTTATCTCTTTCGGATTTAATTGACGAAAGTCACCAGGACGCATAGTCGCACAATTTAAAAAAGCAAATTGGTCCCTTCTTAACTTTTGAACAGGATGACCGACTGCCTCAAACATACGTTTAATTTGACGATTTCTTCCTTCATGAATTGTAATTTCCACTACTGAACTATTTCTTCTTTTTTCTTGTGAAACTAATCTAACTTTAGCAGGAGCAGTTTTCCCGTCTTTCAGCTGAACTCCATTTTTTAAAAGTTGAACGGCCTCACGTTGGATTAAACCTTTAACTTTCGCAATGTACTTTTTTTCAATTTCAAATTTCGGATGCATTAATAGATGGGCAAAATCTCCGTCATTCGTTAAAAGGATGATCCCAGAAGTGTCGTAGTCAAGCCTTCCAATTGGAAAAATCCGCTTATCTGTTGGAATAAAATCAGTAACGACCTTTCTATTTTTTTCATCTCGAACACTTGAGATGACAGCACGAGGTTTATATAAGAGGTAATAAACGGGCTCTTCACGTTCAATCCGGATACCATTGACATCAATGTCATCTTTTGAACTTACTTTAGTTCCACGTTCTGTTACAACACGACCATTTACTTTAACTTTACCTTGTTCAATTAAGTCTTCTGCTTTTCTTCTCGATGTTATTCCCGCTTGTGCAATGATCTTTTGAAGTCGTTCCATCATTCGTTCACCTCAAGTAACATCATACGCTTGTCAATTTAATATCTCAAGTGTACTTGAATTTAACGCTTACGTAGAAAATACGATTGTAACAATAATAATTGAGGCAATAATTCCTACCACATCAGCAAGTAGCCCAACTTTCAAAGAGTCTCCCATTTTTTTAATTCCGACTGCACCAAAATAGACAGTTAAAATGTATAAAGTCGTATCCGTACTCCCTTGCATCGTT
>DKGN01000046.1 GCA_002453275.1 Caryophanales bacterium UBA6769
TAAAAAGATGGCACAAGCTTCTCGGAGCTTCACTTTTGAGCCTCGGCTTGTTAGCTGCATGTGGTACCGATAATGCAGACGAGAAAGCTGGCGGGGCAGATGAAGCTACTGAAACGTTTCAGGTAGGAATTTCTCAATACGCACCACACCCTTCCTTAGATGCTGCAACGGAAGGATTTAAAGATGCAATTGAAGAAAGTGGTTTAAATGTAGAATTTGATGAACAAAACGCACAAGGTGATCCAAATAACGCTGCGACGATTGCTCAAAATCTAGCAGGAGATAAGGTTGATTTAATTTTTGCAAACGCAACACCAAGTGCCCAAGCTGCACTCAACTCAACAAAAGAAATTCCAATCCTTTTTACATCAGTAACAGATCCGATGGGAGCAGGGCTAATTGATTCAATGGAAGAGCCGGGTGGTAATGTTACAGGTACTAGTGATACACATCCTGAAGCTATTCCGAATACAGTGAAATTTATCGATGAACAGACAGATGCTAAAACAATTGGTTTAATTTTTGACGCTGGTGAACAAAACTCTCAAGTTCAAATTGACGCAGTTAAAGAAGCAGTTAAAGATACAGAACTTACAACGGTTGAAGCGACGGTAGCATCTACTGCAGATGTAAACCAAGCAACAGAATCTTTAGTAGGGCGTGCAGATGTGTTTTATGTAGTTACTGATAATACTGTTGTGTCTGCGTTAGATTCTGTAATTCAAGTATCAAATGAACACAAAATACCATTATTTGTGGGAGAACATGATTCCGTAGAAAAGGGTGGATTTGCAGCCTATGGAACATCATATTATGACTTAGGTTACCAGACTGGTAAAATGGCAGTACAAATTTTAAAAGGCGAAAAAACAGCAGATAAAATTCCTGCAGAATATTCATCAGGTGAATTAACACTATTAATTAACAGAAAAGCCGCAGAGAAGATGGGTATAGAATTAAAGTCGGAATGGGACGACATCGCGGAATATCACGAAGAATAATTAATTTATTTGTACAGCAGGGATAGACTGGCACCTGTCAGTCTATCCTTTTTCTACTGTTAAATTGATGTTGAAGAAGAGATTTGCAGTATAAGGCATAGATTGAAGTCTCTTTTTGAGCAGCAATTATTATTATTACAATTTCACTTTTATATACCTCAAAGGAGGACACATCCATGATAACAGCATTATTCGGTTCATTGGAATCCGGTATTATATATGCACTTATGGCACTCGGTGTTTATTTATCATTTCGTATTTTGGATTTTCCAGACTTAACGGTAGATGGGAGTTTTGTAACAGGTGGGGCTGTTGCAGCCTCTATGATTATTACGGGTGTCCATCCATTAACTGCAACACTTGCGGCGATTCTAGCTGGCTTTTTAGCTGGTTGTGTGACGGGGGTTTTGCATACGAAAGGGAAAATTAACCCATTATTATCGGGGATTTTAATGATGATTGCTCTTTATTCTATTAATCTTAGAATTATGGGGCGAGCAAATGTATCGTTGTTAAATGAGGGTACAATTTTTAAGGATTTAGCCTTATTTTGGGAAAGCTCAGGATTAGAGAGTTTTATACCGATTTCTTGGTCAATTATCATTGTAATGGCTCTCGTTACACTTTCCATGAAGTTCTTGGTTGATCTTTTTCTTAAAACAGAAATTGGACTTGCGATTCGTGCGACAGGTGATAACCAACGAATGATTCGTAGCTTATCAGCGAATACAGATTGGCTCATTATTTTGGGACTTGGCATTTCAAATGCCCTCGTTGCATTAAGTGGTGCTTTTATCGCTCAGTACAACGGTTTTTCCGATATCGGATTGGGTGTCGGGATGATCGTCATCGGGCTTGCTTCTGTGATTATCGGTGAAGCTCTTTTTGGAACAAAAACGATTGTTCGGACGACGTTTGCCGTCATTGGCGGTGCAATTATATATCGAATCGTCGTTGCCCTTGCATTGCGGGTCGACTTTCTCGAAACAGGTGATATGAAGTTAATTACAGCGGTTATCGTTATTTTTGCTCTCGTTGCTCCTAAGGTAATCGAAAATTTTCGAGAGAAAAAGCGAAGAAAACAACGTCATGCTGACCAATTAGCGAACATGCAGAAAGATGGTGAGCGCCTTGCTTAACTTGCAACACATTCATAAAGTATTTAATGAGGGAACGATCGATGAGAAGATTGCTCTTGAAGAAGCCAATCTTGAGTTGAAGTCAGGCGATTTCGTTACGGTCATTGGAAGTAATGGTGCTGGAAAATCAACATTAATGAACATTATTTCCGGTGTGCTCTTTCCTGATTACGGTGTCGTTACAATCGATGGAAAAGCTGTGACGAACTTACCGGAGTATAAACGTTCTCAATTGATTGGACGCGTATTCCAGGATCCGATGGCTGGAACGGCACCGGCGATGACCATTGAAGAAAACCTTGCACTTGCATATTCCCGAAACAAGAAGCGGACATTGGGACGAGGTGTCACGAGAAAAAGGAAAGACATTTTTCGTGAGTTTTTAGCGACACTACATCTCGGACTTGAAGATCGTCTGAATGCCAAAGTAGGCTTATTATCAGGCGGGGAGCGGCAAGCATTGTCACTCTTGATGGCGACATTTACGAATCCGAAAATTTTACTCCTTGATGAACACACTGCGGCCCTTGACCCTGCTCGTGCTGAATTGATAACAAATTTAACGAAAGAAATTGTTGAGGATACGCAGTTGACGACGTTAATGGTGACGCACAATATGCAACAAGCCCTTGACCTAGGCAATCGCCTCATTATGATGGATAAAGGTCAAATTATTTTAGATGTCGGTGAGGAAGAAAAGAAGAACTTGACGATAGAAACATTACTCGAAGAGTTCCAACGTATACGCGGAGAACAGATGGCTAGTGATAAAGCTATTTTAGGTTAATTTAAAGGACAGTCGGTAAATCCACTGTCCTTTTCCTATTTTGTTCTAAAAAAGGCCAAGAAGACTACACTAGTAGTATGACAAGTTGATACAAGCTTGGAGGGGTGGCATTGGCAAAGCGACATCGAGTGTTTCTTTATTTTCTCACGGGCTATATTTTCTACGGACTTATCATTGCATACTATTTGTATATCGGAACAGACCATTCGCTTCCGAAAGTATTTGAAGGTACAGCAGCGGATCCAAAATTATTTATGACAGAATCTGAGCAAATATTAAGTACAGATTTTTCACGATTGAAAAATTTATTATTTTTCCTATCGATTCCATATGAATGGATTATATATCTTTTCGTGCTGACGTTTGGAATCTCTGTTTATTTTCATCGGCTTAGCCGAGATACGACACGGTCCTTTTTGTTACAAACATCTCTCTATGTATTTTTATTAACGGTAATAAGCTCATTGTTAACTTTTCCATTAAACTTAATGAGTAGAAAGGTGTCATTAGACTACGGCATTTCAACACAGTCATTTAATAGCTGGATGCGGGATTATACGATTGATTTTTGGATTGGCTGGATTATGATGACCCTTATGGTCTGGGTTATTTATTTTTTTATCAAGCGCTCTGAAAAGCGTTGGTGGCTGTATGTTTGGCTTCTGACTATTCCATTTACGATTTTCCTCATGTTTATGAAGCCTGTTGTAATCGATCCACTCTATAATGATTTTACCGCCTTACAAGATAAGCAATTAGAAGCCCAAATTTTAGATCTAGCTGCGAAGGCAGACATCCCAGCCGATCGCGTTTATGAAGTAAACATGTCTGAAAAAACCAATTCACTTAATGCATATGTAACTGGGATTGGGTCAAATTTACGGATCGTATTGTGGGATACGACTTTGAATAAATTAAAAGACAAAGAGACTTTATTCGTTATGGCGCACGAGATGGGTCATTATGTCAAGCATCATTTGTATTGGAATGTTATCGGATCGATTGTGCTTTCGTTTTTCGGGTTGTTTTTCGGTGCGAAATTGTACCGGGTCCTCATTCGCCGCTATGGAAAGCGATTTGAAGTTTCACATTCCGATTTGGCAGCCTTACCGTTACTGTTATTAATTTTCTCACTGCTTTCTTTTGCGATTAGTCCAGTAGAAAATGCAGTGTCACGGCATCATGAAAAGGATGCAGATTTATATGCAATTGAATTAACAGAAGATAAACAAGCGGCGATCCAAGCCTTTCAAACATTAACGGCTACAGGATTAAGTGAAGTGAATCCACCAAAACTTGTCAAATGGTTTCGGTATGGTCACCCAACGATGTTAGAGCGACTTATTTTTTTAGAATCTTATGAGAAACAAGTGGATCGTTAAAGGATAAACAATGGT
>DKGN01000079.1 GCA_002453275.1 Caryophanales bacterium UBA6769
GTAGACTTTTTTGATACAGCTGGTACACTCGTTGCTGTTGCAAACCAAGCAGGACTTATGAAAGATAACAAACTGCCACGTGCAGGTAGAGCGTTATTTGCCGACTCGTCTGCAACTGTTGTCGGGGCAGTCGTTGGAACGTCAACGACAACGTCATATGTGGAATCTGCATCTGGAGTAGCTGCGGGAGCGCGATCAGGATTTGCCTCCGTCGTGACAGCAATCTTGTTTCTTCTTGCGATCTTTTTCTCACCGTTACTCGCTGTAGTTACTCCATCAGTAACGGCACCAGCGTTAATTATTGTTGGGGTCATGATGGTCTCGTCATTGAAAAATATTGATTGGGATCAATTCGAAATTGCAGTTCCAGCATTCTTTACAATTATTGTCATGCCTCTTTCTTACAGTATTGCGACAGGAATAGCGGTCGGATTTATTTTCTATCCGATTACGATGCTTGCTAAAGGAAGAGCAAAAGAAATACATCCTGTTATGTATGGGTTCTTCGTCATATTTATTCTTTACTTTATTTTCCTTGCGGCCTAATTGAAGAGAGGATTGTCAACGATAAAACGTCTGGGTATGCTATCACTCCCAGACGTTTTGTTGTTGCGCTTTCCAAGTTCGTATTATACTTGGCACACCAACTAACATGCTCACCATTAAACTCCACATTACATAACGCCAGTCCCCAGAATAAATAGATACACCTAGAAACCAGACTAACTGTCCCACTAGGGCAAAGATTGAAGCGATCCAAGCGACTTTTAAGTTCCCATTCACTTTTATCACAACCTTTGTCTAAAATTGGCTTCATTGTAACATTTTGTATAGATGGTGACGAGAGAACCTATCTCCATTGGGAATATGAATAAATTGTAAGATGTTTGGTTTAAGCTAGAATACTTAATATGTTATGCTAGAAATGTAGTTTTCGATGAAAGGGATGAACTTACCGTGGAACAGAAAAAAAAATCTGGATTTACATTCGGTAAATTAGTTATTCTCATTACCGCCGCTGTTGTCGTTTATGTGACCGGCTATTATATTTGGGCTGCGATTGACTTTTACTTATAAAAATAAAGGTTGCAATTTGAGAAAGAATTTAGTAAACTAAATAACGTAAACTTCATAAACAGTTGTGTAGTGACGATAGCGAGGAGGTCACACCCGTTCCCATTCCGAACACGGAAGTTAAGCTCTTCAGCGCCGATGGTAATGGGGTTCACCCTGTGAGAGTAGGACGTTGTTACACAACGAGAAAGCAGCGAGTCATTCGCTGCTTTTTATTATGGGGAAAAGTTGTTTGAGTGAGGTATGCGAGGGTTGAGAGGAGCAAGGAATCTCGATTAAAGGCGGTCATCATCGTGTGCAGTGTATAAAGTTATACCCGTTCAAGCATGCGATTTAAAGCTAGAATCGCTTTGTTGGTTATTTGTTCGTCTACCTTTATTTCGTGCCTGTATTGTTCAGTTTCGATTGATTCCAATGACCATAATAAATGTGGCAAGTCGATTCGGTTCATTGTCATGCAAGGACAGAGATGAGGATTCAAAGAAACTATTTCCTTATCAGGGTGCTCATCGATTAGTCGGTTTACGAGATTCATTTCTGTCCCGATAGCCCATTTGCTACCTGCTGGGGCTTCTTCAACTTTTTTAATAATGTAGCTCGTTGAGCCAGCAAAGTCGGACGCTTCAACCGTTTCAAAAGGACATTCAGGGTGAACGAGAACATGGACACCTGGCATGTCTTCACGAACTTGTTTCACGTTTTCTATAGTAAAGTTTTCATGTACGGAACAATGCCCTTTCCATAAAATCACTTTTGCGTCTTCTAGGTTGCCGTCAAACTCAAATGTGTTCGTTACCGGGTTCCAGACCGCCATTTTTTCAAGTGGAATCCCGAGCCCAAAGGAAACGTTCCGACCTAAATGCTGATCAGGTAAAAATAAGATGCGTTCTTTTTGTGTAAAGGCCCACTCAATCATCGTTTTCGCATTTGAGGAAGTGACTGTCGCACCGCCATTTCTTCCGACAAATGCCTTTATAGCTGCTGTTGAGTTAACATAGGTGAGCGGGAGTATCGTATCCCCGAAGGTGTCCATCAAAATTTCCCAGCACCGTTCGGTTTGGTGAATATCAGCCATGTCTGCTAAAGAGCAGCCTGCGCGCATATCAGGTAGTAACACCTTTTGCTTATCAGTCGTTAACATATCAGCTGTTTCTGCCATAAAGTGAACGCCACAAAACACGATGACTTCAGCAGCTTGATTTTGTTCACATAGCTGGGCAAGCTGCAACGAATCCCCTGTAGCGTCGGAGAACTTCACGACTTCATCCTTTTGATAATGGTGAGCAGGGATGAAGAGTTTGTTGCCTAATCTATCTTTTACCGCCCTGACTCGCTTTTCCATTTCTTCTATAGTTAACCTCTTATATTCTTCTGGGATGGTCACCGATGCATTATTTTTACTTAATAAATCTAGTATAGTACTCATCCGTTAGCCTCCTTCAAATCGTGACACTAATGTCAATTGCTTTCACTGAATGCGTTAAAAATCCTAAAGAAATGTAATCTACACCGGTATGGCGATATGCTGATAACGAATCTAACGTAATATTTCCTGATGCTTCAGTTATGATTTCTGGCGGTACAAGTTTGATAAACTTTTTAATTTCTTCAGGAGTTCGATTGTCGAACATAATAATATCAACGCCTGCTTGAATTGCTTCACGCACTTGTTCTTCTGTCTCGGTTTCGACTTCAATTTTTACCATATGTCCTAATTGCTCGCGGACACGGTTTACGGCTGCGGTAATCGAACCAGCAAAACCGATATGATTGTCTTTAATTAAGACACCATCGCTTAAGCTAAGCCGGTGATTAAATCCGCCTCCACATGTGACGGCATACTTTTCTAGCATGCGTAATCCTGGCGTCGTCTTCCTCGTATCACAGATGCGCGTATGTGAGCTGTCCAACATACTCACCGCTTTAGAAGTGAGCGTTGCAATTCCACTCATTCTCTGAAGTAAATTTAAAATGACCCTTTCTCCTGCAAGTACGTCCTGCAACGGACCACGTACAGTGGCAATCGCTTCGCTTGCTTTTACAAAATCTCCATCTTTCCTTGTGAGCGAGGTTTTGATTTCAGAGTTTAATAGAGAATAGACAGTTTGGATAATCTTACTACCCGCCAACACACCTGCTTGTTTCATGTGAAATTGGGCTTCTCCTTTTTCATTTTGTGAAAAAATGACGCCACTCGTCCTATCCCCCATTCCAATATCCTCGATTAAAAATTGCTCTACTTGCTTTCTTAGTAAGAGTTGATTCATGTAAAAACTCCTCGCTAATATTTATCTCTTGACACCTATATTGACATATAATATTACTTATGACAAGACAGGTATATTTACACATACAAAATTTATAGGGAAAGGATTCATCATTTATGATTTATTTAGATTACGCTTCGACAACACCAGTGAGGGAAGAAGCGCTTCAAGCTTATGTGGAAGCAACGAAAAAATTTTACGGTAATCCGAGCAGTCTGCATGATCTCGGTTCGGAGGCTGCACATGTGCTAAAAATGTGTCGCGAGCAGTTGGCAACAATGATTAATAGTGAAGCGGAAGAAGTGTATTTTACGAGTGGAGGAACAGAGTCAAATGTGTTAGCAATTCGTTCATTAATTACTGCTCATCAAGACAAGGGCAATCACATTATTACAACAAAGGTTGAGCATTCCTCCATTTATCATTTATGTAAACAGCTAGAGACAGAAGGATTTGAAGTTACTTATTTAGGAACGAATGAGCGAGGGCAAGTCGATGTGAATGAAGTGAAAAATGCTATTCAAGATACGACAATTCTTGCTTCCATTCACCATGTAAACTCAGAAATTGGAACGATTCAGCGTATAAAAGAAATCGGTGATGTTCTCGACGATGCTCAAGTTTTATTTCATAGTGATTGTGTTCAATCTTTTGGGAAGCTCGAAATTGATGTGAAAGAGTGTAAGCTTGATAGCTTGTCAGTCTCTAGTCATAAGCTACACGGACCTAAAGGGGTAGGGATGTGTTATCTACATTCTGCGACGAAGTGGAAAATGCAATTACCAAACACGACTCATGAGAACGGCTTTCGACCTGGGACTGTAAATGTGCCAGGAATTGTTGGATTTACTACCGCCGCTCAGCTTGTAACGCAAGCAAGAGAAGTAAACAATAAGCATGAGGAGGCTTTGAGAAAGCGCTTTATAGCAGGGATAGAAAAAACAAACTACGATATTAACGTAGAGGGTGATTCAATAGAACAGCTTCCAGCCATTATCGGGCTATCGATTTCAGGTGTACAAGGTCAATATTTAATGCTGGAGTATAATCGCTATGGGGTTGCCATTTCAACGGGTAGTGCCTGCCAAGTCGGTAAACAGGAACCGTCACGAACGATGCTTTCTATAGGAAAAACTGTTGATGAAGCAAAAGAGTTCATCCGAATTTCGTTCGGTCAGTTCACAACTGAGCGCCAAATTGATGAAGCTGTTTCAATTCTTAAAAAGATTATTAAGCAACTGAGGTACTGAGCAGACTATTCATTACTGTTAGCATTCCTTCCGAGCTTCCACTCCCGATTATAAACGATAAAGAAATTAATCGTTGAGAAAACAACGAGAACTCCAAATAACGGTACACTATGGCCCGTGGAGTAATTTAATTCGTCAGCTGCATAGCCCATAAAGATTAGATTTAAAGCCGCTACTGTGATTGAAATAAAGCCAATCATTGTGACTGTAAATAAGTTGATAGCTTTTATGCTATTCTTACTAAATACTAACGTAATCAACAGAATAACCGAAACAATGACAAGGAAGATAAACACGTAATTGATGTATTGGAGAGCCTCTATAGATAACATCATTTCACCAGCTTCCATTATGTAGAATCGTTACACTCTAATTTACCATATGTGTTAGAGTCGCTCCACACTGGGCGAAAGGAAATAGATGCGAACCTTAGCTTAAATGTGATATTTTTAGGATACTGTATGTTCATAGGCGAAGGGAGCGATCGCATGCTATCAAGTGGACTTGTCATGGTTATCATCATATTAACAATTAATATCATCTATGTATCTTTCTTTACGATTCGGATGATCCTAACATTGAAAGGTTATCGATATGCTGCCGCCTTTGTCAGTATGATTGAAGTTGTTATTTATGTTATCGGTCTTGGTCTCGTGCTTGATAACTTGAAAGAAATTCAAAATATTGTTGCTTATGCGATTGGGTATGGCATCGGTGTCATCGTCGGGATGAAGATTGAAGAAAAGCTTGCACTTGGTTATATTACGGTTCATGTGACGACATCGCAAATTGATACAGAAGTTGAGACGGTGCTCCGGGAAAAAGGCTATGGGGTAACGAGTTGGATTGCTCGTGGTCGAGAAGGCGAACGAATGATGATGCAAATTTTGACACCACGAAAGCAAGAAAAAAGCTTATACGTACATTTGAATGAAATAGACCCGAAAGCGTTCATTATTACGTATGAACCACGAACGATACATGGTGGCTTTTGGGTTAAAGCTGTAAAGGGGTTGCAAGAACGTGCCGCAAAAGAAGAGATTTGAAGTCTTAGAAAACGAAACAATTGCTGACTGTTTAGACCGAATGAAGCAAGAGGGATATCGTCCTGTTCGGCGGATGGAGAAACCTGTTTTTCAAGCAAAGCACAAGAAAGCGGAGCCCGAATATTTAAGGCAACAAATTATTTTTGAAGGTGTAAAAGAGTGAATTATGACTAAGTGAGACTAAAACACGAACATTCCAAAATTAAATAGCTAAAATCGTTCGATTTTCATTGACATTATAAAAACAACATTGCTAAGATAGATGATGAAAGAGCATGCCTCATATATGTTTGGGAATAGGGCCCGAATGTCTCTACCTGACAACCGTGAATTGTTGGACTATGAGGGAACGCTTCGGATCAATTTTTGCCTTTTCCAAATTGATCTATTGAACGAAGAACATTGAGCCCAAGTGAAACGCTTTCTCTAAAGAGATTAGAGAAGTTCGATTCTCTGTGGGCTTTTTTTACTTTTTAACCGAGTTCCTTATTTACATCGAGCGATAGGGAACACTTGAATGATAAGAGGTTATATGAGAGGAGAGCAGAATGATGAACCCAATTGTCGGTGTCATTATGGGGAGTACGTCAGACTGGGAAACGATGAAGCACGCGTGTGATGTGCTTGATGAATTGAAGGTCGCTTATGAGAAAAAAGTCGTTTCAGCGCATCGGACACCAGATTACATGTTTCGTTATGCGGAAGAGGCGAGAGAACGTGGACTGAAAACGATTATCGCCGGTGCTGGTGGAGCTGCACATTTGCCAGGGATGGTTGCAGCAAAAACGACATTGCCTGTAATCGGTGTTCCTGTGAAATCAAGAACGTTACAAGGTGTTGATTCTTTATTATCGATTGTTCAAATGCCTGGTGGTGTCCCTGTTGCGACGGTTTCCATTGGCGTGGCAGGGGCAACGAATGCAGGTTTGCTGGCTGCTGAAATCATCGGAGCTTTTGATGAAGAAATGGCGGAGAGATTAGCGAAGCGACGGAAGCAATTAGAAAAAAATGTAATGGAAAGCAGTGAGCAGTTAACATGACGAAAACAATCCTTCCTGGACAAACGATTGGAATTTTAGGTGGAGGACAACTCGGTCGTATGATGGCCCTCTCTGCAAAAGCAATGGGCTACCGAATTGCTGTTCTTGAATCAACGAAAAACTCACCGTTAGCACAGGTTTCTGATGTCGAAGTTGTCGCAGATTACGACAGTAAGGATGGTGCAAGTGAGCTTGCGAAAGCAAGCGACGTCGTTACGTATGAATTTGAAAACATTGACGATGAAACGGCGAAGTGGCTCGAGCAACAAGCGTATTTGCCACAAGGAAGTGAACTGCTTGCGATTACACAAGATCGTAAGCTTGAAAAGCAAAAGATTAACGATTCCGGTACGATAACCGCTCCTTATGAAATAGTTACGACGGAAGCTGAGCTCCGTTCAAGTCTTGCTAACTTAGGTTATCCTGCTGTTTTGAAAACGACGCGTGGAGGATATGACGGTAAAGGCCAAGTCGTCTTATGTGAGGATTCGGACGTTCCATCGGCTATAAAACTACTTGAATGCAATGAATGTATTCTTGAAAAGTGGCTGACATTTGAGAAAGAAATCTCAGTCATCGTGACGAGAAGTGTGACAGGTGAAACAGCAACCTTTCCCGTTGCAGAAAACATTCATGTGAACAATATTTTACACAAAAGCATCGTACCGGCCCGAATTTCTGATGAGACGGCTGAACAGGCAAAAGCACTTGCGATTCAACTAGCAGATGCATTCGAACTCATCGGAACACTTGCGGTCGAAATGTTCTTGACAGCTGACGGAATAATCTACGTGAATGAGGTTGCCCCAAGACCACATAATTCCGGACATTATACGATGGATGCTTGTGAAACATCGCAATTTGAACAACATATTCGTGCAATCTGTGGCTGGCCCCTTGGGAAGACAACGTTGCATACGCCTGTCGTCATGATGAATATTTTAGGTCAGCACGTTAACAAAACGTTAGCAAGTCTAGATCAATTCGAAGCGTGCAAGCTCCATTTATACGGAAAGGCGGAAGCGAAGCACAACCGTAAAATGGGTCACTTAAATGTACTTGCAAACAGTGTGGATGAAGCACTTGAAATGATAAATAATTTGGAAATATGGGAATAACGAAAGAGGAGAGACCACATGATTGAACGGTATACACGACCTGAAATGGGAAACATATGGACAGATGAAAATCGCTATAACGCATGGCTTGAAGTAGAGATTCTCGCATGTGAGGCATGGGCTGAGCTTGGTGATATCCCGAAGGAAGACGCGAAGCTTATTCGTCAAAACGCTTCATTTTCTGTGGAACGAATTCAAGAAATTGAAGAAGAGACACGGCATGACGTTGTTGCCTTTACGAGAGCAGTATCAGAAACGCTTGGCGAAGAAAAGAAGTGGGTCCACTACGGACTAACATCAACTGATGTTGTCGATACAGCACTTTCCTATTTAATGAAGCAAGCGAATGACATTTTACAAAACGATATTGAAAACTTTATCGAAATTTTAAAAAACAAAGCAGTTGAACATAAATATACCGTCATGATGGGGCGGACACATGGTGTTCACGCCGAGCCGACGACTTTCGGTCTGAAAATTGCCCTTTGGTACGAAGAAATGAAACGAAACTTGGAACGGTTCAAGCAGGCAGCTAAAACAGTTCAAGTTGGAAAGCTTTCTGGTGCGGTTGGAACGTATGCCAACATCGATCCTTTTGTCGAAAAGTACGTCTGTGAAAATCTTGGTCTTGAGCCAGCGCCCATTTCAACTCAAACGCTTCAGCGTGATCGTCATGCACATTATATGTCAACACTTGCTCTCATCGCCTCTTCGATTGAAAAGTTTGCGATTGAAATTCGCGGCTTACAGAAATCGGAAACGCGAGAGGTCGAAGAATTTTTTGCAAAAGGGCAAAAAGGATCTTCAGCGATGCCACATAAACGAAACCCGATCGGCTCCGAAAATATGTCGGGAATTGCACGTGTCATACGTGGGTATATGCTGACAGCGTATGAGAACATTGCTCTTTGGCATGAACGGGATATTTCTCACTCATCGGCGGAGCGAATTATTTTGCCTGATGCGACAATTGCACTTAATTATATGCTTAATCGATTTAGCAATCTCGTAAAAAATTTAACAGTATTCCCGGAAAATATGAAGCGAAATATGAATAGAACGTTCGGGTTGATTTATTCACAGCGCGTTTTGCTTAGCCTCATTGATAAAGGAATGTCACGAGAAGAGGCTTACGATCTCGTACAACCAAAAGCAATGCAAGCATGGGAGGAGCAAGTCCAATTCCGCGATTTAATTGAAGCCGAACAGGAAATAACGAATCGATTGACGGAGGAAGAAATTGCCGATTGCTTTAATTATGAGCATCATTTAGAAAAAGTTGATTTTCTTTTTAAACGATTACGATTGGAGGAGCATGAATGAGCACTCATCAAGAACCGACGGCTCAACAAATTAAAGACGACAAGCTTTATATAGAGATGGGGTTAAGTGACAAGGAGTATGAGGATGTTACGCAAGTGTTAGGTAGGCTTCCGAACTACACCGAAACAGGCTTATTTTCAGTGATGTGGTCAGAGCATTGTAGCTACAAAAGCTCGAAGCCAGTTTTGAAGAAGTTTCCAACTGAAGGTGTGCGTGTCATTCAAGGGCCGGGCGAAGGTGCTGGAGTCGTTGATATCGGTGATGAAGATGCGCTAGTGTTCAAAATTGAAAGTCACAACTCGCCTTCCGCTGTCGAGCCCTTCCACGGAGCGGCAACAGGACTCGGAGGTATTTTGCGTGACGTTTTTTCGATGGGAGCAAGACCAATTGCTGCTTTAAATTCGCTCCGCTTCGGTGATCTACAATCTGAGCGTGTGCAATTTTTATTTGAACAAGCGGTCAAAGGGATCGCTCATTACGGCAATACGATGAACGTACCTGTCGTTGGTGGCGAGGTGCAATTTGATGAAGCGTACGAAGGCAATCCACTCGTCAACGCGATGGTCGTTGGGTTAATTAAGCATGACGATCTCGTAAAAGGGTTAGCTTCGGGTGAAGGTAATAGTGTCATGTACGTCGGTGGAGAAACAGGCCGTGACGGTATTCACGGTGCAACATTTTCTTCTACAGAACTAACCGAGGATGAGACAGAAGGTGTATTTGTAAAAGGAAATCCAGATTTGCAAAAACGGGTGCTAGAGGCATGCCTTGAGCTCGCGAAAAGTGATGCACTCATCGGAATGCAAGATATGGGAGCGGCAGGGATTACATCGTCAGCGAGTGAAATGGCGAGTAAAGCAGGAGCCGGTCTTGAACTATATCTTGAAAAAGTTCCTCAACGAGATCCGAACATGACTCCATACGAAATGATGCTTTCTGAATCACAAGAGCGGATGCTCATCGTCGTAGAAAAAGGACGCGAACATGAAATCGAAGAAATTTTAAATAAATGGGATGTTCCATCAGCTATCATTGGAAAAGTTACGACCGATAAGCAATTCCGTCTACTCTATAACGGTGAGGTTGTCGCTGACGTACCAGCAGATGCGTTAGCGGAGGACTCGCCTGTTTATCACAAACGTTCAGAGGAACCGGCTTACTACAAAACGTTTCAAGCTGAACGAGTGGAGAAACCGAACGTAGACAACATTCAGGAAACATTTTTACAGCTGATTGCTCAACCATCTGTTGCTAGTAAAGAGTGGGTTTATGAGCAGTTTGATAAGCAGGATAAAGATTTCGTGCTCCGTCCAGGTGCTAGCGCCGGTGTCGTTCGAATTCCAAATACGAAAAAAGCAGTTGCAATGACGACAGATTGTAATGCCCGTTACATTTATCTTGATCCGAATACTGGCGGGAAAATTGCTGTCGCTGAAGCGGCGCGTAATCTCGTTTGCACAGGGGCCAAGCCGATTGCAATTACGGACGGACTTAATTACGGAAGTCCTGATAATCCAGAGGTCTTTTGGCAAATTGAACAGTCCGCAGAAGGAATAAGTGAAGCGTGCCGTACACTGGAAACGCCAGTCGTGAGTGGAAACGTGTCACTTTACAACGAAACGAACGGAGATGCGATTTATCCAACGCCAATTATCGGGATGGTAGGGCTCGTGACCGATGTGGAACACGTTACAACGCCAAGCTTCAAGGAGGAAGGCGATATCATCTATGTTATCGGCGAAACGCTACCTGAGTTCGGAGGAAGTGAACTTCAAAAACTTCTTAATGGGCGTATTTCAGGGCAAGCGCCAGCGATTGATTTAGACGTTGAGAAAGCACGTCAGGACGAATTACTTGAAGCTATTCAATTAGGTTTCGTCGCCTCCGCCGTTGATATTTCTGATGGGGGTCTCGCTCTTGCGTTAACAGAATCAATAGTAGGAGAGCAGCTAGGGGCTGACATCACAGTCGAAGATGATGCTGTCACTGCCCTTTTTAGCGAGTCACAATCACGCTATCTCGTCTCTGTGAAGCAGGAACATCAAGAACAATTTGAAGCAATCATTACGGCAAAACAAATCGGTCAAGTGACTAATGAAAAGACATTAACGATTAAAAACAACAACGAAGAGCTGCTCATCCAGGTAGACGTGCACCAGTTGGAAGACGCTTGGAAACATTCAATCCGAAACATAATGGCAAATTAAGCTTTTTACTACTAAAGGAGGAATGCAGTGTGTTCGGCATATGGGGCCATGAAGACGCTGCCCAAATAGCATACTATGGTCTCCACAGCTTACAGCATAGAGGTCAAGAAGGTGCGGGCATCGTAGTAAACGATGGAAAAGAATTAAGAGTTCATAAAGATGTTGGACTCGTTAATGATGTATTTGGTCAAGGAGTTCTTGAAGAATTAAAGGGTGAAAGCGCAATTGGGCATGTTCGTTACACGACTGCAGGTGGCCGCGGATATGAAAATATCCAGCCCCTCCTTTTTCGTTCACTAACGGGTGGAATGGCTGTCGCACATAACGGAAATTTAACGAATGCACACGGGTTAAAGCATCAACTTGAGAGTCAAGGAAGTATCTTTCAAACGACATCTGACTCCGAAGTCCTCGTTCACTTAATTAAGAGGAGTGCATACGCGAACTTGGAAGATGCGTTTAAAGGTGCTCTATCGATGGTAAAAGGGGCATATGCCTTTCTCGTCATGACCGAAAATAAAATGATGGTCGCGCTTGATCCGAGTGGTATACGACCACTATCGTTAGGAAAACTTGGAGATGCTTACGTTGTTGCAAGTGAGACGTGTGCATTTGATACGATCGGAGCCGATTACATTCGTGACGTGAAACCAGGTGAGTTTCTCGTCATTAGTGATGAAGGACTCCATTCTGAAATGTTCTCAACTTCAAGCGCACGTTCGATGTGTGGTATGGAGTATATATATTTTTCGCGCCCAGATTCTAACATTGGAAATTTAAACATTCATACAGCGAGAAAAAACTTAGGAAAACAACTTGCACTTGAATCTCCAGCAGACGCAGATGTCGTAACGGGTGTGCCTGATTCAAGCATTTCTGCGGCGATTGGGTACGCGGAAGAATCGGGAATTCCGTATGAACTCGGTCTTATTAAAAACCGCTATGTCGGACGTACGTTCATTCAGCCATCACAAGAATTACGCGAGCAAGGGGTCAAAATGAAGCTATCCCCTGTTCGCGGGGTTGTCGAAGGGAAGCGTGTCGTTATGGTTGACGATTCAATCGTTCGTGGTACGACAATTCGGCGCATTGTAAATTTGTTACGAGAAGCGGGAGCGAAAGAAGTCCACGTTAGAATTAGTGCTCCCCCGATTAAGAATCCGTGCTATTACGGGATTGATATGAAAACGAAAGAAGAACTGATTGCAGCGAACCATACAATTGAAGAAATAAAAGAAGAAGTCGGCGCAGATTCTGTTGCCTATTTAAGTATAGATGGGATGCTGCAAGCATTGGAAAGTGATGGAGAAGGTGTCGGCACTGGACATTGTCTCGCTTGTTTTACCGGAAAATACCCAACGGAAATTTACAATAATTCGCCTAATGAACATGTTCGAAAATATAATGAGCACGTGTAACGACGCTTAAATCGGTAAAGGAGAGAGAAGAAATGACTGATGCATATAAACGAGCAGGGGTTAACATTGAAGCAGGCTATGAAGCTGTTGCACGTATGAAGCAACACGTTGCGAGAACAACGAGAAAAGGTGTGATCGGTGGATTAGGTGCGTTCGGTGGGATGTTTGACATATCGGAATTAGGCTACAAGGAACCTGTTCTCGTCTCTGGAACTGATGGTGTCGGAACGAAGCTCTTGCTCGCCTTCATGCTCGACAAGCATGACACAATCGGGATTGATTGTGTTGCAATGAGTGTGAACGATATCGTCGTCCAAGGTGCAGAACCGCTTTATTTTCTTGATTATATTGCGACAGGACAGCTCGATCCTGAACGAGTTGAACAAATTGTAAAAGGAATCGCGGACGGATGTGAGCAAGCTGGGTGTGCATTAATCGGCGGAGAAACGGCTGAAATGCCCGATCTTTATGCTGACAATGAATATGATTTAGCAGGCTTTGCAGTTGGTGCCGTTGAAAAATCAAACATTATTACCGGTGACGCCATTAAAGCTGGGGATATTTTGATTGGCCTCGAGTCAAACGGCTTGCACAGCAATGGTTACTCCCTCGTGAGAAAAATTTTGTTAAAAGATAAACAGTTAGATTTGAAGAAAACATACGGGGATCTCACCCTTCCATTAGGTGAAGAATTGTTACGCCCAACACAAATTTACGTGAAACCGATTCTAGCATTACTAGAGAAGTTTCAAATTAATGGGATTTCACATATTACTGGTGGCGGTTTTATTGAAAATATCCCACGCATGCTTCCTAGCGAGCTCGGTGCGGTCATCGACTGTGACAAATGGGACGTCCCTCCAATCTTTACGCTGCTTGAAGCAGAAGGAAAGCTGACTAAACATGAGATGTTCAATACGTTTAATATGGGGATTGGCATGGTGCTAGCCGTAGCTGTAGACAAAGTTCCTTCTATTATGAACGAGCTTAAAGAGCTTGGGCAAAAAGCGTATGAAATCGGTCGAGTAACGAAGGAAAGCGGAATTGAACTTTGGGACGGTGACACGAATGTGTAAGCTAGCTGTTTTTGCATCAGGGAACGGGTCAAACTTTCAATCGATCGTTGATGCGATTGCACACGGTCAATTGATGGCAACGTGCGAAGTACTGATTTGCGATCAACCCGATGCTAAAGTAATTGAACGTGCAAAAAAAGCGAACATTCCTGCTTTCGTTTTTGACATGAAGCAGTTTGCGAATAAGACTGAATTTGAACGAGCCATATTAAAAAAGCTACGTGAATATGACGTAACGTTTATTGCCCTTGCAGGGTATATGCGTTTGATCGGCTCTACGTTACTTGAAGCGTATGCGCAAAAAATTGTAAATATCCACCCATCTCTTCTTCCAGCTTTTCCTGGTCTTGATGCGATTGGTCAAGCGTTTCAAGCAGGTGTAAAAGTGACAGGTGTGACGATTCATTACGTTGACAGTGGGATGGATACAGGTCCAATTATTGCACAAAAGGCGATAGACCTAACTGAAGATGAAACAGAAGAAAGCTTACGTGAAAAAATTCATGCCATTGAGCATGTGCTTTACCCGCAAACATTAGGAAAAGTTATGGGAGGATTAAACGAATGAAAGTAAAACGTGCCCTTATTAGTGTGTCGGATAAAACGGGGATTATCCCTTTCGTAGAACAGCTGACTTCGCTCGGAATTGAGGTTGTCTCAACGGGTGGAACAGAACAAAAAATTGCACAAGCTGGATTGCCAGTAACAGGCATTTCGGACATTACGGAATTTCCGGAAATTTTAAATGGGAGAGTCAAAACGCTTCATCCGAACGTACACGGTGGCTTGCTCGCCATGCGTGGTAACGAACAGCATGAGCAGGAACTAGCTGAACACAATATATCCCCAATTGATTTAGTCGTTGTCAATTTATATCCATTTCAAGCAACAATTTCAAAAACAGGGACTACGTTTGCAGACGCAATTGAAAACATTGATATCGGTGGCCCGACGATGTTACGTGCAGCTGCAAAAAACCATAACGATGTGACCGTTGTCGTCGATCCGAAAGATTATGAAAAAGTCATCGCAGAACTAAAAGACAATGGCGAAACTTCATTAGAAACTAGACGTGAACTTGCTGCAAAAGTGTTCCGTCATACAGCTGCCTACGACTCTGT
Organism: Caryophanales bacterium UBA6769; assembly: GCA_002453275.1. Classification (GTDB taxonomy): domain Bacteria; phylum Bacillota; class Bacilli; order Bacillales; family UBA6769; genus Pueribacillus. Next base: position 14,941 of record DKGN01000079.1, read on the forward strand.
CATCGCAAACTACTTAACGCAAGAAACAGGCGAACAATTCCCTGAATCTTACACCGTTACATATTCCAAAAAGCAAGATTTACGCTACGGTGAAAATCCTCACCAAAAAGCAGCGTTCTACGAGGCACCAATCCGAAGCGAAAATACACTTGCTTCTGCGAAACAACTCCATGGCAAGGAATTGTCTTACAATAACATTCAAGATGCGAATGCCGCTTTGCAAATTGTAAAAGAATTTACTGAACCTGCCGTCGTTGCAGTCAAACATATGAACCCGTGTGGAGTCGGAAATGGAGAAACGATTGTTAATGCTTATACGAATGCGTATGAAGCGGATCCTGTCTCTATTTTCGGAGGAATTGTTGCCGCAAACCGGGAAATTGACGCAGACACAGCTGCGAAAATGAAAAAAATATTTTTAGAAATTGTTATTGCACCAGCATTCAGCAAGGAAGCATTAGACATTTTAACAGAAAAGAAAAATTTGCGTTTACTTACAATCGAGATGGAAGGTTTGTCACAAGATGATAAGCAATTGACATCTGTGTCAGGGGGATTACTCGTCCAAGACATCGATCGTTACACGTTGGAAGATGCGGACATTTCGATTCCAACAGAAAGAGAGCCTAGTGAGGAAGAGTGGAAAGCGTTGAAGCTTGCATGGAATGTCGTCAAACATGTGAAATCAAATGCAATTGTACTGACAAAAGATGATCGAACAGTTGGGGTTGGCGCTGGGCAAATGAACCGTGTTGGTGCGGCAAAGATTGCGATTGAGCAAGCGGGAGACGATTCGAAAGGCTCCGTCATGGGATCAGATGCCTTTTTCCCAATGAATGATACGGTTGAAGCAGCAGGAAAAGCAGGAGTAACGGCGATTATTCAGCCTGGCGGCTCCATTCGTGATGAAGAATCAATCGAAAAAGCGAATGAATATGGCATTGCGATGGTCTTCACAGGCGTGAGACATTTCAAACATTAATTAAGGAAGTCAAAAAGGCACCGCTTTGTTTTTATAAAAAAGTTAGGGGTGGAATAATGAAAGTCCTTATCGTTGGAAGGGGCGGTCGCGAACATGCACTTGCATGGAAGTTCGCCCAAAGTCCAAAAGTAGAAAAAGTATTCGTAGCACCAGGGAATGATGGGATGACTGATGTTGCGGAATGTATTCCAATTGAAGAGGGCGAGCAAGAGAAGCTCGTTGCATTTGCGAAAAAGGAAAACATCGGACTCACGTTTGTCGGACCCGAACAACCACTCATTGACGGACTCGTTGATGAATTTGAAGCAGAAGGTCTAGCAGTGTTCGGTCCCCGAAAAAACGCTGCAATCATAGAAGGGAGTAAAAACTTTGCCAAGGAATTAATGGTGAAGTATGACATCCCGACAGCAGAATACGAAACATTTACAGACCTAGAAGATGCAACAGCATACGTGAAAAAAAAAGGTGCACCAATTGTCATTAAGGCAGACGGACTTGCGGCTGGAAAAGGCGTCGTCGTTGCGATGACGGAGGAAGAAGCACTTGACGCATTACAAGACATGCTCGCAGATCGTCGGTTCGGTGAGGCGAGTGCCCAAGTCGTCATTGAGGAATTTCTTGACGGTGAAGAATTTTCATTAATAGCGTTTGTGAATGGTGAAGCGGTGTACCCGATGGTTATTTCGCAAGACCATAAGCGCGCTCACGACGGTGATAAAGGTCCGAATACAGGTGGGATGGGTGCTTATTCTCCTGTTCCACAAATTGAGCCATCGATTGTCGATGGGGCCATCGAGACCATTTTAAAACCGACAGCAAAAGCGATGATGCAAGAGGATCGTGCATTTACAGGGATTTTATATGCTGGACTCATTTTAACGAAAGCTGGCGTGAAAGTAATTGAATATAATGCCCGTTTCGGTGACCCTGAAACCCAAGTAGTCTTACCAAGGCTAGAAAATGATCTTACGGATGTGTTGACAGACATTTTAAATGAAAAACCTGTCCAATTAAGCTGGTCTGATGATAATTTGACCGGTGTCGTCGTCGCTTCAAAAGGCTATCCTAGTGATGATTATGAAAAAGGTAGCCCGATAACAGGCTTTGACAAGCTTGATCCGAATGCTCTCGTCTTCCATGCCGGTTCGAAAAAAGAAAATGAAACGTTTGTTACGAACGGAGGGCGTGTCTTGCTCATCGTCGGAACTGGTGACACGCTCCAACAGAGTGTGGACCATGTGTATGACAACCTTTCACGCTTAACGTGTGACGGCGGTTTTTACCGGAAAGATATTGCCCATCGTGCGATTTCAAAAGCACAACAATAAAAAAGTGCTCCTTGTTTTTTTGACGCGACAAGGAGCACTTTTTTCGTTAACTCTTCGTATGTCTGTCTTCTTCATAAGCAATCAAAACAACGCCCAATTCATTTTCTAATTGCTCTATATTTTGCGTCTGTTCCTCAGTTAAATTTGCTAAGTGCCAATCTTTCTCCTTATCATTCATGTAGAAAGCCCTCCATTATCTATGAAAAATGTTCTTCCAATTTTTCTAACGGAACCTCCTGCTCATTTTCCGGATCGTTAAGTGGATAAATTCTTGCTAAATCCTTTTGTTCATGAACATTTTGAATATAGACAGGCACACCATTTAGTGTAACATGCTCCATTTTTGGTGAAGTTGCAATTTCTTCAGCTCTTTGCCGATCCATTGAAACGCGCCTCCTTTTTTATAAGATTAAGTTTAATTTTTACTACAACACGGGCAAATATTCTTATTTATGTCGTTCGGACTTGGAATTATAACTGAGAGAAAGCGATCGTAATGGGAATGAAAACGTACAAAAAATAGTAACAATCTTTTCTTCTTTAGTACGTTAAAATGTGTTAGACTAAAGCTAGCTAAGCTTACATTTTAGTTTAGGAGGAAGCCAATTGGCTAATCGTACATTACATTGGAATAAAAAAGAGATGAGGTCACATCTTGCGATTATCGATGGAGAAA
>DKGN01000021.1:0-3652 GCA_002453275.1 Caryophanales bacterium UBA6769
TATGCCTTAAAGCGTCTTATGATTCAATCATGTAAATTTTATTCTGAAAAAGTTTTGGCAAGATAGACATGCTAGAAGAAAGATGCAGGGGTAGTTGCTATGATGTATTTAACAAAGACAAAAAAGGCCTTATTTTATGTAGAAACTTCTTTAACTAGTTCGAAGCTTAGTGATGTAAATTTTAAGGCCTATTTAACATCTTTTGTTCAATTTTTAACTTTAGACAATTGTGATTATAAAGTTGCTTCTTTCTCATCGCTTGTTTCAAGAACGTGTTGTTCGGCTTCTGTTAAAGCGTTATACGCTTGCTCAAATGAAGCCTCAAACAATTGCGTAAATTCTTTTCCATATATTTCGCGAAGAATGCTAAAAAGTTCTGGGAATTCAGGAAACTTGCCGTAAAGACTTTTTAGTGGAAGACTTCCTTTAAGGACGGAATCATTTTGAGGTAGGTAACTTTCAAACGTATCGGAAAGTAAGCGAGTGCCTTCAGTAGTTAAATAAACGTACGTGTTCCGCTTATCACTTTCCTTTTTTGAGAACGTCAATAATCCTCGTTCTTCTAATTTTTTAGAAAAATTAAATGCCGTTGAAACATGCATAACCCCAAACCTTGAGATATCCGAAATTGTAGCGCCTTCCAAATAATGAGCAATCCATAAAATATGGTGTTCATTAATATTCAACCTAAACGGCTTTATCCACTGCTGCCAATCTTTTTCAACCATTTTCCAAAGAGCCTTACTCAACTGCACAACCTTATAGCTGTACATAATCGTGTCTTTTTTCGTCAGAGCCGTATCTGTTTTTTCCAAATCTGCGCCCCCACTTTCAATTAGAGATTTTTCTCTCTTTTATTTATTATGCCAGTAAAGTAAAAAATAATAAAGTGAAAAATTCAAATTTTTTAAAAAACAATAAAAAAAGCGAAGGAAATTTCCTCGCTTTTGTTAATTTGGTTTCATTTCTTTTGCGGCTTGCTCCGCTTTTTCTTTTAAAGCTTCGATATCAGCTTTTAACGATTGAATGACAGGATTTGTATCTTCTTTCCAATTAGTAATCGCTTCTTTCAAATCACTTCCAACCGATTTTAACGTATGTTTACTTCTCGATTGCAATTCAATGAAATTATTTTTTAACTGTGAAATATCACTTTTTATTTGCTTTGATGTTTTTTTAAGATTTTCCCCTGTCGTATTGATTTGGTAGCGCAGCTCACGTCCTGATCTTGGTGTCGTTAAAAGCACCGTTAGTCCAGCTGCAAGCGATCCAACAAAAAAGCCTGTAACGCATGTGCGAAATTTTCCCATTTATTTTTCCTCCTTATACAAAAATAATAGAATTAGCAGAGCTTTTTTTCGCCTCTACTAAAATCCCTTCCCTGACTACAGTTTTTTATTCCTATTTTATAATATTTTAAATGTTAAAGAGCTAAAATTGAAAACGTTTGTTCTAATTATGTCTTCATATTATATCATAGTATTACATATTCAGTAGTTGTTTGTCGAAGGTGTCTTAGGGCTAAAAAAATTGTTACATCGAAACTGTATTCAAAAGCGACAATCTTTTATAACATGATTGTAAGAATAAAAATACTTATAAAGTATGGTGATCGTATGAATATTATTGTTGCACCTGATTCGTTTAAAGAGAGCATTTCAGCATTAGAGGCGAGTGAAGCGATGAAAGAAGCGATTATTAAAGAAATCCCAACTGCTAGGGTTGCTGCATATCCAATGGCTGATGGCGGAGAAGGATTTTTAGATACGTTAGTCTATACAACGAAAGGACGAGTGGTAGAACTCGTCGTCAGTGGTCCACTTGGAAATAAAATTCATACAGAATATGGTGTATTAGGTGATGGCCAAACGGTCGTAATTGAAATCGCTAAGATGGCAGGATTGATGCAGGTGAGCCCAGCAAAACGCAATCCAATGAACACAACGACATATGGTATTGGTGAAGCAATTGTGCATGCCTTAGAAAACGATTATCGAAACTTTCTTATCGGTCTAGGCGGAAGTGCAACGAATGATGGTGGGCTTGGTATGCTGCAAGCGCTAGGCGTGGTGTTTTTGGATGAAAATGAACGAGAGGTTCCTCCCTTCGGCTCATCACTTGCTAAAATTAAAAAGATAGATTTTGGACTTTTACATCCTAAATTAAAAGAAAGTCACATTCGGATAGCAAGTGATGTAAAGAATCCGTTATGTGGTAAAGAAGGAGCCACGAACGTGTATGGTGGGCAAAAAGGCGCAACAGATGTACAAATGGAACAACTTGATAGAGCCATGAAGAGTTATGCACATCTCATTGAGACCGAAATGAACAAGAAATGTCAGAATAAAGAAGGAGCAGGAGCAGCGGGGGGATTGGGCTTTGCTTTTATGCTCTTGAACGCGGATCTTCAGTCGGGAGCAGAGCTTGTTGCGAATATAATTGGTTTGAAAGAAGCGATGGCGAAGGCGGATTGGGTCATTACAGGAGAAGGCAAAAGTGATGAACAAACGGGATATGGAAAGGTTCCTGTCTATGTTGCCAAATTAGCAAAGGAAAATAATGCACAAGCTTTGTTACTCTCCGGTAGTTTAGGCGAAGGCTACGAAACATTGTATGAGAATTTTGTTAGTTGCTTTTCGATTATTCATCATCCGATGTCACTCGATGATGCTATGCTAAACGCCAAGAAATTAATTTATCAACAAACACGTAACATTGCAAGGATGTTAGTTAAATTGTAAAAAAAAGACCAATCTTTTTTGTTGGTGGAAAAGCAAAATGTCTATTCATTGATAAAAGTACGATTTAATTTCACTAAATTTGAACATTTTATTTGTTTACGAGGTTAAGAGGTGGTAATATTAAAATGATAATTGCAAGAAAGGTGTGAACAAACTTGGCTTTTGTCATAATTGAACCTTGTATCGGTGTAAAGCATGGGGAATGCGTGGACGTTTGTCCGGTTGATTGTATAGAAGAAGGAGAAGATCAATACTTTATTAATCCTGAAATATGCATTGACTGTGGAGCATGCGTTGCAGTCTGTCCGGTTGATGCCATTATAGAGGAATATGATGCTACACCAGAAGACGAAAAATATCTGAAAAAAGCTGAAGAATTTTTCGGAATTTCATAATCATTACTTTTAAAAAATGTCTTACACTAACAGTTGTAAGACATTTTTTACTCTCTAAATAGAAAGCGGGCGGGAGGTGAAGGGAACTGTCGCATATTATCCTATTTGATGGTGTTTGCAACCTGTGTAATAAAAGCGTGCAATTTATTATTAAAAGGGATTCACGTGGTCACTTTAAATTTGCGGGATTAGAAAGTGCGATCGGGCATAAGCTCTTAGGTCAATACGGTTTACATGAAAATCTTAGTACTATTGTACTCTTGAAAAATGGACGTACTTATGTGAAATCAGATGCTGCCTTGCGAATAAGTCAATATTTAGATGGTGCTTGGAAGCTATTAATTGTTTTACTAGTAATCCCTAGACCAGTACGCGATTTCTTCTATGACATTATTGCTAGAAATCGGTATACATGGTTCGGAAAACTCGAAAGTTGTATGCTCCCTTCACGCGAACATCAAGCAAGGTTTTTAGATAACAATCAAGAAACAGAAAAACAGACCTACTCATAAAAGA
>DKGN01000021.1:3694-15067 GCA_002453275.1 Caryophanales bacterium UBA6769
TTTAACTTTCTTTTTTACGCTGCTTTATTGATCGGTTCAAAGTTCGATCGTTTCATGACTGATTGGACGATTGGATAGACAATAATTGTCAGAATTGTGTTTAAAGCTAGGGCTGGTAAAACAACAGTCGAAAACAAGACTAAGAACGGTGCAGGTAAAGACACGATAATTAACGCTGAACCTAGAAAGACAACTCCACTTACGAGTGTTCCAACAACGGATAAAATTCCAGCTTTCAAAACTGAATGACTGATTTTTTGCATTGCAAGCACGAGTCCTAGAGAGACGTAGGCTGCGATAAACTTATCAATAATATTTGGAATAAACCCACCCGGAAATGTCGAAATCAGTCCAGATAAAATCCCTGTTAACAATCCGATAAGCAACACATGTTTTTTCTCAGGAAAAAGTAAAATTGCAATAAACATCATGACTAACAGGACATCTGGTCTCATTCCAAAATTCGTAATTGCCAAAAGTAATGACAGCGCAGTTCCCATCCCTAAAAGCATCGCAATTAAAACTAAATTTTTTGTTTTCAATTCTCAACTCTCCTCTTCTCAGCTAACTTCATTTTATTTTCGTCTATTATACCAGTACTTTCTGACCTAGACAACTGCTTTTTTCATAAATGTAAGCATAAATTCACGTAGCTTTTCGACAGAGTGCAAAGGAACCGCATTATATATGGACGCTCGACAGCCACCTACGGAACGATGTCCGTTTAAGCCAACGAAACCTAGTTCCTTTGATTCAGATAAAAATTGCTTCGTTAAGTCGTCGTTTGGAAGCGTAAAGGTCACATTCATAATTGAACGACTGCTTTTTTGGGCATGCCCAGTGTAAAAGCCATTACTCTCATCAATGACGTCATAAAGGATATTTGCTTTTTCATTGTTAGTTTTTTCAATCTCTTGAGCACCACCGTGTTCTTTCATCCATTCTAAAACGAGGGATAGCATATAAATAGCAAAGCTTGGGGGCGTATTATATAGCGAATTATTTTTACTATATGTTTGATAATCAAGCATTGCCGGCAAGTTATCTGGTCTTGTTTCTAAGAAGTTTTTTTCAGCAATAACGACTGTTACACCAGAAGGACCAAGGTTTTTTTGGGCGCCAGCGTAAATAAGTTTGAACTTATTAACATCGAAAGGGCGACATAAAATATCACTTGACATATCGGAAATCAAATTCCCTTTAATGGTCGGAAACTCATGCCATTGTGTGCCATAGATCGTATTGTTTGATGTGATGTGTACGTAAGCATCGTTGTCTTCAATTGCAATTTCTTCTATTGAAGGAATGCGGTCAAAACTTGTATTTTCACTTGATGCGGATACTTTTGCTTTTCCAAGTTTTTCAGCTTCTTTGAGCGCTTTTTGTGACCAAGAACCTGTCAAAACGTAGTTCCCGACTTTTTCATGAAGGAAATTCATAGGTACCATAGAAAACTGTAAGCTTGCTCCACCTTGTAAAAACAAAACGTCATAATTATTAGGGATATTTAATAATTCTCTTAGTAAGTGTTGAGCGCGGTTGTGCACCTCTTCATATTCTTTGCTGCGGTGACTCATTTCCATAACGGACATCCCGCTATTTTGAAAATTGAGCAATTCACTTTGGGCTTTCTTCAATACTTCAAGTGGAAGTGCTGTCGGTCCAGCATTAAAATTGTAGCTTCTCTCCATATTCACTCTTCTCCTTTAATCGTCATTCTCCAATTTTATTAGTAATAAACTGCCTCTATTCATAAAAGTAATTCAAATTCCGAACAAATTAAACGGAACATCTTAATATGTTCCTATTTTACCACTGATGAATGTTAAAAAAAAGACTCCCAAAGGGGAGTGATTGGACTTATTTTATACCTCTTGCAATTTGACTTGCAATTTTAGTTAATTTCTCTGGTGTATATTTGTCATTATTCGTTTTCCAAACAGCGTTAAAACCATCTTCATTTCCGTAGCGAGGTAAAAGATGAATATGGTAGTGGAAGACTGATTGGCCTGCTGGGGCTTCGTTGTTATTTAATAGATTTAATCCGATAGGCTTAAATTGTTCTTTAATTGCTCTTGCTATTTTTGGTACAGCTTGAAAAACATGCATCGCTGTTTCCTCGGATAGTTCATACACATCTTTTTCATGTTTTTTCGGAATGACGAGTGTATGCCCCTCCGTTACTTGACTAATGTCAAGAAAAGCAAGAACATGCTCATTCTCGTACACTTTAGCTGCTGGAATTTCCCCTGCAACAACTTTGCAAAAAATACAATTGTGATCTTGTGCCAATGACGAACACCCTTTCTAATAGTTTCATTATAATTATCATAACAAATATGGCCAACAATACATAATAGAACTGGTGCAGAAGTCGGGAAGTTGGGTATTTTGTGTAATACAGGTTTGTTCTTTAAGGAAAAATTGCTAAACTAGAAGTAATTTACAATATTAGAGAGGAATATGCCGTTGGAGAAAATATTAGAGTTGCGAGATGTTACTGGTGGTTACACGCAGAGTCGACCAGTGTTACACGATGTTTCCCTTGATGTGAATGAAGGGGAAATCGTTGGCTTAATTGGTTTGAACGGAGCAGGAAAAAGTACGACGATTAAACATATTCTTGGCTTAATGGAACCGACTTCAGGCGGAATTTACATAAAAGGAAAAGCATGGGTTGAGGATCCGAATGCTTATCGTAGTCAGTTCACATACATTCCCGAAACCCCTCAATTATACGAGGAGTTAACATTGTGGGAACATATGAAAATGACTGCAATGGCTTATGATGTTACGGAAACAACATTTAATGAAAGAGCAGAAAAGTTGTTAGAGGAATTTCGGATGGTTAAAATGAAAAACTGGTTTCCGAGTCAATTTTCTAAAGGAATGCGGCAAAAGGTAATGATTATGTGCGCATTTTTAGTTGAACCGACATTGTATATTGTTGACGAACCTTTTGTCGGTTTGGATCCAATTGGGATTCAATCTTTTTTAGATTGGATGGTGCAGTTTAAAGAAAATGGAGCAGGGGTTCTCATGTCGACGCACATTTTAGCGACAGCCGAGAAGTATTGTGATCGCATCGTTATCTTGCATGAAGGGAAAGTTGTGTTACAAGGAACGTTGCAAGCCTTGAGAGAGAAAGCAGAGATGCCAGCTGCAAGTCTTGACGAAATCTATTTGCAAGTGGCACAGGGAGCATTCTCATGATGGACAGTCAGAAACTTTGGAGTGAACGATTTCAAAATTTTTTTCAGACATTCCTTCGTTACATGCGATTGATTGGGAATAGCGGTTTACTCTTTTCATTTTTCTTTCTCGTCATTTTTGGAAGTTATTATTATAGTCTACTCGTGAAGCAAATCCCTGAACAGTTTCCTGTCCTAGTTGTTATCGCTATCGTAATGACATTCATACTCATGAAAGCGAACATCCGCACATTTTTGAAAAGGGCGGATATTGTGTTTCTGCTTCCAGCGGAAAAAAAGATGACAAAGTATTTTGGCTCAGCCTTGCTTTACAATATCGTCCTTCAGATGCTTGGCACGATGGTGATCGCCATTGTTTTTGCACCACTCTACTCGATTCGTACGGATGATGCTTCATATGCCTATTTACATATTATCATTGTTTTCATGCTGATTAAGGGTTGGAATGTTGTCGTCTATTGGCATGCCTTAAAATTAAACAGCGAGCGTTCCATTTTAAGTGATAACGTCTTGCGAGTGTCCGCGACTTTTTTATTCGTTTATTTACTGCTTATTGGTGCACCTATCATTTATTTGCTTATTATTGGAACGATAATGGTCGTGTTTTTAATGTATGTATCATTGACCGTCTCCAAGCAGCATGGATTAAAATGGGAGCGATTAATTGAGCAAGAAGAAGCGCTTGCAACACGATTTTATAAGTTTGTAAATGCTTTTGTTGATGTCCCAGCAATTACTGAGAGGATAAAACGACGTCGGTGGTCAAGGGTGATGACCTCAGTCTTAAGTTTTGAAAAAGCAAATGTTCCACTCTTTCTGTATACACATGCCTTTTTTCGTGCCGGGCAATACTTCGGAATATATACCCGCTTAACGTTGCTTGGGATGCTTATCATTGTATTTTTACCTTATGATTTTGGAAAAATAGTTGGGGTTGTCCTTTTTTTGTATATGACTATCGTGCAATTGAGCCCATTACAGCGTTACTTTTCAGGTCATGAAATGGTCACCCTATATCCAATCGAAGCGCAACTTTACATCATTGCATTTAGAAAGCTATGCATTGGTTTACTCGTGTTGCAAAGTGCAATCTTTTCGCTCATGTTAGCTTTAAGTGGATTTTCCCTACTTTATGTGTTCGCTACTTTTCTAAGTAGTGCAATCATTTGCTACGTGTATGTTATATCGACTATTAAGCAAGTAGAAGAGGAAGTAGAAACATGAACGAATATGAAAGAATGATAAGAAAAGAATTGCAAGCTTGGGAGAAGAAAATATATAGACGGAACACGTTGGCGAGTCGTTACGTAAAATCGTTCCAGACTAAAGTAAACGAGAAAATACCAGCTAAAATTCATCAAGTCATTACATCAAGTATGAAGCAGATGGTCAAAGCGGTCCTCCTCGGTTCTGAATACACAACAAAACAAGCTCCTCTTATTAATGCCTCGCTCGAAGAAAGGGAGGAGCTTGTACGGGAGAAGCTGCAAGCATACAAACGCACGGCGTCTATAGAAGGGGCAGGAACAGGAGCAGGTGGTCTTTTGCTCGGCGCGGTTGATTTTCCGTTGTTGCTTACGATTAAGATGAAGTTATTATTTGATGTCGCAAGTGGGTATGGTTTTAATGTAAAAGAGTACAGTGAACGGCTTTATATTTTACATCTGTTTCAGCTTGCGTATTCAAGTGATAAAAAGCGGATTGAAATTTATGAAAAAATAAAAAAATGGGAGGAGACAAAGGCCTTACTTTTACACGAAGAAATTGACTGGTATTCATGGCAGCAAGATTATCGCGATCATATCGACTTTGTGAAACTTTTCCAGCTTATGCCGGGAATCGGAGCGGTTATTGGTGCGGTTGCCAATTACAAACTTCTAGAGGAACTCGGACAAACTGCGATGAATGGCTACAGAATTCGGATAAATAACCGAAGAAATACATAAGGACAAAAAGTGACAGACTATGGTATAATCGTCATAGTCATTTCGTCTTTTTACCTTAATAGCATTTTAACAGCTATTTTGTTTAGAAATGCTCAACAACTGAGGGGGACGAAAAAATGCTTGGTGAAACCAACAGGTCTTTAGACCTAGACACAAGAAGAAGATTCGTAATATTCATTCTCTTTTTTGTTCCGCTTACTTTAATAGCGCTCGTTTATTTATTTCAAGATTTTTTGGTCCCATTTTATGGTGAGCAACATTACTTAGCGATGCACTTGATCCTAGAATTGTTTTGCATTATCGTTTCGTTCAGCATCGCAATTCAAGCATGGATGATTTATCCGTATACTTTAAGAGGAAAAGGAATTTACATCGGTGCCTTGTTTTTTTCAGTCGGATTACTAGATTTTTTTCATATGATTTCATTTAAAGGCATGCCAGTATTTATTACAGAAGGTTCTATTCAAGTGTCAGCATGGTTTTGGATAGCAGCTCGTTTAACTTTAGCGCTGTTTCTTTTGGTGATTCTATTAATTCCAGAAAATTCACAATCAAGCAAAGGATATACCTTTAAAAAAAGGGGCGTTATGTATAGCCTGTCTTTCGTGTATTCCATTATTTGGATAGTCGGGATTTATCTATATTCATCTCAATTACCATTGCTGTTTCTAGAAGGTGTTGGAACAACAACACTTACAAATGGTTTAGAATACTTCGTGATCCTCCTCCATATCGGAACAATTGGTTTATTTGTAAAGAATCGAACAAAGGTAACAGAGCTACAATTGACATTCATTTTAGCTCTGTTTTACTTGATTATTGCTGGATGGATGCTGACTCAGCATGTCGTTTTGCACGATATTAAAAGCTTACTCGGTCATATGGTAAAGGGAATAGGCTTTTATTTCTTAACGTATTCGTTATATATTACGTCAGTGAAGCGTCCCTTTCAGCTGCAAAGTAATTTACAAAAAAAATTAGAACAGCATGCGTATTATGACGACGTAACGGGATTGCCAAATATGAGACATTTACATGACAATTTAACGAAACTTATAAACAACGAAAGACCATTTGGTATTATAATGTTTGATATTCATCAATTACAAAAAGTAAATAATTCTCTTGGACAAGGATTTATGAACGAAATATTAAAGCTTATCACGAACCGACTTCAGCAGTCGTTACCAAGTCATTACTATTTGTCACGAATGACAGGGGATCATATGGCTTTGTTAATTCTTAATGTGAAGACACAAGAGGAATTACTTGAAGTTTGTAAGCAAATTGCAGCTGTTTTTGATAAGTCATTTAAAGCAAGACATTTAGAATTAATGATTAACATCACGCTAGGGATGACAATCTACCCTATTGATGGTAATAATTCTGAATTATTATTAGACAATGCAAAGGCTGCATTGGATGAAGCAAAAATTAATAAGCTTCCACATTTATTTTATAGACCAGAGTTAAGAAGCAAAACGTACAATAAACTCTTGCTCGAAAATGATCTGCGCAGAGCACTTGAAAATGAAGAGTTATCCCTTGTTTACCAACCAAAGATTGACATAGTTGCTGGAAGGATTTATGGTTTTGAAGCTTTGTTACGCTGGGAACATGCAAAGCGGGGGGCTATTTCTCCACTTGAGTTTATACCGATCGCTGAAGAGACAGGCCTTATCGTTCCAATTGGTGACTGGGTTATTCAAACGGCAAGTAAACAATTAAAAGCCTGGCATAAAATTGATCCGACACTGAAAATGGCTGTCAATTTTTCCTTTCGTCAATTTTATCAACCTGATTTAACAATAAAAATAAAAAATATTTTGCAGGAAACGAATCTCCAATCAAACTACCTTGAACTTGAATTAACAGAAAGTATGGCAATTGAAATTGATGTGTCGATTGACAAAATTAAAAAACTAAAGGAATTAGGCGTTCGGATAAGTATTGATGATTTTGGGACAGGGTATTCATCATTAAATTATTTAAAAGAATTACCAATTGATAAGTTGAAAATTGATCGAACTTTTATAAGAGGCTTACATACGAATGAGCAAGATCAGATGATCGTCTCAACAATTATTTCAATTGCAAAAAACATGAAAGTCGAAGTCATTGCCGAAGGTGTAGAAGAGGTTGCCCAGCTAAATATTTTGCAGAAAAAACAATGCAATCACGTACAAGGGTACTTATTTAGTAAGCCAGAACGGCCTGATTACATTACAAAAAACTTTACACGACTTCAAGCAGACGCAAAAAAGTACTTTTTGGCATAGCTTTACAGACACAAAAGATTCATTTCCGAGGCTTTGAGGTGCATACATGAGGCATAGACATTTTCGTTTAAGATTATTTTTCATTATGATTGGATTTGCACTTGTTATATCTTTCGTTGGTGCAGCAATTTCTTATTTTCAAATAAAACAACAAGTTAAGACTAGTCATCAATCTCATATTGAACAAATTGAAGACAGTGTCCAAACATCCTTACAATCCATTGAAAAAGTATATTACTTTTTTGATCAAGATACGAATACACGAATGAAGACAAACTTACATTATTTATTAGAGAAATATAAGGACGATCCTGATGTCATGTCATGGGATTATGAAAAGTTGAAAGAGCTTTTCAAAATGGATGTGTACGTACTCAATAATGATAATCTCGTCATTAAAACAAGTTTTGAGAAGGATCTTGGTTTAGATTTTCAAGCTTGTTGCCCTAAATTTTCTGAAACACTTGACGAACGGCGATTATCCGGAAAATTTTATGCTGATGGAATTGACATTTCCCAAAATACTGGAAAAATTAAAAAGTTTAGCTACCAAGGAACTCACGACAAAAAGTATTTATTTGAATTAGGGTATTCGTTAGAAGATGATGATATTTTTCAACAATTTAACTTCCTAAATGCGATTGATGAGCTCGTGACGAAGTATAAATCTATTCAAGATATTCATGTGATTAACCCGGGTGGCTTTTTCTTTGGCGAACATGTCTCTAATATGAAGCTCACAGAGGATAGAAAAAAGGCATTTGATAAAGCATTACAAACTGGAAAACGCATTGAAATCAAAAATAAACTGAATGGTGAACAAGTGAAATATCGCTATGTTCCCTATGTTTCTGAATATGATAAAGGTACGACGAAGCGAAAAGTAATTGAGATTTCATATAATGAATACCAATTACAGGAAGTTCTTGATAAAAATAACAAGTTTTTTCTTTTTCAATTGATTGCAATTATTCTTGTGACAACATTTATCGCTTCAATCATTTCAAGGTGGGTTTCCCAACCAATGTACCTCGCCTATCACGATAGCTTAACTGGTTTAAAAAACAGGGCAGCTTATGAAGAATTCGTTTCCGAAACGTTACATCATTTAGACGAGAATAATGGAATGTTTGCTTTTCTAATTTTGGATATCGATAACTTCAAGTCGATTAATGATAAGCATGGACACGATATAGGTGACGAAAAACTAAGGAAAACAGCGAGAATACTAAAAAAGTTTGCTCAAGAAAAAGATGAAATTTTTCGCCTTGGCGGCGATGAATTCGTCATCATAATCCCTTCCACAACGATTACTGAAACGAAGAAACGTGCACAAAAGTTAATCGAACAAATAAATAACTCGTTTCAATCCGACGATCAGAACGAGGATATTCCACTTTCGATTAGTATCGGGATTGCTTTTGCGCCCGAACATGGAGAAGATTCAAATGAACTGTATAAAAAAGCTGATGTTGCACTTTACACCGCAAAAGAAAAAGGTAAAAATCAATACACTATTTATGCTGGAAGTGAGTAACCGAAACAAGCTTGGATCGTTCAAGCTTGTTTTTGTTTATGTATGATGTTTTTCGGTAAGGAGAATATAAGGATAGTGTAGGTTGATAATAGGAAGGAGAGTTAGGAATGGGATTATCGAAATCACAATTACAGGCTTTTCGAGAAACACTTCTAACGATGCGCCAAGAAACAGAACAATTAATTGCTTCCTCAGAAGATTTTGGAACGAAGGAAGAGTTGATAAAGGAGTCGATGGGTGAGCTATCGAGCTACGATAACCATCCCGGCGATCATGGGACAGAACTGTATGAAAGAGAGAAAGACATAGCGCTAAGTGATCATACGAACAGAGAGTTAAAGGAAATTAATCGAGCATTGGAAAAGATTAATTCCGGTTCTTACGGAACATGTGAAACGTGTGGCAAGACCATTCCGTTGGCAAGGTTAAAAGCTCACCCTACGGCTACGAGGTGTGTTGAGCATAGTCGTGATCAAACGGTAGCAGAACAACGACCAATTGAAGAAGAGATTATCGAGCCTCCCTTCGAGAAATTTGTCAATGATGAAGGCGAAAACACTTCATATGATGCTGAGGATGCTTGGCAGGATGTTGCCAAAATGGGAACGAGTGAAACACCATCTGACTTTTTTAGTAATGAAAAAACAGATTATAATAAAATGTATATGAATGCAGATGAGCGAATTGGCTCTGTAGAAAGTGTGGAAGGATTTTTGGCAACAAATCAACGGGGTACAAGGCGAGATGTACTAGAAAATGAAGAGCATGAAAAATATGAAGAAGAGAACGAGAATAACTAAACCGGGTCAATCTCCTATCCCGGTTTTTTTACATCTGTCGAAAGTTCAGAAATCGAATCGCTATCCTTTCTTAACGTTCCTCAAAACAATATTTCCCTTATACTACATACATACGCATGACGTTAAACAGAAGAAATCGAATGAAGAGAAAGGGCATATGAATCGCATGATCACCATAAAAAATAAAAGCAGGACGATTACGAGTGGCACGATTATCCTCACTTGTGTTATTTTATTCCTTCTTCTTGCGAGTAAAGTAATGAAGTCAAAGGACATGTTACACATCGACACTATTATCGTCTCATCGTTTGAGAAAATAAAAGGAATTTTTCCATCTGAATTGATGCTTGTCATTACGACGATTGGTTCAATTAAGTGGTTGGGGGCATCCGTTATTTTCCTTGCCTGTGGCCTTCTATTCGTGAAGCGAGATTATGGGGCTACAATGTTTATTTTATTAGTCCCGCTTGGTGGTGGGTTCATCAACCGCTTGTTAAAACATCTTTACGCAAGGGAGCGACCTTCCATTGTGCAGTACGTTGATGGGACAGGCTATAGCTTTCCAAGTGGACATGCGACAGGGTCTATGGTTTTATATGGTTGTCTCATTTACCTTGTTGTGAGAGGCACATTGACATTGAAAGTGAAATGGGTGCTAGCTATTATTTTTTCCATACTTCTCTTGTTCATAGGTTTAAGTCGTATTTATTTTAACGTTCATTATCCGAGTGATGTGCTCGGTGGGTATTTGCTTGGTTTTGCCTGGATCTTGCTTTGCATACTCGTGTTTGAGCTTTTACTTAAACTAGAAGTCAAACGAAAAATAACAAACCTTTAGAAAACAACCTTAAATAATGTTATAATAGTTGAGTGGATACGAGAATGACTTACATTACGCAATTATTTTGTTCTAAAACATGACAAAACGAAGTATTTTTTCAAGGGGGAATAAACAAAATGGTCAACTACTCACCATATCAGCCTTATGCCTCAGCACGACATTCAATTTATGCGAATCGTGGGATGGTAGCGACTTCTCAACCTTTAGCAGCTCAAGCGGGACTTGATATGCTTAAAAAGGGAGGAAACGCAATTGACGCAGCCATTGCAACAGCTGCATGCTTAACAGTCGTTGAACCGACTTCAAACGGAATCGGTGGCGATGCTTTTGCGTTAATTTGGGCAGATGGAAAATTACATGGGCTAAATGCGAGCGGATTTGCTCCTGAAAATATAAGCATTGACAAGCTAAAAGAAGCAGGCTTCGATAACATCCCACAAACGGGTTGGGAGTCTGTGACAGTACCGGGTCTACCATCAGCATGGGCAGCGATGTCTAAACGCTTTGGTAAGCTTCCTCTCACTGAAGTATTAAAGCCAGCGATTGACTACGCGAAGAACGGTTACCCGCTATCTCGTACACTCGCGCGTGTATGGAACTTGGAGTTTAACAGACTTAAACAAATCTTAGATGGGGATCTTTATGAGGAATGGTTTAATACATTTGCGCCAAAGGGACGCGCACCGCGTATCGGTGAGGTGTGGGCATCACCAGGGCATGCCGAAACATTGCAATCCATTGCAGAAACGAATGCGGAA
>DKGN01000097.1 GCA_002453275.1 Caryophanales bacterium UBA6769
CATATGTAGTGATGGGTGTAGCAAATAGGCGGAGTATTGCTTGGGGGATTGCAAAAAGTTTAAGCAATGCAGGTGCTCGTTTAGTTTTTACATATGCAGGGGAGCGACTTGAAAGGAATGTGCGTGAACTAGCTGCAACATTGGATCGTGATGATTCAATTATTTTGCCTTGCGATATTACAGACGATCAAGAGATTAAAGAAACATTTAATAAAATTAAAGCTGAAGTTCAAGTTATCCATGGTTTAGCGCATTGTATTGCCTTTGCCAATACAGATGAGCTGAAGGGTGAGTACTTAAACACGACGCGTGAAGGCTTTATCCTTGCACATAATATTAGCTCCTATTCGTTGACAGCAGTTGCAAAGGAAGCTCGGCATCTGATGACAGAGGGCGGAAGTATTATGACAATGACCTATTTAGGCGGTGAACGGGTCCTTCCAAATTATAACATTATGGGAGTAGCGAAGGCATCTCTCGATCAAAGTGTTAAATATTTGGCGAATGACCTCGGTAAGGATAATATCCGTGTGAATGCAATTTCAGCAGGTCCGATTCGGACACTGGCAGCAAAAGGGGTTTCCGACTTTAACAGCATTTTAAAGCAAATAGAAGAAAATGCTCCGCTTCGTCGGACGACTACCCAAGAGGAAGTTGGCGATACAGCACTATTTCTAATGAGTGATTTATCGCGTGGGATTACGGGTGAAATCTTGCACGTAGATAGCGGTTACCATATTCTCGGTTAGCTCTAAGCCTTGCTTGTTCCTTAATTGGACAACGCAAGGCTTTTTTCATTTACCTCATTATTAGGGCGAAGTTTATCGTATCAGTTTTGCCTTACCCTTCTACACTTTAAATTTTAGAGATTACAGTAGTGTTCATAGAATCGTTTTATTTAGGCACAATGCTTGATATTATGCATATTCTGTAATCGAGTACTGCTTAGTAGGAGGTAGGGTGAATTGAGGAAAGATATTCAAATTGTACTAAATAATCCAACTGTTTATATTGCACAACCGAGGTTAGCATCTACTTTTTTCCAAAGTAAACAAGTTGTATCTGTTCGAGCGTTACCAAAAAATGAAGAATTCATCATAAAGGAAGAACTTGAAGAAGAAGCAATTGAGCAATTGGATTCCGTTGAAGAATTCGATAATAAGGTTGAAAAAGGGATACACAAATCAGGTTTTTTAAAAAAGTCAATTGATGATAAGCTTAGGATTTTGACTAAACTCCCTGAGTCTATTCAAAAAGTAATTTGTGAAATTACTACAAAAGAGGGAACTTATCCATGTACGATTATTTCCGATTCTGATGAAACGGTCACTATCAAGCTTGTAGAAGATGAACAGCAAGTGGAAGTGGCGAAAAGTGAGATTCTTGCAATTTCAATTATTAGCTTATAACTTAACCTGCTTTCAGTAAACGACATGCTCTAGCCTATACATTCATTAAAAATTTGCATATATATAGTTGCAAGTAATTTTTTTAATGGAGGGACTATAACATGTCAAAAAATGAAAAGAAGAAACGCGCACACGTTCACGTTGACCAGTTAATTGTGAAAGCCGATAAGGTCACTATTGTTGAGCATGAAGAAAAAAAGAAAGAAGCAGGGACTGAAGAGCGATATGTAAGGGATCCGTGGGGGTTCTTTCCACGTCAACGAAGAGAAGAGGTAGAGGAGCGAACTGAGGAAAAAGAAAATGAAAAGAGTGGGGAAGAAGAGGAAAAGCGTGGCTGGAGCTGGATATAATCAAGAGGCACCCCTTTGCAATTCTGGAAAAATTTACTTTAATCGTCTATACTTAAATTAAGTATATTGCAAAGAGGAGTGGATGTGAAATGGGTTATGTCGTTCCAATTGCATATTCCTTTTATTCGTTATATCACGAAAGATTTCATTTACCGAAAACACCTCTTATTTCCCGAGTTGAGTTTTTTAACAAAGGAAATCGCTTGCAAGCATACAATGATTCGCAACAAGAAAAAGATCGTGAACCTATCATGAAGCAAAAATATGATTTTCCCGAGCACTTTGGCCAGGTTATCGATATAAAGGTGTAAGAATGAGCTCTTACATCTTTTTTACTTTTCATTATCCATCCTTTGGCAGTAAAAACCTTCCACTTCGTTCCATTCCGCATAAACGACCTTTTCGGGTTTTGCGATATTATTTGCACGTAATTGATTATGTAGCCAAGTATGATCGAATCCAATTTCTTTTAAGTTGCCCTCATCAACTTTTCCGTCACTAATAAGTGGAAAGGTTAAATAAACTGGCTTCAAGGGTACATTTAAATCTTTATTTGTTGGAGCAGCGTTATTAGATTTTTTTAACACACTTAACATCCCGCTCGGTTCCATGATCGCATATTCTACTTCCCGCATGGAAAACACCTCTTTTTGTCTTAATAAATTTTGTAGTTGGTCAATATCAACTTTATTTTTCTTTAATTGTTTTCGGTCAATCTTTCCTTCTCGAATGAGAATCGAAGGTTTTCCTTCTAAAATTCCACGTGACTTTCTAATTTTTTGTGTAATCCATTCTGTGACAATGATCAAGAGGCCCCACGTTAATGTTGCAAACAAAATCATACCGAGATGGATTTTTTTATCGTAAATTGCATTTCCAACGAGTTCACCCAAGACTAAAGCTGAAATAAAATCAAACGGTGTCAGTTGGCTTATTTGCGTTTTTCCAAAAAGCTTTGTCAACGTTAATAAGACAATAAAACCAACAATTAATTCCAATGCTATGTAACCGTAGAACAATTTTATCCCCCTCCATCCGTTGTTATCGTTTCCGAAGGAGGAGGTATTTATGAATGAATTTTATCTTTTTATCATGGCAATGTGAGGAATGTTAACTTCATAAAAAACTTGCGAACAAGTGGAATACCCAAGTTGTTCATAAAAGGGCGTAGCTTTTATTTGAGCGTTTAAATGTAAAGGTAGCCACTTTAATGCTGTCGCTGTTTGTTCAATTTTTTGCATTAAAGATGCTCCGATCCCTAGATTACGATGACTCTTTAAGACACAAACCCTTTCCACTTTTGAACCGTTCTTAATCGTTCGGAGTCTACCGGCTCCAATTGGTTTTTCATGCTCATACACAATAAAATGAACCGCTTCGTCATCATAATCATCAAGTTCAAGTTCAACAGGAACATTTTGCTCCTGAACAAACACTAGTTTTCTTACGAAAAATGCATCCTCTAATTCTTTTTTTGTTTCGACTTTTTTAATGATCATAGCGTGATCCTTCCCTCCGGGTCATTATGAAAAAAGTATAGCATATTTGTTTTATAATGAATGTCTATCATTTATGCCAACTCGCTCAATGAAAGGTCATATGCTGTAGCAAAAACAGGCAATAATATGATACACTTAGAGCTATACTGTCACACGTAACTCCCTTACCATACGTGAAGTCTAGACCGAGATGAACAGGCTATCCTTGGGATGGAATTGTTACGAAGCTAGGAGGTGCGTTATAACTAAATAGCCATATAGTTACAAGAAAAAATGAACTTATATATATTATTATCGAGAACACTTGTCTGACTTAAAGCGATTCTTAAAATGACTCGTGTTATAGGGAGAATATGAGATGATTTTAAAGGGATTGTTCTATTATTTTTGGGGTTTTCTAGACTTATTTTATTATTATTCCACCCGTTTGACTTCACTTGCAAAACAATATGCAAATCAACAAAATGTTTTAAGGGTAAGAACAACGACATATAAAGGTTACGATGTTGTTCTATCAGATGGGACAGAAATCAAACATAATGACGTACTCATAAAAATTCATTTGCATAATGTTCGTGTACTCAAGGAAATGAAGCGGTTAAAAAGCGAACTTCAAAAAGGAAAATGGCTGTATCGTTCTGTTGAGCGCTCCTTACCTGAAGTCGCTTTATTTATAAAAGAACATGAAAAGTATAATGAAATAAAAGGGATTATCGGGATTACGATGATTGATCGAGTCTCACAACGTTTAGGCTTCGAAACAATGGAAATATCAAACAGTTTTTACCGATGGTTCAAATGGTTTTTACAATTTCCGATTTTATTTTTATCTACATCTAATCGCTCGTTAAAAACAGCCTTAGATGAGCAACCAAATTATTTATTTATGTCAAAAGAAATGTTATTTGAAAAATATGATAAATTAATGCAATAAAATTTACTTTTTTCCGTACTGTTCCATTCTCTCAATTATTTTTAGAGAGAGGAATAGTATGGTTTTTTTTATTTTGATAACGTAATATATTTGTACTTAATTTCACAAACTAATGACTACATGAATGTCACTATTTGAGAGAAAGGATTGTTGGCATGCACACGGTTTGGAAGGGATCCATTAGCTTTGGACTTGTGAATATACCTGTTAAAATGTTTACAGCGACAGAAAATAAAGATATTCGTTTTCGGCAAATTCATAAAGAGTGTGGTACTCCGATTCGGTATAAAAAGGTTTGTCCGACTTGTGATCGGGAAGTTGTGGAGGATGACATTGTCAAAGGGTACGAATACGAATCAGGAAAGTATGTCATCGTTAGTAAGGATGAACTAGATTCGATCGCTCCTGAAACGAGAAAAACGATTGAAATTATTGATTTTGTAAACCTTGACCAGATTGATCCGATTTATTTTGATAAAACGTATTTTCTTTCCCCACATGAAACAGGCGATAAGCCGTATCAATTGTTACGTGATGCGATGCAGAAGACTGGAAAGATTGCAATTGCGAGAGTCATGATTCGCTCAAAAGAAAGCTTGGCAGCCGTAAGAATATATGAAAACTGTATCGTTATGGAAACAATTTTTAGCCCTGATGAAGTTCGCTCAGTTGATCTCGTACCTGGGATTGAAAATGAATTAAAGGTAAGTGAGTCTGAAATGACGATGGCTGTTCAGTTAATTGATAATTTGGCAACTGATTTTGAACCACAAAAATATACGGATGACTACCGGTTGAAATTACAAGAACTCATCCAAGCGAAAATCAAGGGAGAAGACGTTGTTACTTCTCCTGATTTACCAGAAATGGCGAATGTCGTTGATTTAATGGATGCTTTGCAGGCGAGTGTAGAGGCAACAAAAAAAGGGAAAACAAAAAGCACCGCTAAAAAACCTAGAACGAGA
This sequence comes from Caryophanales bacterium UBA6769, assembly GCA_002453275.1. Classification (GTDB taxonomy): domain Bacteria; phylum Bacillota; class Bacilli; order Bacillales; family UBA6769; genus Pueribacillus. Next base: position 5,158 of record DKGN01000097.1, read on the forward strand.
AAAAAGAAATCAGTAAGTGAGTAAAGATAGGGTGCTTCTCTCTGCACCCGTTTTTTAATTTGTTTCGAATTTGCATTCAGAAGGAGGAACGTCTACAAAAGCTTGAACGCTTGGTTGGCGAAGTCGGTTCGACGTTAACCATTCTAAGAAGTGAACTTTAACTGTCAAAAGTGGCTGTAGCCAAATGGTGTTCTTACTTCTTTCTGGTACGGTGCTAAATGGGCAATGTTTGATGACGAACAATTTTATTTGTTCCGTTAGTTGCTTTCGTTCTGCTTGTTTTAGCTTTCCTGTTCCGGCATGCCCAATATAAATAAGCTGCTCAGTATGATTATAAAGACCAAGTAATAATGAGTTTATGACTCCTGAACTTAATGTTACACCTGCGATGACAGCATTAAGATCTAGGTAATTTTTCTTCTTTTGCCAAGAATGACTTTTGCTTCCGATTTGATACGGGCTATTCAGATCTTTAACAACGATACCTTCCATCCGTTCTTTTTGCATTACTGCGAATAATGCTGCGCTATCTTGAAAGCTTGGAACGAGCTGAACGGTTGGGGTAGGGATGACGATGTTAGATAAAAGTTGTAAGCGCTGAGCCAACGGGTAATCATTTATCCAGTTTCCGTTGTAATAGATGACATCAAAAAGCATATAAGTAACAGGGACAAACTGCTTTACTTGGGCAACCTTGTCCATACGACGAAGTCCATCACGCTTCATTACAGTAGGAAAGGATGGCTTTCCATTTTCATCGAGCGCAATAATTTCACCATCAAGAATAACGGAATTAGCATCGCAAAAGGATCGAATAGCATGTAATTCTGGATAATGTAGCGTTCTTTCATTCCGCCTTCGATTGTATAACTGCACACTCTCTCCATCAAAGTACGTTAACAATCTTACGCCATCCCATTTTACTTGTGAAATCCAATTGTCTCCTCTCGGGATGTTATCGGTTTTGATCGGTTCAAAAGGTACGATTGGCTGTAGTTTCATCATTCAGTCCTCGATTAAATAAAATAGGACTCCGTGAGGAATCCTTTAGTGGGTGTGGTTGTTAAATTCGTCTATACATGCTTGGACAAGGGTAACGCCTTGGCTCATAGCTGCACCTCCACCGATGGCCGCTGAAACTCCTAGTGCTTCATATATTTCCTCTTGCGTGCAGCCTTGTTCAAGGCAACCTTTTGTATGATAGATCATGCAATATTCATCTTTAGCGTACGTACTAATTCCAAGGGCAATTAATTGTTTTTGCTTTTGTGAAAGCTGACCTTCTGAAAAGCAACTTTCTGTAAACTTATTATAAGTATCCACAATCTTTGGCATCGATTGTTCGAATTTTCCAAGCCCTTCTTTATATCGTAGTAAATCTTTTTCCGTCGTGCTTGCATTACGCTGTTCCAAGTAGCTTCCCTCATTTCACAAATTTCGTGGCATTCATCCCTTACGTAAAATATTCTATTTTTGCCTCGGGAAAATAAGTTTGAATATAGCGACTTAACGTGTCTTTTATCTCTTCTTGTTCAGGATCAGTATAGACATATTTGTAAATACCATACGGTCCCCATTTGAGTTTTCGTTTTGATTCATCGAGCTCGAGCTTGGTCATCGGGTAATTTTTTTCAATGACACGTTTTGCTGGCTTCGTAAAGCGGTGCTGAATCATTTCGAAGGTGAGATCTTTTGTTGCTGAGCGTGGAAGCTGCTCTTCTAATTTTTCAAGCATTATTTTATAGCCATTCTTCCAGCCTTCATGCAAATAAATAGGCGCAATAATAAACCCTAATGGGTATCCAGCATTTGCAATCTTAGTAGCGGCTTCAATCCGCTCGTTAAGTCGCGATGTGCCAGGCTCAAAATATTTAATGACGTAATCATCATTTATACTGAAGCGGAAGCGAGTTTTGTGATTATGTTTTGCATCAAGCAAATGATCGACATGGGCAAATTTTGTGACAAAACGAAGCTGTCCATAATCCGACTCTCCGAAAAACTCTATCGCTTTTTTTAATGTATGTGTTAAATGATCAACCCCGACAATGTCAGATGTACATGAGGCTTCAAACCTTGTGGGCTCAGGAGCCCGTTCTTTCATATAATCTTCGGCTGCTTCAAAGATGTCATCAATATTTACGTACGTGCGGATATATGGTTTGCTTCCCATCGTCGTTTGTAAATAGCAATAATGGCAATGTCCCATACACCCTGTTGCAAATGGAATGGCATATTCTGCCGATGGCTTTGACGTATCGAATTTTAATGTTTTGCGAATGCCAACGACTAAGGTTGATTTTGCAATTCGATATTTTTGAAAGTCATTTTCACCCGGAAGATTGCGAATTTGGTTATGGGATGTTGTTTCCCGAATTTCAATCCCCATATTTTCAAATTTTGTCATTAGTTCTTTCCCAAGTGGATAGTTCAATGCTTTTGGCTCGACATAGACAAGTTGAGGAACGAATGGTTTAACCATAATAATCTTCCACTTCTGTTATACCGAATGCTTCTTCATAGACTTGCTCGGCTTCTTCTTCCGTTTTATAAACAGCTACCTCGTTCGTTAAAGGATAATACGTTTCATATAAAAAGAGGGCAAGCTCGCCTGGAGAGTCAGGATGGTTTACAACAGCGGCTTCTTGAACGTTGGCGACATCTTGGGCATGTGGATTACGAATAATAACATAGACAATCTCTCCTGGAGAAAATGATGCATATGCTGACACGGTTATCACCACCACTTTTTTATTTAGTGTTACCGTTAATGTGACCCGCTGTATACATTCTATTCAATCATTCCAAACTAATTAAGAGGTGGTGACTCATGGTTGAGCAATTTGATTTTGCAGTTGATGGAGAAGCTGTTCGAATTACAAACCCGACTAAGATTCTTTGGCCTGAGGCAAAAATTACTAAGCTAGATTACATTCAATATTTAATTGATATGTCGCCCTACATTCTTCCTTATGTAAAGGATCGACTACTAACAACGATTCGTTTCCCTCATGGGATTAATGGGAAATCATTTTATCAAAAAAATGTTCCAACTTATGCACCTCATTGGATTACTACCTATGAGTGGAACGAAACAACGTATATGTTACTTAATGAATTACCTACGCTTGTCTGGTTAGGAAATCAAGCTTGCTTAGAATGCCATGTATCGTTTAATCTTGTTGACAAAAGTCATTATCCGACAGAGCTTGTTTTTGATTTGGATCCGTCTGATCCAAGTAACTTTCCTCTCGTGTTAGAGGTAGCGCTTTTGATTAAAGAAGTTCTTGATTCGCTTGGCCTAAGAAGTCGAGTGAAAACATCAGGTGCAACAGGACTCCAAATGTACATTCCGATTAAACGACGTTATACGTATAAACAAACACATCAATTAAATAAGTTTATTGCGCATTACATTGCCGAAAAGCATCCCCAACTCGTCACATTAGAACGACTTGTGAAAAACAGGGGAAATAAACTATATTTTGATTATGTGCAGCATAGTGAAGGAAAAACATTAGCTGCTGCTTATTTTCCTCGTGCACGTAAGGAAGCGACTGTTTCCACACCTGTCGCATGGGAAGAAGTGAATAAGGGCTTCCATCCCCATGATTTTACAATGAATAATATAAGGCAGAGAGTGAAAGAGAAGGGCGATTTATTTTCGATCATCACCACTGAAAAGGAAAATCAATCTTTAGACGACTTATTACTGACGATTAATAAGCTCTTGCCAACATGAGTGAGGCGATGCGATCATTTATAATGACCTCCAATTTTTTCGGCACGTTCAAATGCTTGCCCTGCACGTGTAAGGGAAGAGGCACGTATAATCGAAGCCGGCCCGTATTTGTTAAGCAGCATATCAAGTGCTTGATTTAATTGTTCCTGCTTTACAATCGTGTCAGCGTTAAATAAGTCTAGCTGTAAGGAGGAAGCTGACTGGAGCTGGGAAAGCGTGACACCAATGCTACGGATCGGTAGTCGATCCCAGTGGGACTGAAATAACTGACATGCCGTTTGAAATATTGTCCATCCATCGTTCGTTACATGAGGTAGTTGCGTTTGTCGATTGAAGCCTGTCGGGAAATCAAAGCTTGCTCCTCGAACGGTAACAGTAACAGTCGAACCTCTATATTGTTTTCTTCTCGTTCGCCGTGCGACTTCTTCACTTAATTCGAGGAGTACCACTCTAATTTCATGCCAATCCTCATAATCTCGAGGTAATGTCATATGGTGACCAATCGCCTTCTGTCGGTCGTGAGTATTTAACGTGACAGGCGAGTGATCAATCCCATTCGCCGTAAGCCAAAGTAAATGACCATTAATTCCCCAACGTTTTTTTAATTTGCTGAGGGGAAAGGTCGCTAAATGTCCAATTTGGCGAATGCCTAACTTTAAGAAATGATGTTCCATCCGATGGCCGACTCCGAACATTTTGCCAATAGGAAGTGGCCATAAATCTTTCTTTAAATTTGTCCAGCTTAAATAAAAAATACCATTAGCGCTTTTTTTGGCAAAATGGTCACAAGCCATTTTGGCAAGCACCTTGTTTGGTCCGATACCAACTCGGGCATAAACACCAGTTTTTGCTAGAATATCGGCTTGTAAATTTTGAGCAATCGTCAATGAATTTCCAAACAGCGTTTGACTAGCGGTCACATCAAGAAATTGTTCATCAATTGAATAAGGCTCGACAAGATCAGTAAATCTCTCTAACAGATCTGTGATCTGACAAGAAACTTCGAGATAGCGTTGCATTCTCGGGCGAACAACAGTGGCTTCGGGACATTTTTGTTGTGCTTCCCATAGCCTTTCTGCGTTCTTGACTCCGTATTGCTTTGCGAGCGGGCAGGCGGCAAGAACGACTCCGCTTCGCCTTTCCGGATCACCCGATACGATAACAGGTTTTCTTTTCAAGTGGGGGTTATCAGATTTTTCAATTGAAGCGTAAAACGATTGCATATCAACGAGTAAAATTTGCTTGTTCATTGTAGATCTCATTCTCCTTTTTTAAAGAAGGTATTCTCATTATATGCAAACATCAGTTCGGTTAGCAATGGAAAAAAATAACTCGCAGTCCATGATCCGCGAGTTAATCGTGTTACGGCTTATGATTGAAGTGTATTAAAGAAGTTGCGAACATCATCTGGAGTTTTTGCATTGGCACTATGCAAATGTGCTTGCTTTTCTCCATTTTGGAAAACTAATAAGCTCGGGATTCCCAACACCTCATATTTTTCCCCAATCTCGGGAAATTCATCTCGATCAATGACATACCAATCATACTCATATTCTTTCACAATGTCGTCAATAAACATGTCAAGACGTTTGCAATCAGGGCACCATGTTGTTTCAAATTTTAAGACGACTGGTTCGGAGCGATGAATCGCTACCTGAAAAGCGTCGTCAGTTTTGATTTGTTTCATCCTACATCTCTTCCTTTCATCATATGTATTTCTTTAAGAATACCAAATGAAACGATTCAAGCAAAAACATTTGTTTGCAAACCTAAACTTTCCAGTAGACACAAAACATACGTTCCCATATAATGAATGTAATTAGAATTGAAGGGAATAGGGGGATAAGAGATGAAAGGGGTCTATCGTTACGGGATGGTTGTCGAATTTATTTATATGGATCGTCAAGGGAGAATAAGCCAGCGGACGGTATTTATTTTGGCACATAAAAATGAAAAACTTATCGCCTACTGCTTTATGAAAAGAAAGGTCCGTACTTTTTTAATTGAAAATATATTAGGGATGAGGAAGGTGCGAGCAGCATGACGTTTAAACCATCAAAGATTACACCTGGGTTTAATTTGACATGGGAAGGGAGCCGGATGATGTTACCTGAGCACGTGACGATGTTAAAGGAAAGAAAAAACAAACAAACTAAAAAACAAAAGCCGAGCCTAGATGAACAAGTCATTGAGGAACTCGAATATAAAATCCAGTCTTTCTACAAGTTGAAAGAGGAAGCTATCTTCACGGTATTTGGAGAATATCGTAATCGAAACTATGCAGGATTGATTACGAAAATTGATCCCTTAACAAACAGAATCAAGATTGCAAGTGACAGTGGGGGAGAGCGATACACTTGGATTAAATTTGAAGACATTATCAAGATTGAAAAAAAGCAAAGCTAGTCCTTTTTAAGCGAGACTAGCTTTATTTGAACAATCGCCTTAATGCTTTTCCTGTTGCCCTTCCAGTCATCCGTCTTGCCACTCTTTTGCCAGCGGTTCCTCTTTTGACTGCATTGACATCACCAAGAATTCTTGCAAGCAAATAAAGGAAGCGGCGTGTTCTTCGGATCGACATAAAATTATCTCTCCCCTAAATAAGCATATTAATCATAATAATAATCGTAATAATAAGTACAATTATGACTCCAATCCCAACAATGACCGGACCACGAGGCGTCTGAGTCGATTTGTTGGAATTTTGGCGAGCAGGTTGATTGTCTTTCGTTTCATGACTCATGTACATACCCTCCAAAAATGATTCAATATTTTCATTTTAACGTAAACGAGTATCCATTTCATCTTCTTTTTAGAATCAATCATGGCATCCCCGGTAAAATTTTAAAAAACACCTGACGTTGGGAGGAGATTCATCCTTTTAATCGCTTTCTTCATAAAATATTTTCCAATAGTTTTCTATTAATCTCTTAATTGTAAAAAACATCCATTGACAAGCCTAGATTTATTTATTATAGTATTACTTGTCAGCAATTCGACCCGTTAGCTCAGTTGGGAGAGCGCTACCTTGACAGGGTAGAGGTCGCAGGTTCAAGCCCTGCACGGGTCATATAAAAATGGCACTGTTCATTTGAACAGTGCCATTTTTATTATTATTTTTTATGAATCAATAGCGACTTTAGAGAATACATCGGTTAAAATTTGCATACCTTCTTCTAGTTTATCTGGTGTGGAATGCGTAAAGTTCAAACGTAACGTGTTAAGCTTTGGCTTGCCGACATAAAAGGGTGCTCCGGGGACGTACGCGACACCCTTGCTGACTGCAGTGTCTAATAGCTCAGTTACATTAATCGACTCTGGCATACTCACCCAGAAAAACATGCCACCTAAAGGCTCCAAATAAGAAAAGCCTGGCAATGTTATGGAATCAAGTAGGTTCTTCATAATCAGCATGCGCTCATAGTACGTTTTTCTTAACGTTTGAATATGACCATCGATGTCAAAATCACTGAAAAGATTATACAGAGCAAGCTGTGAGAGAGAATTTGTATGGAGATCCGATGCTTGCTTCGCTTGAGCCATCATCCGAATTATTTGATAAGGCCCCTTTACCCAGCCTGTACGAAGAGCAGGTACGACTGTTT
>DKGN01000019.1 GCA_002453275.1 Caryophanales bacterium UBA6769
GGTCTCTTTTCTTACTAAGCTCATTTACCAAAAGTGCATCCGAAGGTCGGAAGTCAGGTGCAATCGGTGGCGGTGGTGGATCGACGAGCAGTGGCGGCGGCGGTGGTTCTTTTGGTGGTGGAAGTGGTGGAGGAACAAGATAATATGAGCTCTTTTTCGTTGGATCGTGAGCTGATCCCTCTTCATTAAAGAGCATGCAAAAGCCTTAAAGCCTCTATTAACACAGGGTTTAAGGCTTTTTATTTTAAACAGCTAACTATCACTCTGCATAAATCATCTTCGCTTTTTATAATGTAATTCAACAAACTGATTAAAGTTTCTTACTCTTTTCAATGAAAGCTCTAAGTGATAATCACCTTCCCTAAACAGTGAGATGCCGTTGCCAATTATCGTAGGAGCAACGGTTATAATAAATTCATCAACTAATTTTTCTTGAATGAAAGAATGTAATAATTCTCCTCCTCCCACAATCCAAATTTTTTTGCCATCCTTGGCTTGCAAATTATGAATAAAGTGAGTTACATCGTCATTAACAAATTTTACATTTTCGGTGTTTTCAACAACTGAGCTTGTAAATACATAACATTCTTTGTCTTTATATGGGAATTCTTGTATATCTTGTTTCATTAACCAATCGTACGTTTTTTTACCCATTATAACTGTGTCAACGGTTTCATAAAATTCTGAAAAACCATTATCCCCTTCGCCTTCAATTTTCATTAACCATTCAAGAGATTCGTCTTTTGTTGCAATATAACCGTCCAAACTTTGAGCAATAAACAAGACGATGCTTCGTTTCTTCTTCATCATTTGTCCTCCTTTTTATTCCGTTTACTAATTCGTACTTACGACGATACGATAATTTCTTTTATAATACATCATTCTCCAATCGTTTTTTACTTCATTTTTATGAGTGCTTATGAAATAATCCAAAACATTTTAATTGAGAATTGTTATCAATTACTATATAATAGATGATGACACAACAATGAATAAGGGGTGTAATTTTTGAAAATTTACTGGACTAAAATTAATAAGATTATTGAAGAAACGTCTGAGATTAAGACATATATGCTCGATTGTCCACAAGACTTTACATGGGAAGAAGGCTCGTTTACGCACTTTGCGCTCGAAGGTTTTAATGCTGGAGATGAACCGAATCGTAACCTAATTCGCCACATGTCCATATCGACATTGCCGCAGGAAGATTCAATAGGGATCACAACGCGGATTAGAGAACAGTGCTCTGAGTTTAAGTCGATTTTAAGAAATCTTGAGGTCGGCAATGAGGTCGCGTTCTTTAGAACATTTTCGAATGTGCCGTTAAAAAGAGAGAATGAAAATATTTATTTACTGTCTTCTGGTGTAGGCTTGGCAACCTTTAGACCGCTTATTCTTGATTATTTTGAACGTGATGACGATATTAAGCATATGCATTCCTTAAACATAGACTCATCAAAAGAATTTTTATTTACAGATATTTTTGAAACTGCACCTGAGAAAAATTTTACTTCACAGTTCGTTGATAACCGTCAAAATTACTATGATGAAGTGAAAAATCTTGCCGCCGATAAAGATGGAATCTTTTATATAGTTGGTAGCGATGAATTCCTCATTGATAACATAAAGGTGCTTCGTGAGCAGGGCATTAAGCCGGATAAAATTATGCTTGATAAGCGTGAACAGCAATCGGCTGAATTTTTATCTGTTGATATACTTGGCTAAGAAGACAAAAGCTTTTTTTAAAAAAATAAATAGGTATCTAACAGAAGTAGAAACGTCTTATTATGCTTTTAGAATAAGTTTGTGTGGAGGAACGACATACTTGTTGTTCCTTCAATAATTTTCCCCACTCATCCTTGTATCACTCTCATTACGAGCGTAACAATGACAGCCCCTTACAATATTTGGAATTATTATATACGTTAAAACCGAAAATTAACTTCAATTTAAATGAAAACGTTCGTGTTTAGTATTGACACAATGATGTCACCTTGTTAGAATAAATTCGACAAAAGAATAGTATTTTCGTCGTATAATCCTAGAAATATGGACTGGGAGTTTCTACCGAGCTACCGTAAATTGCTTGACTACGATGATGGAAGGCAAAGGAGTTATCCTTTTTCTTTTGCTTTTTTCATTGTAATCAATCTGCACCTTTAACGAGCTTGTTAGAGGTGTTTTTTGTTTTTTATTAGGCTTTTTTTATAAGGGAGGAGAGGAAAAGATGAAGCGCTTTTTCCAATTTGATGAATTAGGTACGAATTACCGGCGCGAAATCGTAGGTGGGGTTACGACATTCTTAGCAATGGCGTATATTTTATTCGTTAACCCGTCTGTTTTATCATTAGAGTCAATTCCTGATTTACCAGAAGGGATCGGAATGGACAAGGGTGCTGTATTTACAGCAACAGCGATTGCCGCAGCGATCGGTACATTGTTAATGGGGGTAATTGCTAGATATCCAATTGGATTAGCCCCAGGAATGGGCTTGAATGCGTTTTTTGCTTTTACTGTTGTGCTTACAATGGGTATCCCTTGGGAAACTGCATTAGCAGGTGTTCTCGTTTCAGGAATTATTTTTATTATTTTAACGTTAAGTGGACTTCGTGAAAAAGTCATTAATGCGATTCCAGCGGAACTGAAATATGCAGTTGGAGCAGGGATTGGTTTATTTATTGCATTTATCGGGTTTCAAAATGCAGGTATCATCGTTGGTGATGAAGCCGTTCTCGTTGCTTTAGGTGATTTAACAGCTGGTCCAACATTACTTGCTATTTTCGGGGTTGCAATTACGGTTGTTTTCCTCGTATTGGGAATCAAAAGCGGCGTTTTCCTCGGCATGGTTGCTACGGCGATTGTTGGGATGATTTTTGGAGTGATCGGTACGCCTGATGCGGTTGTAGGAGCGGCTCCAAGTTTAGCTCCGACCTTTGGTGCAGCGATTTCTCATCTTGGTGATGTTTTTACGCTTCAAATGCTAGTCGTTATTTTAACCTTTTTGTTCGTAGACTTTTT
>DKGN01000094.1 GCA_002453275.1 Caryophanales bacterium UBA6769
CTTTCGGTCGCTCACCTTATCGTTCGTTATTCAACCATCGTCTAACGAGCGAAGATGAAGAGCTTATCTCTCAAGCGATGCAAATAACGAATACAACAAAATATAAAGACCGTTTCTTTTACCACCTTTCGGGAGGTGAACAACAAAAGGTACGAATTGCAATGGCGTTAGCGCAGAACACTAACATTCTTCTGTGAGATGAGCCGACGACATATCTCGATATCGCCCATCAATTTGACGTAATGGATTTACTCCAATTCATTAACGAAGAATACCAAACGACAATCATTATGGTACTCCACGACTTGCAACAAGCCGCAGCCTATAGTCAATACATGCTTGCATTAAAAAAGGGCACGATTGTTGGCAGTGGGGTTCCAGAAAAGCTGTTAACGAATGACTTTTTACACGATGTGTATGAAGTGGAAGCACAAGTTTCATTTAAGAATGGGTATCCATTCATTATTCCAAATACAAGGAGGACGAAAAATGTATATCGTCACAAACTCAGTGAAAATTAAAAAAGATAAAGGACATAAGCTCGTTGAGCGCTTCAATAAAGCAGGAGAAGTTGAAACAATGCCTGGGTTTTTAGGCTTGGAAGTGTCAGTAACTGAAAAAGTGAAGGATTATGATGAAGTAAATATCGTGACGAAATGGGACACAGAAGAATCTTTTAAAAATTGGGTGAAAAGTGATGTCTTCAAGAAAGCTCATGCTCACCGAGGCGGAAGACCTGATTATATTATTCAAAATACAATTTCGTATCATAACGTTAAAGTGATTCGGAATCCAATCGCTTCTGCTTGATTATAGGGTTGCCCAAACAACTTGGGCGCCCTACCTTACCTTTTCTACACACTTTTTGAACAGGCAGTGTAACTTATTAAAACCAACTTTTATCACCCTTTTTTCTGAATTTACAGACGGATTTTCACCCATTTGTAATCATTTGTTCATATTGCGTTCATATTCAAGTGGTAAATTATCTAGTTTTTTTATTATACTAGGGTAGTAGACAGCGATCCTAAACAACCAGTTTATAATAAAAGAAAGGGAGATGTTAGGTGAATAAAAGATTTCCGTTATTTATGTTAATTACTGCCATGATTTTATCTTTAGCTGTTTGGCCAAATGGGGTAGCATCTGCAGCAATAGCAGATGGTACATACAAAGTTAATTATGAAATGAAAGAAGCGAACAGTAATAATACGTCTATTGCAGACGGTTACTTTGCTAAGCCAGCGACATTAACCGTTAAGAATGGTGTACAGCACATTCAATTAACTGTAACAAGCGCAGAAATGATTAAATCGCTAAGTGCCCCAAGTGGTCCAGTTTCTGTTGTCAGTGATAACGGTGATACTCGAACAGTTAAGTTTCAAGTCGATGGAGACTTATCACAACCCGTTAATATGAAGATGCACATTGTTGTGCCAGATTTATATGACACGACACATACGGCACGTGCCATTTTTGATGTTAGTGGATTAAAAGGAGCAGCAGCAACTGGTAAATCAGGTGAAGCTGGAGATAAAGCTGTAGACAATCCTCCAACAGGAGATAACTCATCCATTGCACTTTACGTGATGCTGTTAGTTGGAGCCGTAGCTGGAATGATTGTCATTAGAAAATTACGCCCTGCTCACAACGAATAAACAAAGGATGGTGGAAAATAAAAATGAAGAAAAGTTTTAATATATTACTCGCTTTCGTAATCGCATTCTTCGCCTTTCCGTTTGCCGGCCAGAAGGCGTCAGCAGATGGAGAAGTCTATGACAATATTAAAGATGGAACGCATGACATTAAAGTTAAAGCACTTAAAAAAAATACAAATGAACCTTCTACAGCTGCAGATTATATGGATGAGGATGCAACATTAAAAATAAGTAATGGCCAAGCTGAATTAACATTGTTTATCCCGAAAAATGATGCTATGATTTTCAAAAAATTAGAGTTAGATGGAATAATTCCTAGCGTTGAAGACACAGGTGACAGTAATGCTTATACGTATAAACTAAAAACAGTTGTCAGTAAAATACCCGCAGTTACAACTTATGAGGTTCCTTTGATAGGATTAATACATGAAAATGTAGAGTTAGACTTTGAATTAGTAGGTTTAGATGAATTACCTGTTGTAGAAGAACAACCTGAAGATACTGAAGGCGATGATGGTTCAAAAAATGGGAATCTCATTGAGAACCCAGACAAAACAGCAACAACAAACTATCAAACTGATACTCCAATGATTGAACGTTATTTTGACAACCCAGTTACGATCCTTTACAAAGACGGAAAAAAATACATTCAAATGAATGGAAATAGCGCACAATTCATTACATCATTGACTATAAATGGCGAGGAAGTCACTTGGGGAGAAATCTCAGAAGACAATACATATACCGTTCAATTTGAATTAACAGGCAACCTTTCAGATCAATTAGATTTTGGAATGGTCATTGATACAGGGAATTTCGGTCCTGGAATAATGGAACACGAAGTTAAGCTATGGTTCGACGAGGTAGGGGCAGATATAGAAGAACCTGAAGATCCAAAACCAACGCCAGAACCGGAACCTCAGGAGCCAAAGCCAACACCAGAGCCAGAGCCAGAACCTGAGGACCCAGATATAGTTCTAAGCCCTGACAAAGCATATGAAATCGACTATGTAATCAAGCACGAAGATGGGATTCAAGATTCGATTGCTAATGATTTCTTTACTGGTAAAGCTATTTTACTAGAAAAAGACGGCAAGACTTACGCTCAACTTACGATAACGAGTGGAGAAATGATTAAAGAGTTAAAGAATAAATACGGAAAAGCTCTAATCGTTAAAGAGAATGATGATGGTTCTATTGTTGTACAGCTACGTGTCCCTAACGATCTATCAAATATGAAGCTAGATATGCATGTCGTTGTTCCTGCTGGAGCAATTCCAGGATTCCCTGGCTACGATGAGAAACATACAGCTATTCTCGTATTTGATAAAAATAGCCAAAAAGAAATTAATGCCGATAGCTATAAGTTAGTCGGATCTTCAAATAAAGATAACGGCAACGGTCCTTACACTCCGGACATCGAAGGCGGAATTGAATTAGGTGGAAATAAAAACAACAATGATTCACCTACAAAGCCTGAGCTTGGAGAAAACGACGGTAAGAAAACAGGTAACCCGAAAACAGGAGATACGAGCAAAGTTTTACTGTATACTCTCTTACTCATCAGTTCACTTATCCCGTTAGCGTTTAAATTAAAAAGACGGTACGTTTAAATACTACGAGTCTTACTGTTGCAACTTGACAGTAAGACTCCATTTGCTATTTTAATAGCCTTCTATTGAAAAGGAAGCAAAGTATCCTTTTAGAAAGAGGTGTTCGATTCAACATGAGATCTAACATAAAGTTGTTTACTATCTTAGTAGCGTTCCTTGTATTTCTTGGTGGTTGTGGAGCAAGTGGGAGTTCGAATACGAATGACACCGCCAAAGAAGAAAGAGATAATGAGGAACACCGGATTATCGCCACAACCGTAGCTATTGTCGAAATGATGGAAGAGTTGGATTTGGATTTAGTCGGGATTCCAACGACATATAAAGAGTTATCTCCACGCTATCAAGAACTTCAAGAAGTTGGAATTGCAAATGAACCCGATATGGAAATTATTAAATCTCTACAACCGACAGACGTATTATCGGTGACGACGCTACAAGATGATGTGGAAGAATATTATGAACAAACGAATACACCAATAACATTTCTTGATTTAGAAAGTGTTGACGGGTTATATGCGTCAATTGAACAGTTAGGTGAAACGTATAATCGCCAAGCCGAAGCGGAGCAAATTGTGCAACGTTTTGTCGATAAAATGGAAGAAACAGAAGCTAAAATCGCTGGGAAAGAAAAACCAAATGTCCTAATTTTATTAGGAGTTCCAGGTAGCTTTCTCGTCGCAACAGAAAATTCATATTTAGGTGACCTCGTTGAACGTGCTGGAGGCGTGAATGTGTTTCCAGGCGAGGATGGGGTTGAATACACTTCCGCAAATACCGAACATTTGCAACAGACAAATCCTGATGTAATTTTACGAGCAGCGCATGGGATGCCAGATGAAGTTGTAAAAATGTTTGATAAAGAATTTAAAGAAAACGATGTATGGAAACATTTTAAAGCTGTTAAAAACAATCGCGTGTATGACCTAGAGGAAACGTTATTTGGTACAACGGCGAATCTCGCAGCAGATCAAGCGTTAGAAGATTTAGTTAACATGCTTTACCCGGATGAAGAATAACAATGTATTCTTTCTAAGCTCGAGTTACAGAAGCAAAAGGCTGTCGCACACTTGTCGTAATAGCAATTAAACGCCAAGATCTGTTCTGCCTTTTACATGATTTGTTGCTTAGCGTTGTAGTAGCTTTGGAAATGCAGTCAATAAAGAGGGAATGACATGAATAAAAAGGCAATTAGTTTTGTAGCGGTGATTATTTTACTTCCCGTCATGATTATTTATTCAGCGACAACCGGAAGTATTGATATAACAGCAATTGATTTAATTAAGGGGATTTTTACTGGAACGAACGAAGATTTAAACGTAATAAAAGATTTACGCTTTCCACGAATTGTTATTTCGTTACTCGCGGGGGCAACGTTAGCTGTGTCCGGGGTACTTCTACAAGCGGTCATGCGCAATCCATTAGCAGAACCGGGAATTATCGGCGTCTCATCAGGGGCAGGATTTTTCACGTTGCTTATGATTGCACTTTTCCCGACGTTCTTCTTCTATGCTCCATTGTTCGCCTTCATCGGCGGAGCTCTTGCATTTTTACTCGTTTATACATTTTCTTGGAAGTCAGGATTGAATCCGCTTCGTATGATATTGATCGGTGTCGCAATTAACGCGGTGTTTACTGGGTTGAGCGAACTATTAAGCGCGCAAAGTGCAAATAGCATGATGTCGAGCATTTCCGTTACCTCATCAACACTCACGATGAAAACGTGGAAGGATGTAGAAGTGATTGCATTATACGGATCGATTGGACTTATTGTAGCCTTTTTCTTATACGCTTGGTGCAATCATTTATCTTTAAAAGACGAAACGTTGAAAAATTTAGGTTTCCGTGTGAATCGTGCACGGTTTACCATTTCCGTTGTCGCTGTCTTGTTAGCGTCCGTTGCAACGGCGATCGCTGGGATGTTCACATTTGTCGGTCTACTCATTCCTCACATTGGCCGAGCGTTAGTCGGAAACGATCATAAAGTGCTCATCCCCTTCTCAACATTAGCTGGTGCCTTATTAATTTTAACGGCGGATACGTTAGGTCGAACGATTATGGCGCCGATCGAAATTCCGGCATCGATTATAATGGCAATTATTGGTGGACCATTCCTCATATTCTTGTTACGAAAGAGTGATCGGATCTATGGACATTAAAGGAATATCTTTTGCTTATCAAGATAAAGTCATGCGGCTACACGATGTGCATGCCCAAATAAAAAAAGGTGAAATTACAACGATTATCGGTCCAAATGGTTCAGGTAAATCAACGCTTATGAGTGTGCTCACGAATAATAATCAGCCCCAAATAGGTCACATCACCTTAAATGGAAAAAAGCTTATGAACTACAAGCCGAAAGAGTTAGCGAAAACACTTGGAGTCGTTCATCAGCATAATATTGCTCCTCCCGACATGACGGTCGAAAAGCTTGTGTATTATGGAAGACTGCCTTATAAAAATACGTTTTCACCTCATTCGGAGGAAGATGAAGAAATAGTCGAATGGGCGCTCACTTGTACGGGGTTGGCGGAAAGACGCGATGTCCCACTTGACACGTTATCAGGTGGCCAGCAACAACGAGCATGGATTGCGATGGCACTTGCGCAACGCACCCCCTATTTATGTTTAGATGAGCCGACATCAAATTTAGATATTTATTATCAATATGACATTTTAAAACTCGTGAAACAACTGCGTGATGAACAAGGATTGACGATCGTCATGGTCCTTCACGATATCAATCAAGCGATTCAATATAGTGATACGATCATCGCAATGAGGCAAGGCAAAATTATAAAAATGGGGAACCCGAAGCAGATCATGACTGAACAACTCATGCAAGACATTTATGGAGTTGATGTCGCTGTTAGACATGATGAAGAGCTCGGAATGTACATTTTACCATTAGGGGTTTAAAACGCGAGGAAGAGGTGGACAGAATGGTATTTAAAAAAATCATATCAAGACTAATTACGATTGTCTGCTTAGGTGTCTTCCTCTATGCTTCTTATGGTCTCTTCGATATTTTTATCGACTATTACCAAAATCGTAAAATGCTCAGTAACATTCAAGACACCTTCTATGACACCGCTTCTGCTGAAGGCAATTCAGCTTCAGCCATCCGGCCAGGCTTTGATGAACTTCTGAAACAAAATCCCGATGTCGTTGGCTGGATTACAGTGGATGGAACTCAAATTGATTATCCAATCGTGCAGGCAGATAATAATCTTCAATATTTGACCCGTAATTTCTATCAAAAGGAATCAAGAGCTGGGAGTATTTTTTTAGATTTTCGAAATGACATTCGTTCGGCTGAAGAGCGCAATATTATCGTGTACGGTCATCGGATGAAGGACGGTTCCATGTTCCAACATTTAACGAAGTTTTTAGACGAGGATTTCTTTGAAGCGCACCGGACGTTTGAATTCGATACGTTACATGACAGCTATGAGGCTGAGGTGTTCGCTGTTTATAATACGTTGACGGACTTTAATTATATTCAAACCCATTTTGACAGTGACGAAGAATATGCTCAATTGCTTTCAGAATTTCAAAAAGCCTCTCATTTTCAAACAGACGTGGAGGTTAATGCAGATGATACGATTATTACGCTTTCAACGTGCGATTATAAGCTTGATAAAAATGAAGGGCGACTCGTCCTGCAAGCGAAGCTGACAAAAAAATAATTAGTTAAATGAAGTCATCTGGGGTAAAATATTCGCAACTCAACTTTTTGAAGTCCTTTTTATCCCACGTTAATAAATGAATGTTATCTTTCGCTTTCAAGCTTAATAAGGCATCAGCGAAATCAACGTTTTTTTCAGCGTATAACTTTAATGCAACAATGACTATATTCTCTTCGACTTCTACATTCTCCGATTCAATGATGTCAAGTAAATATTTACTGATTGTCTGTTTGTCTAGTTTATAAAATGACTTTAATAGCCAGCAACATTCAGCAATTGTAATGGTTGGCAATATTAACGTCATTTCGTTATTTTCTACCTTTTTTACTAGATTTACAATTGTATTAAACTTGGACTCGTCATCTTTTACAATCAATCGAATAAGAACATTCGTATCAACTAAAAATTTATTCATTTTGACTGTCCCTAATTCCATCTGAGTAAATTTCTTTCGCAGCCGTTTCATGTACTATTTCTCGCATTTTTTCTAAATCAATTGGTTCTTTTGCATTGACTTTTCCGATTGCATCACTAAGAAGTTTCCTTTTAATAGGTTCCATTCGAACACTGTTTCCATCTTCGCTAATTAAAAATTTAAACTGGTCCCCTTCAGAAACTTCAAGCCTGTCTCTAAGCTCTTTTGGTATTGTAATCTGTCCTTTGCTCGTCATTTTGCCACTAATTAACTCCATTATCAGCACCTCTTACCTTTAATTTAGTATTACTTTAATAATAGGTATTACCAGAATAAAAAGCAACCCTTTCTCTAAAGCTCGAGAAAGGGTTTGCCTTTATTTGATATACAATCCTGCAACTTCATCATCTTCGTTAAATGTGATCGTGAACACGCGATCTTCTTCACTATATGCGCCGACGAGAACGACGATGTAATGGCCATCCTTTTCTTCAACAGAAGCTTTATCAATCGCTTCAAAGTTACCTGATTGCTCGATAAGCGGCGTAAGCTCTTCCATATCTTGTTCAGGTAAGCCTGCCTTCATCTCCTCATTCAATCGAGCATGGATTTCTGCATAATTCCCGTCATTTAATAATGAAACGATCTCTTCTGCTTTTGCGATGTACTTTTCAGCAGTTGCGTCGTCCACTTTGCTCCCTCCACATGCGACAAGTGCAAGCAGAGCGATGGCACTCAACAGCGTAAAGACTACTCTCTTCATTGTAATTCTCCTTTTCTTTTTAGTAATAAACTGTAATAGAATACAGCAAATGCAATCACTGCGACCGTTACTTCCAAAACGGGCAATATGTAAGCTTTCGGCACGTATAACGGTATAATTCCTACTAATGAATCCACAAACCCGTGAATGGCTATCGCGACTAAAACATACGAAAACTTCTTGCGGACGACGCCTTGTAGCACAATAATCGAAAGACCGATATGCAGCATCATTGCAAAAAATCGTTCAACCCCACCGACTAAATAAGTAGCGTTATCGGTGAGCGAACTCGGTGTAAGCAATAATGTTATTACTGGAATGCCGACAAATAACACCGCTTCGATACCACCATGTCCCGCTCCAAATAAAAAGCCAGCCTGCCAATCTCGTCGTTTCATAAGAAAACGCATCACAAGATAACGAGCAAGCTCTTCAAAAATACCAGCCGATAGCCCAAGCACAATAGCAAACAAAAAAGGTTGCGTGGCGCTAAGCATGACAAAGCCGGTACTATGTGTGCTTACATATTCAAGCAACGGTATGCGCAGCAACACTTGCGAACCGACAAACGCTAGGATCCCAAATAGAAATGCGGACAAGCGTCGCCTAGACAACGCATACACAAGCACGATTAGTGGTAAGCCAATACTGATGAACGTAGCGAACGACACACCTGCCATTTATGCTTCACTCCCCAAGTACAAGTGTATACTAGCCGTCGCATTAAGTATGCTGTTCTTTCATACTCGGTCACTTTTTCCCCATAATTGGTTAGCGCTTCTTTAACATGAGCGTTTGTGAAAAATAGGGAACTTCAAACGTTGTTTCTAACATCGCATTCTCTGTTTTATCAATGATGCGTTTTAAAGAAAATAGCCCGTATCCTTCGTTATTGATTTTGCTAGAATAGCGCTTTGTATAAATTCTCTGTAAATCAACCTCTTCGTAATTGCAGCTATTGCGGACGATAAAATATTGCTGTTCCTCCATTTCGAAGAAAGCAAGTTGTATCACCTTGTCTTCACTTTGGACCGCTTCTTCAATTGCATTATCGACTAAAATGGAAATAACTCGAATAAAGTCCACAACGGGCATCGCAATTTCTTCAATGCTTTTAGGTATATCGACCATTACGCTCACTTGTTGTTGCTGTGCGGAAATGACTTTTACGCTAAGTACGCTTTTCACTTCGGAAATTGCAATACGCGATAATTTCACGAGATCCAAATCCCGATTGTCAATGAGCTTTGATGTAGGGGCAATCACCTCATGGTAAACTTGTTCGATTTGCTCGATACTTTTCGTACGTATTCCTTCATCTAATGCAAGCAACACGTTCATATAATCGTGACGAAAACTAGACAATTCATCATGCATCAGTTCTAATTTCTCTACATAATCCATTCGTTCCTTCTCCATTTGTTCCTCATGTTCTTCCTGTAATCTCTCTTTCGTCAAATGCGATCCAACCAATACAATAAGAAGCAAAAGAAAAAATAAAATAAATGCCACAATATACGTCGTTTCCCCGTATTGTTGGTGTAATGAAGCCAATAGTGCAGTAGAAGGCATCGTTAAAATCAGCTCGACAATCAGCCCTACAACAAGAAGGGCATAGCTTATGTAATAGAGTGAGCTTTCTACGATGAACTGCGCGAGCTTTTGAATCTGTTTACGCCATAGGATAATACTCATAAAAATGAGAAGCGAACTCATAAGGTGAATGACACTCCCCGTCCACAAATATAAATTAAACGGAGAAAGCATAAACAGCTTCATTCCAAGCTCCACGAGAACCATTTTTGCCAATGTAATGAGGACCATACTAACTAACGTGAAGTACAAGTTTTGCATGAACGTAAGCTTGTCCTTCATTAAGCCTAAGCTTAATAAAAATAGGAGAAACATTATAATATTAAATTCAGGATACCCCGTTACTGTTACAACGATGCCT
>DKGN01000069.1 GCA_002453275.1 Caryophanales bacterium UBA6769
CTGTGTCGGTCGCATCGGTAAACATTCTCCCAACGACGGGAATGAAGTTACCTGCAAAAAACTTTGCTGTTCGGATCGTTAATCCGTCCGCAACAGCAGTCGAAGCGCCTTGGACTGAAATTACTCCTAGAAAAATTGCAAAAAAAGCGCCTAATATGCCTAGCCCAACATTCCGTAATAAGTTTGCAAGTTTCGTTACTTTATAATGTTCTGTTAATGAACTTACGACTTGTAAAATTGCGGATAGAAAAAGCAATGGCAGGACAATTTTAATAATGAGCAAACTGCTCGTATTAATGAGAAATACAATAATTGGATGAAAGAAAGCTACAGATACTAAGCTTCCAATAGAAGCAAGTAAAGCTAGTAATAATGGAATAAGCGCAATCATAAAACCCATCATATTTTGAATCGCTTGCTCCGTATACGTAATCGCAACGTGGAAACTATTTAAAGCTAAAATGATTAAAACCATGTACGTAATTGAATAAGCAATTTTACTTACTGCATGAAATTCAAAAGCACTTTGAATCGTCTGTAACACGACTGCAAATACCGCTAATAAGATAAGTGATCCGAGTAGCTTCCCATTTGTCAGAAGTTCATGAAAAAGAAATTTCACTGCGCCGATGAGCCATTTTTGTAATGAGAATGACTTGTCCCCTTTAACAAAATCTAAAAATGTTCCTTTTTGACTTTCTGGCAAATACCCACCATATTCATTCACAATGCTTTCCCAAAAATCTTTTATATGATCAAGCTCAATATTTTCAATCTGTTCATTCACTAGAGGCTCAAGCTCTTCACTACTTTCGGATTCGTGCTCTCCTTGTTCGTTCTCAAAAGCATAAGCAGTTGGCTTTATTTCAGTGAGACATGTAAGAATAAATATAATAATAATGAGGACAAACATGACGACTTTGTATGTAAATCTTTCTTTTCCCTTTTCCAAAATCATCTCTTATCCTCCGAAAGTTTAAGTTGGTAGTAAGCCGAGTACAGTCTCGATAATGACTTTTAAAATTGGGATCGCCATGCCAATAATGATAATTTTTCCGGCAAGCTCAATTTTCGATGCAATCGCACTTTGGCCAGCATCCCTCGTGATTTGTGCACCGAACTCCGCAATGTAAGCAATTCCAATAATTTTTAAAATGGTTTCTACGTAGACGATATTAATGTTTGCATTTGTTGCTAAGTTGTGTAGTAGCTGAAAAATAGATTGAATCTGCCCGATAAGAAAGAGAAAGATAATCGCACCAACAATAACCGTTATTGAGAAGGCGAAGACTGGCTTCTGTTCCTTTAGAATTAAAATGAGGAAGGTTGCGATTAAACCGAGTCCAGTAATTTGCATGACCTCAATCGCCTACACCCCCTAGCTTTGAAAAAGAAACACACCTTTAATTTTCTGAAATAAATCATCTAAAATTGAAATAACGATGAACAACACAACGATGAACCCTATAAGGGTCACCCAATGGGCATATTCTTCCTTTCCCATTTGCTTTAACACGGTATGTAGCATCGCAACAACAATCCCAATCCCCGCAATTTGAAATATTATGTTGACATCCTTAGGCATGCCTTCCCCTCCAACTACTCCGTTCAAATTAATAAGATTACGATTAATAAACCCGTCAATAAACCTAAGCTTTTCACCATTTTTTCATAGCGTTGTTGCGCATCTTTTGCTTCTAATTCCTCTTTTTCTAAATGTAAAATTGTTAAGCTTATTTGTTTCTGTTGATGTTCACGATCGTGTTGACCAAGTGTCTGACCAAATTGCTTTAATATTTCAAGATCACTTTTTTCCAAACTTAAAAGTTGCATCGTTTGTTGCAATGATTGATTCCAAGCTTCTGGAACACTATGCTTTCCAGCCGATAGGATCTTTGAAAATGTTGAAAAAAAATCGGCTAATGGGCTTGCAATCATCGTTGAAATTTTTTGTGATGCTTCACTTAATGGCGTTAACCCATAAACAATCTCTGCTTCAAGCGTTTGTAACGTGACTTTTAGTTGCCTTAATTGTCTCGTTCTTTCACGATATCGGTTTGCAATCGTAAATCCGGCCAAAGTCGTAGACAAAATGATTAATATCGCTCCAAACCATTTCATAAAAACCTTTCCTTTTTTTCAGGTAAAATGTTTTTGCGACTTGGTGTTCGAATAGCGTGAATGACCCCAGGTGATCCACCTTTACGTGTTAGTTCAACGAAGCGCTCAAATACATTGCTCTCTAAGATCGGCTTCAGCATAGGCCGTAAGTATAAATCTTCCAGTGAGTTTGCATGAACGGTCATCATCATTTGTACTCCTGCATTCAAAGCTTCAATAATAGCCTCTGCATCTTCTTGTCTACCGATTTCATCAACGATGATGACATCAGGGCTCATGGACCTAATCATCATCATCATTCCCTCTGCTTTTGGGCACGCATCGAGAACGTCAATCCGATAGCCGAGATTATGCTGTGGTACCCCTTTTACACAACCTGCAATCTCACTACGCTCATCAACAATCCCCACCTTGCAAGGCTCAATGTTGTGCAGCTTACTTCCGATACTTATATTTCGGGCTAAATCTCTTAACAACGTTGTTTTCCCGGTTTGTGGGGCACCGATAATTAACGTATTTAGCCATCGCTGATCATATAAATACGTTAAATAATCGGTAGCTATTCCAATTTTTTCGCGAGCAATTCGAATATTGTACGAACTGACCTCTTTAATTGCTTTCACTTTTCCTTGTTCGATTGTGACCTTGCCTGCAAGTCCGACTCGGTGTCCTCCTTTAATTGTGATATAGCCTCTTTTCAATTCCTCTTCAAAAGCATACAAAGAATAATTACTAAGTTTATTTAACAATTCGTTACTATCCTCAAATGTCACATAGTACAATTCGTTGTTTTTTTTAGGGTAATATGGTTTGCCTGCTGCAATAATTTCTAACGGACGATGAATGCGGACTCTTATTTCTTCAATTTTTTTTAAAAAACTGCTCGACATTTTGTCTAAAAAACTTTGAATAGACTCAGGTAAAATTTGATTAATATTGTTCACTACAATCCCTCAAATCGATACGTAGAACTTCTTTATAGTAAACGTTATGAAAAAATGGACAAATTATACCTTGCGTACTACTTTAAAATGCCGATTAAAATAAATAAAACACCGATAATAATGAGGAATAGCTTTCCATAAGAGATTCCATCAGCCATACTAATTAACCCTATTGATGTCGCAGTAATAAAAACCATTGGTCCGACAACAGCAAGAAAAGAATTAATAACAAGGGCTTTTTTAACATCGTTAAAATAAATCATCGCGACGGCAGCTGAAAATTCAATTAAAGAGGATATTACACGTAAGAACGCCATCCCCAATAAGCCAGGTACGAGATTTTCTTGAATATTTTGGAAAAACTTCATACGATTCTTCCTTTCTTTAACAGTCTTAGCCTGTACTATCGTATGAAGAAACCAATAAAAAAAGACTTCCTGCTCAATGCAGAAAGTCTTTGTTTTGTAAAGTTATTAACCTCTAGAAACGTATTCCCCTTTTGATGTATCGATGACCAATACGTCACCTTCATTTACGAAAAAAGGGACTTGTACCGTATATCCTGTTTCTAATTCAGCTGGCTTAGAACCGCCACTTGCTGTATCGCCTCTTATTCCAGGTTCCGTTTTTACAACTTCTAATTTCACTGTACTTGGCAATTCAACACCGAGCGTTTCACTATTATATGTGCGAATCTGGACTTCCATATTTTCTTTTAAGAAATTTAATTCGTATTCGAGCTGAGAAGCTTGTAATTCAATTTGGTCATATGTTTCCGTATCCATAAATGTATGGGCATCACCACTAGCATATAAATATTGCATTCTTCGATTTTCGATATGCGCCCTAGCTACTCTTTCACCTGCTCTGAATGTTTTTTCTTGGATAGAGCCGTTACGAAGGTTTCTAAGCTTTGAGCGAACAAACGCTGCACCTTTCCCTGGTTTCACGTGTTGGAATTCCATTACTTGCCAAATATCACCATCTACTTCAATTGTTGTACCTGTTCTAAATTCATTTACCGAAATCATGTCATAATTCCTCCTCTAATGTACGCTTGAAAAAAGACTATAAAATGATTAACTCTTTTGTCGCATGTGTTAATCTTTCATTACCTTCATCTGTTATCACAATGTCATCTTCAATTCTTACACCGCCAACACCTGCGAGATAAATACCAGGTTCAACTGTAACGACCATGCCAGGCTTTAATACTTGCTCACTTCTCATTGAAAGTGTTGGGCCTTCATGTACGTCAAGTCCAATTCCATGGCCAGTAGAATGTCCGAAGTAATCGCCAAAGCCTTTTTCACTAATATAATCTCTTGTAATAGCGTCGGCTTCTTTGCCGCTCATTCCAGATTTAATTTGTTGTACACCTAACTGTTGGGCATTGTAGACAACCGAGTAAATGTCCTTCATGCGTTCAGTTGGCTCGCCTACTGCTATCGTTCTCGTAATATCTGAACAATAACCTTGAAAATATGCACCGTAATCTAACGTAATTAGATCACCTTGTTCGATTTTCTTCTCTGTGGCAACGCCATGCGGGAGAGCTGATCGTGTACCTGAAGCAACAATAATATCAAATGAAGAAGAGGTTGCGCCTTGCTTCCGCATAAAAAACTCTAGTTCATTTGCAACGGAGCGCTCACTAATCCCCGGCTTTATATAAGTAATAATGTGTTCAAATGCATCGTCAGCAATTTTGGCAGCTTGTTGAAGAATTTGAATTTCCTCTTCATCTTTGATTAGCCTTAACTGTTCAATAAGATTAGATATTGGGACAAGTTCTGCTGAAAACTTCTGTTCGTATAAACGATATGTATGATATGTTACATGTTCTTGTTCAAAGCCAAGTCGTTTAACTTTCATCTCTTGAACTTGAGATGCAATCTCATCAAGAATATTACCATGATGTTCAATGACCTCATATGCTTGTGCTTGTTCCTCCGCTTGTTCAGTATAGCGAAAATCCGTAATAAACTTAGCTTCGGTCAACGTTACAATCGCAACACCAGCTGTTCCTGTAAAATTTGTCATATACCGCAAATTGCTCGAACTCGTAATTAATAAACCATCAAGCTTCTCATCTTCTATTTTAGCTCTTAAATTTTTAAGTCGTTGCATGTTATCTGTTCACCCTTCCACAATCAGACTACTTCTTCAATAAAGCAAATAGTGCTAATTTATATCCATAAAAACCAAAGCCAACGATTTGCCCCTCTGTTACAGGCGAAACTACTGAAGTGTGTCGGAAAGCTTCCCGCTGATGGACATTTGAAATGTGAACTTCAACTGTTGGCACATCAACACTTGCAATCGCATCACGAATAGCATAACTATAATGCGTAAAAGCACCCGGATTAATAACAATTCCAAAGGCTTGTTCATCTTCTGCTTTGTGAATCCAATCGATAAGATCGCCTTCGTGATTGGACTGTTTGAAAATAAGCTCGCAATTTAAATCATGACATTCAGTATGTAGATAGCTTTCAAGGTTTGCAAGGGTATTCGTTCCATAAACATCGGGTTCCCTAATTCCTAACCTGTTTAAATTAGGACCGTTAATCACAAAAATCTTTTTCAAGTGATCGCCTACTTTTAATTTTAGTAAAAAATTCCGTTTCCATACTTCAAAAACATTCTATCACAGCATTAATTATTTGAATAGGCGACTTGATTCTTGTCTTCTTCATAATGATATGCGATCGAATACCCGATGAAGAGACCATATAATAAGTAGATGCATAACGTTGTAATAATGGAATCCTTGCTCAAATCTTTTAATGGTTTTAAATCAGGAAATATTGGATTTAATAAATAAAAGGTAATACCCCATATTCCAGCACCAAACAAAAGTGAAAGCAAGATGCTTTTAAATTTTACAAAAAGCACTCGGTAAATAAAAGCAACACCGATCGATAAAATCCCAATAATAGGAATCCCAATGAGCTGTCCGAGTACTTTGTTTTTCCATGCGCTCAATGCCCAAGGATTTAATATAAGCGCTGGACCGACCTCTGTGAAATTCAAATAGTAAGCTACAAAAAGAACGATGCCCCATATGATTCCTCCAAATAAGCCAATCAAAACGACTGTTGATGTGAAGCTAGATGAAGATTTCCCCATCGCTTGATTATGTTGTTCCTTTTCTTTTTCTCTTTCATCAAGATCTTTATCCATTTATGATCACCTCTTACTTAATATGAGCACATTTTTCTAATTCCATTAGAATTAATGAGTATATGTAGAGGTTTTTTAATTTATCCTGTAATATAATAAAGAGAGAAGACAAATCCGATAGGTTGGTGAACGAATAATGGCTAATGAGACAAGACCAGTATATGGTGGTCAAGCTGTTATAGAAGGGGTTATGTTTGGTGGCAAAAATACATATGTCACAGCAATTAGAAGAATTGATGACTCCATTGAGTATTTTGAAGTTCCCAAAAAACAGATTCCAATATTAAATAAATTAAAGAAAATTCCGTTTGTCCGGGGCTGTGTTGCTCTTATCGAAGCAAGTGCAAATGGAACGAAACATTTAAACTTTTCATCTGAGCGCTACGATGTCGATCCGGTAGATGACGAAAAAGAACTAGCAATAAAAGAAAAAGAAACATCAAAGATAGGTTTAATTTTAGGTGCGGCTGTCATCGGCGTGCTTTCCTTCTTATTTGGAAAGTTCATTTTTACCATTATCCCTGCAATTACTGCAAATTTTATGTTACCAATCTTTCCAGGTCGGATTGAACAAAATCTTATCGAGGGTTTTATAAAGTTAATTTTGTTATTAACGTATATTTATTTTATTTCCATGACCCCACTTATTAAGAAGGTGTTTCAATACCATGGAGCCGAGCATAAAGTAATTAATGCTTATGAAAATGGTTTACCTCTTACAATTGAGAATGTCCAAAAGCAATCAAGGCTCCATTACCGGTGCGGAAGTAGCTTCATCTTGTTTACAGTTTTTGTTGGTGTTTTTGTTTATTTATTTGTTCCATACGATCCGTTGTGGCAGCGACTTGTTTATCGGATTTTGCTCATACCTTTTGTCTTAGGCATTTCGTTTGAAGTACTGCAATTCACAAATAAATTACGAAACATCCCAGTCTTGAAAATGCTAGGCTATCCAGGTCTTTGGTTGCAATTATTAACGACGAAGGAACCAACTGATAAACAAGTTGAGGTTTCAATTTCATCTTTTCAGGAAATGCTATCAAGAGATGAGCAATATGAATACTTGAAAAAAGAATCAACGATTGTCTAGACGCTTATACTCCTAAGGAGGTGTAACCGTTGTCCACCCGTATATCTCGCATTCTCGCTCCCACCATGATCATCCTTGCTTTTATTGGGATTGGCTCTTATCTTTTTAAAGATCCGATGCGATTGTTGCAAATGATTTTCTTTTATGGATTACTTTTCGCAGCTATATACATCATTTACAGACTATTTTTCAGAAATAAAATTCAAGGTACTGATCGGAACTATGATCGTGCTGTTAAACAATCAATGAAACGTCAAAAACAAAAGCAAAGAAGTCGTGTAAAGGCTCCACACCTTAGGGTTGTAGGATCCAATCCAAATAAATTAAAAACACAAAAACCAGCACTCTCCAAAAAGAATGGAAAGCATAATCTTACAGTCATCGAAGGAAGGAAAAACAAAAAAAGGAATCGCGCGTTATTTTGACGGCGATTCCTTTTTATTTGGTTAATGTAGGCGCGAACTTGTACAATGTCTTATCTTCTTTCCTCGATCGATTGTTGCTGGATTCGAATAAGTTGAGCAACGTCTTTCAGCAATTGTTCTTTTTCGTCCTGAACTTCAATGTTGTAATGCTGGCGGACTTTCCCAGTTGCATCCACTAATGTTAACGCACGACTGTTTTCCTTTGTTTCCGTTATGCTTTCTAACAATCTTTGACGGTCATCCTGGGGTAACAGTAATATATTCCAACCATTTTCATCCATATTATATTTTTCTGGATATTCCTTAAGCGTGTTAATATCGGATTCATTTTCTACAATTGTAAGAACGTGCGCTCTCGCGACAAATGCTTTTTCATCGATTAAATCTTGTTGCAATTGCTCGAGCTCTGCAAACATATCTTCGCATTCTGGAGGGCAACCACTTTCAACTACAGTAAACAATTTTATTTTTCCATCTTCAATCTTAAACTCTTCACCTGAAATCGTTTCTGCTTCGTAGTCTTCAATATTACCTATTATTGGTAACGCGATCGACTTTACCCATAACCAATATGCAACCCCGGCAATTGAAGTTAAAATTAATAGTACGACTAGTATCGTAATATTTTGCTTTCTTTTGTTCATTCGTATACTCCCTACCTTTACACCTTGCTTATTTTCTCTCAATTAATATTGTTAAGCTTAGGATTGTCACTAAAATAGTCGCACCCATATCAGACAGTATTGCAATCCAAAGCGTGAGTAATCCGGGAATTGTTAATAGTAATGCTATCGCCTTTAGACCGAGCGCAATCGTTATATTTATTTTAATTAGACGATTGACCCTTTGTGCAGTAGCAATTGCATTTGGTAGTTTCCCTAAGTGGTCTTGCATTAAAACGACATCAGCTGTTTCAATCGCGCTGTCTGTGCCCTTTCCCATTGCAATCCCTACGTCTGCCGTCGCTAATGCAGGCGCATCATTAATACCATCACCGACCATGGCCACTCTGTTCCCCGCTTGCATTAATGCTTTGATTTTCTGAACTTTTTGTTCTGGAAGTAAATGACTAGATACAGATTGGATCCCAACTTGATTCGCTATGGTCTTTGCTGTTTGTGCGTGATCCCCTGTTAGCATCCATGTGTTTTTTATTCCTAAGTTGAACAAAGCTTCAAGCATCCCTTTACTTTCTGTGCGTACCTCGTCTGAAATTCCATAAATCCCAAGAATTTCAGTTTCACTTGCAACAAGAACGAGGGTCAAGCCATCAGCTTTTAATTCGTGAATATCGGCAAGCACATCATTCGGAATATCTAAATGTTGAAGACTGTTTTCATTTCCAAGCCAATACGTCTCTCCTTCTATTGTTGCTTTTATCCCTGTTCCTGGCAATGTAACAATATCTTCCGGTTCTAATGTAGCTACAAGCTCCCCCTTATTTGTTTCCAAGATAGCCTTAGCTAGTGGATGGGTTGAATTTTTTTCAATTGCAACAGAGATTGGCTGGAATAAGCTTTCATTGTATATCACTGTTTCTTGTACTTGAGGTTCACCTTTAGTAAGGGTTCCTGTTTTATCAAAAGCAAGGACATCGAGCTTACCTAATTGCTCTAAAAATACTGATCCTTTTACTAGAATACCATTTCGCGCGTTTCGAGTAATACCTGAAATGTTAGCAATTGGTGACGAAAGAATAAGTGCGCATGGGCAACCGACGATTAATACTGCCAGTCCTTGATAAAATGCTTTACCCCAAGTTACTTGGAAAAATAACGGAGGGAGAAGCATGACAATGACAGCGATGATCATAATAAATGGTGTATAATATTTCGCAAAACGATTAATAAACAGTTCTGTTGGAGTCTTTGTCTCTTGCGCATCTTCAACTAAATGTAATATTTTTGCTAACGAAGAATCGTCAAAAGCTTTTGTAATTTCTACTTTCAAAACTCCTTCGTTATTAATACTACCTCCAAAAAGGGGGTCACCTATTCTCTTATCTACAGGTAAGGACTCCCCGGTAATCGCTGCTTCAGTTACTGAACTCCTACCTTCAATCACAATGCCATCAGATGGAATCGTTTCTCCAGATTTAACCAAAACTAAATCGCCGGCTTGGAGATCATGGACAGATATTACTCGCTCTAGCCCATTTTGAATGACTGTCGCTTGTTTAGGGGCTACGTCTAGTAAGGCCTCGACAGATTTGCGTGCCTTCTCCATCCCTATTCCTTCTAGATATTCATTTAAACCAAATAAAATAGCGACAAGGGCGCCTTCTTTCCATTCCCCAATTGCTATGGCACCAATTAAAGCGACTGTCATAAGTGTATCAATATTAAATGTAAAACTAACAAGATTTTTTAACCCTTTCAGAAATGTTTTATGACCACCAACTACGATACTACCTAAATATAGTGGAATAACGATAAAACTATTAGCTGAACGCAAATCTATCAGCATTGCGACGACAAACTGCACAATAGCCAGCCCTAAGAGCCATTTTTGTGTTTGCAACCTATTCACGGCGTCATCATCTTCAACGAGGTGTGCATTTTCACTAGTAAGGATTTCCTTTACAGCTTGTAAATTAACTTTTTCATCAATGGCTAGTTCACTTTTTATATAACTAAGCTTTGCAGTTTTACCATAGGATAAAGTTTGAATTTTTGTTTCAAGTTCGAGTGTGCAATTCGGACAAGTTAATCCCTTCACTTTAAACTCTTGCATAACGTCATCCCCCTCTAATCATGCATCACGTTGTTAATTGTTAGCTTCAGGATTACGATCACGTGCTCACATCATCAGGCGAATAGTCTAAGGATGTCCCAACTCATTTAAATTTAACAAGACGGAGGTATTTTAACAATCCAATTGCCATCGTCACAGCAGCCATTTCATCTTCAGTTTGGATGACTGTGCCACCAACTTCAGGTAATTTTTGAATTAAATATTCCATAATTTCTGAGGCTGGTGTAATCGGATAGGCTGCCATAAATCTTACCCCTGCTGCTATCGCCCCAAGTGAGATTGCATCATTACCAATCATGAATAGACGGCTTTGTCCGTCTGCCTTTTCAAGTTGAAAAGTCTTCAATGTGTCGCCAGCTTCTTTAATTAAGTAACGATAACCAGCCCAAATCGCTTCCATATTCTTTTCGACTACTTGTTGACCTTTACTTAAGAAAATCTCTTCTACCACTTCTTGATAGTCATTCACATCTAACCCTAATACTGCGCTTGAGGCACCGATAGCGACCATGTTTTTCATCAATGTTGTTCCAAGCTCTTTCGCAATCTCACTAAAAGGAACCGCGTATAAAGTCGCTTGGCAATTATCTGGTTTTGTTGGGTTAAATTTCGCATCCCCAATAATGATGCCATCAGCATTAAGCTCATGTGCGTTCAAGTCGATTGTCTCTTGGTCAAACGCAACGAGTATATCTAAATCATCCGAAACGGATCGGATTTCTTGTGTACTTACTCTAATTTTGTTGTTTGTATGCCCACCTTTTATTCTAGATGAAAAGTGGCGGTAACTATATAAATAATAGCCTATGCGGTTTAACGCTACTGCAAATATTTCTCCAGTACTATCAATTCCTTCGCCTTGTTGACCTCCAACTTTCCATGAAAGTTGATTTACCATTTTATTTGTCACTCCTCGCAAACACGCATAATCATTCCTATGAAACTCTTATTAAATAAAAAGATTGTATTCCAAGCGAATACAATCTTACGCCTAGAAACCAATTCGTGCAACCCTACAAATATAGCAAACACCTTGTTTTTTTAGAAAGGAATTCTTTTTAAGAAATTATTATATAATAATCCTTTTACTATCCGTTCAGGATAGTGCCGCAAAAGCTCTTCTATTAGTCTCTGATAGCATGAATAATTATTTAATTTATATGGTGTTTCATCGATTCCGTCAAAATCGGAGCCAAAACCAATTTGGCTTTCTCCACCAAGGAAACATAAATGATCAATATGCTTAAATATATGATGCAGGCTTGCCTGTTCTGCTCCTGTTAAAAATTCTGGGACAAAGGTTAATCCGATCACTCCATTTTTTGCAAACAATGCACGAATTTGATCGTCTGTTAAATTCCGGGGATGCTTCGCAATCGACTGTGCATTTGAATGGGAAGCAATCGGATAATCAGCAATTTCAATCATATCCCAAAATCCCTTTTCTGATAAATGAGAGGCATCAGTCCAAATGTGAAATTTGTTGTTTAATTGGATTACTTTTTCCCCGAATGAAGTTAGTCCGGCTCCCCTAGGCTCCAATACCCCATCAGCTACCGCATTGGCCTCATTCCATGTCAAACCAACTGAACGTACACCGAGGCGAAACAAAGTTTTTAATTTCGTTAAATCGCGTCCAATCGCGTCACAGCCTTCTAATGTTAAAATAGCACCTATTTCGTTCGCTTTAAGCTTATGTGCATCATCTTTCGATAAGAGTAATTTTATATCACTATAAATTAAAATTTTTTCGTAAAATATATCGATCATATCAAGTGCAACTTGAAATCGATTATCTTCATGAACGGCTGCCGGAATATAAATGGCAAAGCACTGGATATTTTTTTCACCCGTCTGTTTAAGATAATGATAATTAGTATGCAAACTTGCGTCATCGTAAAAATTTATGTGTGGATTTAGCCACATTTTGTAAAGAACATCACAATGCGCATCAAAAATATTCAAACCTTCATCCATCCTTTGTAAACGTGCTTTATGTCATGAACAAAAAAGAAAACTTACCCATTCAAAAAGAACAGGTAAGCTTCAACTATCTTGGTTCTATGATGAGTTTAATTGCGGTCCTCTCTTCACCATCTATTAAAATATCAGTGAATGCGGGAATACAGATGAGGTCTACTCCACTCGGTGCAACAAATCCTCTTGCAATTGCAATCGCCTTAATCGCTTGATTAATCGCACCAGCACCAATTGCCTGGATTTCAGCATTTCCTCTTTCTCTTAAAACATTTGCTAATGCGCCAGCTACAGAATTAGGAACTGATTTCGCTGAAACTTTTAATACTTCCATTACTAGTACCTCCCTTAATATTACTCCCTTCTAGATACTATTCACGATAATGGCCTGTATTCCTTCATTTTTGATATTTAGTTTTGAATTTATTCAAAAAGAGGTTTATCTTCGTTGATTTGGATTCTTTCAATATTCGTTGCCATTCCAGAAGCTTTATCAACCGTTACACATACTCCGTTTAATTGTTCACGACCCGACATCACTTCAAACCGAACAGGTAAGCCTGTTAAAAACCTTTTCAAAACAGCTTCTCGCTCCATGCCAAGTATTCCATCATATGGACCCGTCATTCCTACATCTGTAATATATGCCGTTCCTTCTTGTAAGATTCGATTGTCTGACGTTTGGACATGGGTATGAGTACCAACAACCGCAGTGACCTTTCCGTCTAAATACCAACCCATTGCTTGCTTTTCACTAGTCGCTTCTGCATGAAAGTCAACAAAAATATAAGGGGTCACTTCCGAATAATGACGCACGAGCTCGTCTACCTTCCGAAACGGACAGTCTAGTGCAGGCATAAATGTTCGACCTTGGACATTAATTACTGCAACTTCAATGTTGTTAATGTTTAACAAACTCGCTCCTTGGCCAGGAGTATCAGCTGGAAAATTAGCAGGACGAATCAAATGTTGGGCACTATCAATAAAGTCGAAAATTTCTTTCTTATCCCACGTATGATTTCCCATCGTTATGAGATCTGCACCCGTATCCATTAACTCTTTATAGATTTTCTCAGTAATTCCGCGACCCCCTGCAGCGTTTTCACCATTAATAATCGTCACGGTTGGATTATATTTACGCTTTAGCTTAGGCAAATATTCACGTAAGGCCCTTCTACCAGAAGATCCTACGATGTCACCAATAAATAAAAATTTCATTTATGAAACTCCTCCATTCCACAGGCATTTATGACAATCAAGCTTCATAGTTACCGGAGATTATAAAGCCTTTGTTCGATCTAAAGTTGTAACAACCGCTGACATAAATTGTCCCATGATCGAGTAGGAGGGGGTGAC
>DKGN01000067.1 GCA_002453275.1 Caryophanales bacterium UBA6769
TGAGGTGATTTAATGTTCCGGACAATATCTAACATGTTTCGGGTTGCCGACTTACGTAGAAAAATTATTTTTACATTACTCATGCTCGTCGTCTTTCGAATTGGAGCGTTTATCCCTGTTCCAGGTGTAAACAAGGATGTCCTGCAGTTTAGCGGAGACGCTAGCTTGTTCGGAGTCTTGAACATGTTCGGGGGTGGAGCGTTAGAGCGTTTTTCCATCTTTGCAATGGGAATTATGCCATACATTACAGCCTCGATTATCGTTCAACTTTTACAAATGGACGTTGTGCCTAAGTTTGCTGAATGGGCAAAGCAAGGGGAAGTTGGAAGACGAAAGCTTGCTCAATTTACTAGATATGGAACGATCGTGTTAGGGTTTATTCAAGCGATGGCATTATCGTTTGGTTTTAACAATTTATTTCCTGGACTTGTCCCGAACCCGAGTGTTTCAACATATCTCGTAATTGCACTCGTATTAACATCTGGAACGGCATTTTTAATGTGGCTCGGTGAACAGATTACAGCAAATGGGGTCGGAAATGGAATTTCGATTATCATTTTTGCGGGAATCGTGGCAGCCATTCCGACGAGTGTCCAACAAGTCTACTTGTCACAGTTCCAAAACCCTGATCAATTGTTTATCAGTATTGCGAAAACATTGGGTCTCGTTCTTGCGGTTTTACTTATCGTTGTTGTCATTATTTTTGTACAACAAGGAATCCGCAAAATTCCAATTCAATACGCTCAGCGCGTTTCTGTAGGACGTCAAACAGTTGGCGGTCAATCAACACACTTACCGATCAAAGTAAACGCTGCTGGTGTAATCCCTGTTATTTTTGCAGTCGCAATTTTTTATACACCACGAACGATTGCTGGCTTTTTTGGGGATAGCAAATTCGCAAACTGGCTCGTTCAGACAGTTGACTACGCCAATCCAATCGGTGCAACTGTTTATGCACTTTTAATTATTGGCTTTACGTATTTCTATACATTCGTTCAGGTAAACCCAGAACAAATGGCAGAAAACCTTAAGAAGCAAGGTGGATATATACCTGGCACGCGTCCTGGGAAAGCGACACAAGATCGAATTACGAGCATTTTATACCGATTAACATTTGTCGGTTCAATTTTCTTAGCTGTCGTTGCCATCATCCCAATCTTTTTTACGACAATCGCAAATCTCCCGCCTTCCGTTCAAATTGGGGGCACGAGTATTCTCATTGTCGTTGGAGTTGCACTTGACACGATGAAGCAAATTGACAGTCAGCTAATAGAACGTCATTATAAAGGATTCATCAAGTAGGATGGAGGGATGACGATGGATCTCGTATTGATGGGCTTACCTGGAGCCGGTAAAGGCACACAGGCAGAAAAAATAATTGCGAAATACGGTATCCCTCATATATCAACTGGAGATATGTTCCGTGCAGCAATCAAAGAAGGAACACCGCTTGGCAAACAAGCGAAACAGTTTATGGATGCCGGAGAATTAGTCCCGGATGAAGTGACGATTGGAATCGTTCGTGAACGGTTAGCAAAATCGGATTGTGACGATGGATTTTTGCTTGACGGGTTTCCAAGAACCGTTCCACAAGCGGAAGCGCTTGACGCCATTTTACAAGACATGAACCGTTCCATCGACTACGTCATTAACATTAATGTTGAACGCGATAAATTATTAGAACGTTTAACAGGGAGACGGGTTTGTCGAAACTGTGGAGCAACGTATCACATGGTCTTCAACCGTCCGAAACAGGATGGAACTTGTGACAAGTGTGGTGGCGAGCTCTATCAGCGTGAAGATGACAATGAAAAAACAGTCGCAAATCGATTAGAAGTGAACATCAATCAGCAAGAACCATTGCTTCAATACTATGAAGATACAGGTGTGCTGCAAACGGTTGATGGCAACCGGGACATCGATGAAGTGTTCGAAGACGTCGATAACCTAATCGGGAGCCTCTCTGAATGATTGTTCTTAAGACAGACCGGGAAATTAAGATTATGCGTGAAGCAGGCAGAATCGTC
Source organism: Caryophanales bacterium UBA6769 (assembly GCA_002453275.1). GTDB lineage: Bacteria > Bacillota > Bacilli > Bacillales > UBA6769 > Pueribacillus. The sequence continues at coordinate 2,028 of DKGN01000067.1, forward strand.
GCCTTAACACATGAGGAATTACAGAAACATATCCGACCAGGTGTGACGACGAATGAACTTGATGCAATCGCTGAAGAATTCATTCGGTCAATGGATGCAATCCCTTCTTTTAAAGGCTATAATGGGTTTGCTGGTAGTATATGTACGTCAGTAAACGAAGAGCTTGTACACGGCATTCCCGGTGAGCTTGTATTACAAGAAGGGGACATTATAAGCATCGATGTCGGAGCGTGTTATGAGGGCTACCATGGGGATTCAGCTTGGACGTATCCGGTCGGTACAATCGATGCTGAGAGTAGAAGACTGATGGAAGTAACGGAACAGTCCCTCTATCGTGGCTTGGAAGAAGCGAAGCCTGGTGAACGACTTTCGAATATCTCCCATGCTATTCAAACGTATGTTGAAGCAGAAGGCTTCTCGATCGTTCGTGAATACGTTGGCCACGGAATCGGACAGAACTTACATGAAGACCCACAAATTCCGCATTACGGTCCACCAGGGAGAGGTCCCCGGCTTAGACAAGGAATGGTCCTCTGCATTGAACCAATGGTGAATGCGGGTGCACGTTATGTCAAGACACTTGCGGATAATTGGACAGTCGTAACAACAGATGGTAAGCGATGTGCTCACTATGAGCATACGATTGCGATAATGGAAGATGGTTATGAGATATTAACAATAGCCTAAGTGAAGGTGATGTTCGTGAGTGAATCGGAATCACTTCCCAAGATAGGTCAGATTGTTTTTGTATTGCGAGGGAGAGAAGCTGGTCATTACTGTGTTGTTATTGAACATTTGAATGACCGCTATGTACGAATTGCAGACGGAGAAAAACGAAAGTACGACCGAGCAAAAAAGAAAAACATCACTCATCTCGAGGTCGTTGATTACGTATCTCCGGAAGTCAGAGAAAGCATCAAAGAAACAGGTCGCGTTTCAAATGGAAAGTTGCGCTTTGCAATTTCTAAATATTTACATGACCAAGTTCTTGATCTGAAGAAGGGAGAGCAAATCGATGGCTAAAGAAGATGTCATTGAAATGGAAGGAACGGTTGTTGAGCCGTTACCAAACGCAATGTTTCGAGTCGAACTCGAAAATGGTCATACAATTTTAGCCCACGTGTCTGGTAAAATTCGTATGCACTACATCCGTATTTTACCTGGAGATAAAGTAACAGTGGAAATGTCTCCATACGATTTAACACGTGGTCGTATCACATATCGTTTTAAATAAACTAAAAACATTCGCAAGTTAGGAACAAGAAGATCAAGGAAGTGAAACGCGAAGCGACGCAACGTATTATTGTATACGTGGGAAGTTGAGAGTTGAAACTGACGCAGAGATTCGATGTTCATAAATTGCGAGAGAAACTCCGAATCTTAGGGAGGTAACTTAACAATGAAAGTTAGAGCATCGGTAAAGCCGATTTGTGAAAAATGTAAAATTATTCGTCGTAAAGGTTCAGTCATGATAATTTGTGAAAATCCAAAGCATAAACAACGCCAAGGTTAAGGAGGTGCAAGTATGGCTCGTATAGCTGGTATCGACATTCCTCGTGAGAAGCGAATCGTCGTATCATTAACGTATATTTATGGTATCGGTGTGAAAAGAGCACAAGAAATTCTTGAAAAAGCAAACGTATCAGAAGATACGCGAGTTCGTGATTTAACAGATGACGAATTAAATCGTATTCGTGAAGCTGTAGACACATACAGAATTGAAGGTGACCTTCGTCGTGAAGTGTCATTAAACGTCAAACGTCTTATTGAAATTGGATCGTATCGTGGCATTCGTCACCGTCGTGGACTTCCAGTTCGCGGACAAAACACAAAAAACAACTCTCGTACTCGAAAAGGACCTCGTCGTACGATGGCAAATAAGAAACAGTAAAGGAGGTAATGGTTAGATGGCTGCACAACGCAAAACAAAGACGACGCGGAAGCGTCGCGTGAAAAAGAATATTGAAAATGGAATTGCTCATATTAAATCGACGTTCAACAACACGATCGTAACAATTACAGACATGCACGGCCATGCTGTTTCATGGGCAAGCTCAGGAAACCTCGGATTTAAAGGATCACGTAAATCCACTCCATTTGCAGCTCAAATGGCTGCAGAGACAGCAGGCAAGACTGCGATTGAAAATGGCATGAAAACAGTCGAAGTGTCTGTAAAAGGACCAGGCTCTGGTCGAGAAGCTGCCATTCGTGCATTACAGGCAGTCGGACTTGAAGTAACAGCTATTCGTGACGTTACACCTGTCCCACATAACGGATGCCGTCCACCAAAACGTCGTCGCGTATAATACGCATGCTTATTAATGGGTTTGGAACGTAGTATAGTTTTTTAGACTATGTCTATACTGATGATGTATAAAATGCAAAAGAACGGGCATAAGCTATAAAGTTACTGCTGCTGAGAACCGCTTAAAGGAGAGGAACTTCAGCTTTTTTAAAAGTTGAAGGTCGACGTTTTGAAGGAGGGTTTTGTTGGATGATAGAGATCGAAAAACCAAAAATACAAACGCTAGATGTTAGTGAAGATGAAGGCTACGGGAAATTTGTTGTTGAGCCGCTCGAACGAGGGTATGGAACAACATTAGGGAATTCTCTACGAAGAATTTTACTGTCTTCCCTCCCTGGCGCTGCTGTTACAACTGTTCAAATCGATCAAGTGTTACATGAATTTTCAACAGTAGAAGGTGTCGTTGAAGACGTAACAGCGATTATTTTGAACTTAAAAAAGCTTGCATTGAAAATTTATTCCGATGAAGAAAAAACGATGGAAATTGATGTTCAAGGTGAAGGGGTTGTGACAGCAGCTGATATTCTTCATGACAGTGATGTAGAAATATTAAACCCCGACCTTCCAATCGCAACAATTAGCGAAGATGGCGCACTTCGAATGAGAATCACGGCAAGACGTGGAAGAGGTTATGTGCCAGCTGAAGGAAACAAGTCTGAAGAATTGGCAATCGGTGTCGTCCCTGTCGACTCTATTTACACACCAGTCGAACGTGTAAATTATCATGTTGAAAATACGAGAGTTGGACAAGTAACGAACTTTGATAAGCTCACTCTTGAGGTGTGGACGAACGGAAGTCTTCGCCCTGAGGAAGCAGTCTCACTTGGCGCCAAAATCTTAACAGAACACTTGAATATATTTGTTAGCTTAACGGATGAAGCACAGCAAGCTGAAATTATGGTTGAGAAAGAAGAAGACCAAAAAGAAAAAGTGCTTGAAATGACGATTGAAGAGCTTGATCTATCTGTGCGCTCTTACAACTGCTTAAAACGGGCAGGCATCAATACGGTTCATGAGCTCACTCAAAAAACTGAAGAAGATATGATGAAAGTTCGAAACCTTGGACGGAAATCACTTCAAGAGGTGCAAGAGAAGCTTGCTGAACTGAATTTGGCATTACGTTCGGAAGAATAAAGAAGACTTGGTTTAGATGGAGGTTACACTCTAACTCTACAACCTTAGCCGCAAACGAAACGTAGGATGCGCAAGTAAAGATGATGCAACAAAATAGCTGCTTGATTATCCACCCTTCAATAGTGGATAGTATACTTGCAGTCACACATGTTGCGTCATCATCTGCGTTCGAAGCTTGGTCGGCACTTAACACTCACTTACCTAAAGTGGGAGATTAGGAATGCCGCTGAAATATAAACTTTGAGCGGTATACAGACTTCACAGCTTAAAGGAGGGACACTGAAATGGCTAACAAAAAACTTGGCAAAGACACTGCTCATCGTAAAGCAATGTTCCGTGACTTAGTCACAGACTTGATTATAAATGAACGAATCGAAACAACGGAAGCAAAAGCGAAAGAACTTCGCTCATTCGCTGATCAAATGGTGACACTTGGAAAACGCGGTGATCTACATGCAAGACGTCAAGCATCGGCATTCGTTCGAAAAGAAGCAGTCGAAACAGAAGATGGCGAACAACAAGACGCCATTCAAAAGCTATTTGGTGACATTGCAGGGCGTTATGAAGAGCGTCAAGGCGGCTACACGAGAATCCGTAAAATTGGTCCTCGCCGCGGTGACAATGCACCAATGGTCATTATCGAATTCGTTTAATCATGAAACCATTGTTCTTATTCCTATTGTGTCCACGTTAAGTACGAGTACACAATAGAATAAGAGAACACGAGCAATAAAGTGAAATCGAAAAAGGCGGGACAGGATCATTGACGGAGAGAGGGATTGATTCTGTGCCCTTTTTTTCATTCCAACAGAACAAGCGGATTGAATCAACTCGTAACAGCTTGTTTGAAATGAGGAACGATGCCTCTACCATGACCCCAAGAGGCTCGCAAATCTAAGGAAAACGATAAACCTTGCGCAGCAGGCGGGGGAGGAAGCAACAATGAAAGAGTTAATTAGTGTAAACGATGTATTTTTTCGATACAACGAAGATGCAGGTGATGCAGTAAAAGGCGTCAGCTTTTCTGTTTTTAAAGGTGAATGGCTTGCGATCGTTGGTCATAATGGATCGGGGAAATCAACACTTGCAAAACTATTAAACGGGTTATTGTTGCCATATGAAGGAGATATTACAGTCGATGGATACAAAAGTAATAATGAAGAAAGCATTTGGGAAATCCGCCGACGTGTCGGTGTCGTCTTTCAAAACCCGGATAACCAGTTCGTAGGGACGACCGTGCTAGATGATGTTGCTTTCGGCCTTGAAAATAACGGCATTCCAAGAGCCGAGATGCTAGAAAGAATTAACGATAGTGTTGCGAAAGTGAATATGATGGACTTTCTTCAGCATGAACCACACCGCCTTTCTGGTGGTCAAAAGCAACGTGTCGCGATTGCAAGTGTCATCGCACTCAAACCTCACATTATTATTTTGGATGAAGCGACCTCCATGCTTGATCCCCGTGGACGGAAGGAAGTCATCGATGTCGTAAAAGAGTTGAACGAAAAAGAAAACATTACCGTCATCTCAATTACGCATGATTTAGAAGAAGCGTTACTTGCCGATCGCATGATTGTTATGAATCAAGGTGAAAAAGTACTCGAAGGTGAACCTGCGGATATTTTTGCTGCACATGGTGAACGACTGAAAACGTATAGCCTTGATTTGCCCTTTTCAATCCAATTAAAAGAAAAACTTGCCGAAAAAGGATTCAATCTTAGTGGAAAATCCTTTTCTCATGAAGAATTGGTGGATGAACTATGGAGATTAAAGTTAAAAACTTAGAGCATCGATACATGCCAGACTCGCCATTTGAACGACTTGCACTCGCTGACGTAAATATGACGATCCCGTCTGGTACGTACCTTGCTGTCATTGGACATACAGGTTCAGGGAAATCGACGTTGATTCAACATTTCAATGGGTTGCTCAAACCGACAAAAGGTGAAATCACAATCGGTGAGCGAACGATTCGTGCAAATGAAAAGGCAAAGAACTTAAAATCGTTACGCAAAAAAGTTGGCATCGTTTTTCAATATCCAGAGCACCAGCTTTTCGAAGAAACCGTCGAAAAAGACATTTGCTTCGGTCCGATGAACTTTGGAGTCGATGAAGAAACAGCAAAACAAAAAGCAAGAGAGCTTGTCGCAACAGTTGGATTAGATGAAACGGTTCTCGAAAAGTCCCCTTTTGACCTTAGTGGTGGTCAAATGCGCCGTGTGGCGATTGCTGGGGTCCTGGCGATGGAACCTAATGTTCTTGTCCTTGATGAACCAACTGCAGGACTCGATCCTCGCGGCCGAACAGAAATGATGGACATGTTCTATCACCTGCATAAAGAGAAGCAACTTACTACAATTCTCGTCACACACAGTATGGAAGATGCTGCCCGCTATGCCGATGAGATCATCGTCATGGATGAAGGAAAGGTGTTCATGCGAGGAAAGCCTGATGAGATTTTTGTCGATCCAGATGCGATTCGAAGTGTAGGCTTAGACGTTCCAGAAACGATCGAGTTTTTAATGAAGCTTGAAAAGAAATTTGACGTACAATTACCAAGAGATGCTTATACACTCGATGCATTGACTGATGAAATTGTCGATCTATTGCAGAAGGAGGTTATCCGCTAATGCCTCCGATTATAATTGGTCAATACGTACCAGGTGAATCGATTGTTCACCGTCTTGATCCACGTTCAAAGCTTATCTCAGTTTTTTTATTTATTATGATTATATTTTTAGCAAACAGCTTTGCTGGCTATGGTGTCGTCGGGATTTTTATCGCGATTGCAGTGCTATTAAGTCGTGTACCGCTATCATTCATATTTAAAGGCTTGAAGCCAATTATCTTTATTGTGATTTTAACTTTTCTTCTGCATCTTTTTTTAACGAAAGAAGGAGACCTCGTTTTTCATCTTGGTGTGCTGAAGTTTTACTCTGAAGGAGTAATTCAAGGGTCATTTATTGCATTACGGCTTTTATTTCTAGTCATGTTTACTTCCCTTCTAACACTCACAACAACACCGATTGAAATAACAGATGGACTCGAGACATTACTCAATCCGCTGAAACGATTTCACTTGCCTGTTCATGAATTTGCTTTAATGATGTCAATTTCACTTCGCTTTATCCCGACATTATTGGAAGAGGCAGAAAAGATTATTAAAGCACAATCCGCGAGGGGAGTCGAGTTTACAAGCGGGCCAATCAAGCAACGAATGAAAGCTATCGTTCCTTTGCTCATTCCACTTTTTGTTAGTTCTTTTAAACGGGCGGAAGACTTAGCGCTTGCGATGGAAGCACGAGGATACCGTGGTGGGGAAGGGCGAACGAAGCTCCGAATTTTAACTTGGAGCTTGCGGGATAACGCCTTACTTTTATGTTTAATCCTTTTATCAGTGATCCTTGTCTGGTTACGTTTTTTTAGCTGATAAGAAGGAGAGTGCAAAGCTCCAAGCTCTTGCTCTCTAAT
>DKGN01000193.1 GCA_002453275.1 Caryophanales bacterium UBA6769
CTAATAGCATGCTTAAACGAACCATTATCTCAATTTCGATGGCAACCGTTATGGCTGGAGCAGCCATTTCTCCTGCCCTCGCACTAATCGCAGAGGCATTTCCACACGCTGATCCGGTTATCGTGAAGTTAATCTTAACGGCACCCTCACTTATGATTATTCCATTTTCTTTCCTTGCGAGTTATTTAACGACAAAAATGACGAAGCGAACGATTTTGCTTATCGGATTAAGCATTTATGTCCTTGGCGGTGTCGGAGGTCAGTTCGTCAATTCGATTGAATGGTTACTCGCTTTCCGGTTACTTCTTGGTGTCGGTGTCGGCTTAATTATTCCGTTATCGATGTCACTCATTAATGACTACTTTACTGGAAAAGAACGGACAAAAATGATGGGATATAATTCGGCTTTCAGCAATTTTGGTGGGATCATTACGATGATGGTTGCGGGCTTTCTTGCCACGTTTGGTTGGCGTATTCCTTTTAACGTCTACTTAATGGGTGCCGTCATTTTTGCGCTCGTTTATTTCTTTTTACCGAAAGGAACAATTCAAATTCCCAATCACGATCAACCAAAACAACGCCTGCCATTTGTGACATTTGGCTATGCTGCTGGAATGGGTGGCATCATGCTTATTTATTATGCCATTGCCACTAATATGGCTTTATTTTTAGGGCAAAATGGCATTGGCGGTCCTAAGCTTGCTGGAACGGTTATTTCTTTTACAACCATAGGGGGCATGATAACGAGTTTATTCCTCGTCCATTTGCAATCATTATTCAAGAGATTCATTATCCCTATCATGTTATTTGGGATGGGTCTTGCCTTTTGGTTTTTATCGTTCACAAGTTCAATTGCACTTATTATCGTAGGAGTCTGTTTAATTGGGTTTGGGCAAGGGGTACTTTTCCCTACTATAATTCTAAAAACATTAGATCATGTTCCTATACATCAAAGTGATCGCGCATTAGCGATCATGTCGAGCTTTACCTTTTTAGGTCAATTTTTATCTCCTATTATTCTTGAAAGTATTGGAAAACTCATAAACAATCCTTCCATCCGAATTCAATATGGAACAATTGCAGTTTTTGTCATGCTTACGGTTGCCATTAACGTGTTCTTTATTTTAAAAAAGGCAAAAGAAGAGCTGGTCAGAAAAGCCAATGTTGTTGAACAGTAAAAAGACCGCTTAAGCATTTTCTTAAGCGGTCTTTTCATTATTTAATAATCGGTAAAATGATCTGTGAAGCAAATTCTTCTTGATGGTAAATAGCCTGATTTGCCTTTACACTATCCTTGCTATCTAACATCGTTTTTCCTGTATTCAAATTCGCGTCATACCTTGGATAATTGCTAGATGAGATTTCAAGACGAATTTTATGTTCAGGAAGAAACACATTACTCGTCGGCCATAAGTTAATCTCATATTCAGTCACTTCATTTTGATTGTTCGGCTTTGTTCGAATGATGCCGTCTGTTAAGTTATACGCAGTTCCATCAGGTTGAACATCAATGAGCTTGGCCGTAAAGTCTGTCGATGGTGCATCGGTTCTAGCCCATAATTTCACTTTGATCGGTCCTGTTACTTCCAAAGGTTCGTTAAGTCGTTCCGATGTGTAAACGAGCACGTCTTCTCTTTCTTGAATCTTTTGTTGATCAAGTGGTCCAGCTGCGTTCGCCCCGGAAAAAAGAGTCCCTCCACCATGTGTTGGAACTGGATTTTTGGGGTCATATACATATTCATCTGTTGGTTGATTTTCTGGCTTTTCAAATGATAATTTCCCGTTTCCAAATCTAGTGTTCGCTTTTCCTTCACTATGCAAGTACAGTGGCTCGTATGTCGTCCTTGCTAACGGCCACTCATGTTCATCACGCCACTCATTAATTCCCATTACGAAGATTTTAATCGGGGCTTCATTTTCAGGTAACGTATCTTTTCCTTTTAACCAATGATCGAACCAACGAAGGTGCAAGTCAGTCAAATCTTCCTTTTGGTCAATCCAATCTTCTGAGGCGTGGATACCAAAAAATCTTTCGCCGATCACTGAATCAAAAAAGCCGTGTGACCATGGACCAATTAAAAGTTTTTGGTTGTTTCTCGCTTTTTCATTCGGTGCTTGTTTCGTTAATTCATTATAGTTTTCAATGGTCGGCTCCAATAAGTTATCGTACCAACCTGCAATATGATAGGCTGGAACTTCAATCTGATCGTATTTGTCAAAAATACTTATCGCACTTGGTTCGTCACTTTCTGTGCCGTTAAGCATCTCGAAGAAAAAATCAGTCACGCCTAGTTCCTTTAATGGAGGCCACTCTTTCACTGGGGCATAATCATACCATTCTTCAATATTGTTATAATACGTTATAAAATTTTTCATCATTTCGTTGTATGTTTCAGGGTCATTTTTGTACTTACGCTTCAAAAGGTCAGGGGCAAATGATTCAAGTGCCAATGACTCTGATGATGCTAACAAAAATGGTCCTTCACTGCTTCGACCGTTTAACGTCATCGTTGGGAAGATTGCTTGTAAGCTTGGAGGTTGTTCTTTCGCTGCTAACAGTTGCGTATAGCCATAGTATGACATCCCAAACATGCCAACTTCCCCTGTTGAGTAAGGAAGTTTTGCTGCCCATTCAACTGTGTCATAACCGTCTTCAGCTTCATATTTCATTGGGTAAAATTCACCTTCAGAATTAAAGCGTCCTCTCACGTCTTGAATGATGACAACGTATCCGTTCCTGACGAGTCGGTTCGTGTCCAAATAACGATGAGAGTAAAATGGTGAGTCCTTATTGTATGGAAGCCGTGTGAGCAATACCGGGTACTTTTCATCCGTATTTGGTCGGTATACGTCAGCGTAGAGCACCGTCCCGTCTCGCATTGTGCAAGGAATATTTTTTTCTAATAAAACCTCATCAATCAATTGCATTGCCTCCTTAATATAAAAAAGGGGGTACATATTACTCCCCCATCATTTCCTTTATTTTATCTTCGTTATTATCAATCCACTCTTGAGCAACTTCATCTGGATTCGCACCGTCATCAATTTGTGCAATCATCTCTTCCATATCATCAATCGAGATGCTCCAATTGCTTAGAAATTCATAGACATCTGGTGCAGATTCTTGTAGGTCGTTATTCGTAATGACATGAATTGAAGATTCATAACCGAAAACTTCTTTCGGATCCTCTAATGTTTTAATATCGAATTTATTAAACATCGTGTGTGGACGCCATCCGTAAAAAATAACCGGTTCTTCTTTGTCCATCTTCTTAATCGCCATTGCCATCATAGCACCTTCAGAAGAATGTACTTGCTCAATGTCTAAATCATAAGTTTCAATCAACTCGTCGATTGTTTCAGACGCACTCGTTCCTTCTTCAATCGAATACATTTCGTTCCCGAATATGTCTTCCTTACCTTTTATATCTTCATAAGAGTTAATATCTTCCATATAAGTAGGTACGACCCATCCTGCTGTTGCCCCATCATAGCTAATCGCTGTGTCATCAATTGTATCTGCGTATTTATCTAAATAAGGTTGATGCGCAGGAATCCAAGAGTCCATAAATACGTTAATATCTCCACGTGATAATCCTGTATAGACACTACCTGCATCTGCATCTACTTCCTCAACGTCATAACCCATCTCTTGCACAATTAAACTTGCAATTTTAGTTGGAGGAACGGTGCTCGTCCACGGAGTAATTCCGAATTTAATCGTCACAGCTTTTCCTTCAGATGTTGATTTATCATCGCTTGTTCCTGCATCACCTGAGCAACCAACAATTCCAATTAAAAACAATGCACTTACTAAACTGATAACTAACCTTTTCATTGTAATCTCCCTTGTAATCTATTTTTCATACTAATTGATGATATAAATGAGGAATTCTAGAGCGTACGTTTTCTTTGACTCTTACTTTTTTGTTAGGGAAAAAATCGTCATTTGCGCTTGATGTGTCGACTTCATAAATCACAAGCTCTTCATTATTACAAGCTATTTTCTCCTCGCGAGGCCAGTCATAAGGACCAAAAACCCCGCTACACCCCATCCCTGCTTTACCTGATTGATTCGCAAACGCAATAAACGTATTCGTTTCCACAGCGCGAGCTCTCCATAAATGCCAATGTGCATCATCGTCTCCTAAAAATGTTTCCTCTGAGGATAACGGGACTTCAGTTGCTTGTAATGGCACAGGTTTTGGGCCTGACACACAAGCGGAAGCTGTAATAATATCCACACTTTGCACTGCTAACGACATTGCTGATTCCCCGTATTTGCAATCATCTCCAGATAGTAGACCAATTCTGCCTAACTCCGTATCAAAAAATGGAAACTCTTCTTGTCCCGGATTCGCCCAATGCAGATCGTATTCATTCAAGTGAACTTTGCGATATTTTCCGTGCAAACCATTCTCATCTACCATTACGATCGTGTTGAATAAATGATCCTGTTCTTTCTCAATGAGACCAAGCACGATCATAAGTTGATTCTGCTTCGCAATTTCTGTTAATCTCGTAATCTCTTCACACTCAGGCAATTCTACCGCAAAGTTTTCAGCCGTTGGTCTATCCTTTACTACCCCAGTTATCGCCAGTTCAGGCAATACAAGCAGCTTAGTTCGTTCGTTCGCTGCATCGTTTGCCGCTTGTTCAATTTTTGCGAAATTCTCTTCTCGATTTAAAGGGATTGGCTCAAACTGAAATGCAGCAATTGCTGCTTTCTTTCCTTTTGGCAATGCATAACGATCTTCTGTCATATGAAGCAGTTGATTGACCAAATAAGGGCTTTTCTTCCGCTCCTCAAATCGAGTCTTTCGCTCTTTTTGAACAACGTTTAGATCGATCTCTCCTAGAACAGTCCCCTCTCCCGCATCGATGTACTGTTGAATCGATCCATCAGGATTAATAATCGCAGAACCACCAGAGAACTGGGTTTTGCCTATCTTATCGCTTCGATTAGAGGCTATAACATAGACGCCGTTTTCCCATGCTCGAGAGAACCATGTCGGTGCTGGACATTTTTCAATATTCCAAGCAGATATATTCACAAGAACATCCGCAGCTTGTAGTGCCATAATTCTTGCTGGCTCAAAGTAAATGTAATCCATGCAAATCAAACAACCTATTTTTCCTATGTCTGTATCGAATACAGGTAAACCGGTATTTCCTGGTGCTGCCCATCTAGTTTCTGGTGCATAAAGATGGGTTTTTCGATACTTTCCAACGATGCCATCCGGGCCTATTAGTACGCTCGTGTTGTAGTAAACATCCGTTTTCGGATCAATTTCTGGCAAACCGACGACAATATAACAGTCGAATTCCCGCGTTACTTCCTCATATAGCGAGGTAGTTGGCCCAGGAACTTCCTGAAGATATGGTGCAATTTCCTGGCGACTTTTAAATCCAATACCAGTTGTGGCCATCTCAGGCGTAACAATTAATTTGGCACCGTTTTCAGCCGCTTCTCGACAAAGTTTTACTAATCGTTCATTGTTTTCATCTACTTTTCTCTCTTGAGAATTAAATTGAATTGTCGCTACCTTATACAAAAATTCCACCTCCTTTAAATTCTTTCACGTTCTGTTAAATGCTTGAATCTTATTGAACATTGCCAACCTGTCTTCAACTTTATCTTGATTGTTGTCGTTCCATTCACGATCAATCTCTGCTAGTTTTGCTCTATCGTCACTTTTGGCAATCATCGCTTCAACATCATCAAGCGATCTATTCCAAATAAGAAAATTTAATTATCTGCTTTTCCCAAGTCCTTGTTTATTCACTTTTAAATACAACCTGACCATCGATAATCGTACTTATGATCGGGATATCCTTTATGTCTATTGGATTAACTGTAGTAGGATCTTTTTCTAATATTGTAAAGTCTGCATGCTTCCCTACTTCAATCGTTCCAAACCTATCCTCCTCGAAATTAAGTGTTGCTCCGTATATTGTCATAGCTTTCAAAGCTGTCGTGACGTCACATCTTTGTGACGGGCCAAGAATGTCACCTTCTTTTGTTAGGCGGTTCACTGCTGCCCAAACAGAAAAGAGCGGAGATATAGGGGTAACTGGACAATCAGCATGAAGTGTAAACAATAGTTTTCGCTCGATTGCATCTTGGATTGGATTAATTCGATTCGCTCGTGTTGGACCTAAAAATAAATGTTGATGCCGATCTCCCCAATAATAAACGTGATTGATGAAAAAGGAGGCTGCGATCTGAAGCTCTTTCATTTTATCTAAATCTTCTGGTGTCGCGGTTTGAACATGTTCGATCCGGTGCCGATGATTTACACGTGGATCATTCTGTAATGCGTACTCATACCCGTCTAAAATTGAGCCGATCGCACGATCACCGTTTCCATGGATTGCAATTCGATATCCCCGGTTATGCAAATTCAGTATTTCTTCATTGAAGGCCTGCTGATTGTGGATAAGATCGCCAAAATTAGCCTGATCGTTATAATAAGGCTTTCTTAATGCCCCTGTTAATCCTTGAATAGAACCGTCTTGAAACATTTTTACACTATCCAATTCCACGAAGCCGTTCGACCTTTCTTGAAACTTGAGATTTAACTCATTTGCATCGTAATGACCAAGCGGAGCACCCTCTTGGAAAAGATTGTGCATGATCATTAACTTCATCCGCATCGGATTATGCTTTTGGCTTGAAGCTTTACAATGTATGGTAAATTCATCCGTGCCAAAATAGGCTCCAACAGAAGCGTCTGTACTCGTTGTAATCCCTGTAGCGAGATAATCTTCTGCTGCCTCACCTAACAGTGCAAGCAAATCTTTTTCTTCTGGAAGTGGTATGACATTATAAAACGGCTCAATCGCTTGCTCAAAAAAGACTCCATTGTATTCACCAAAATACATTCCAAATAAAGAACGGCTCATTTGATCAAACTTTTCTAAACCTACTTCTGCCATTGCTTTTGAATTTGCAATCGCGACATGCCCACATATATGTGTAATAAAAACAGGATGGTTAGGGACAGCCTGATCCAAATCAAATTTAGTCGGATGTCTTTGTTCTTTTAAAAGTGTGTCATCATAGCCATACCCAATAATCCAATCACCTTCTGCCTTTGTATCTGCCTGTTTCTTTAACGCGGTCAATATATCATCAATGTCCTTATTTGGCGGGCTACTGCAGTTCACACGGCTTTTTGATAAAGCATATTCAAGAATATGATTATGAGTATCTATAAACCCAGGGAGCATCGTCGCTCCCTGTAAATTAAGAATTTCTGTTCTTCTTGTGATTTCAATTTCACTTCGGGGAGGTTCTGGAACCCTCCACAGACGAGTAATTTTTCCATTCGTAACCGCTAGTGAGCGAGCGATTGTATGATGAGCATCAAGCGTTATAATATTAGCATTCGTGACTAATAAGTCAGCTTTGATCATGGATGGGATCCCCCCAAATTGTCATTCATTACTTTCCAAGCATTTCATTAACTTTATCTTCGTTATTATCAATCCACTCACGGGCAACTTCTTCTGGATCTTGACCATCATCAATCTGCGCAATCATCTCTTCAACATCTTCTAAAGAAATGCTCCAATTTGTTAAAAACTCGTAAACTTCAGAAGCTTTTTCTTTCAATTCTTTGTTTGTGATGACATTGATAGACGAACCGCTAAAATATTCTGGTGTTTCATCGTTCGTTAAGATTTTGACATCATGTTTATTAAACATCGTATGTGGTCGCCAGCCATAGAAGAGTACCGGCTCTTCGTTTTCCATTTTTTTAATTGCCATTGCCATCATGGCACCCTCTGAAGAATTCACTTGCGTAATGTCAATTCCGTATCCTTCAATCACTTTGTTTAAGTTCTCCATTGCAGGATCGCCTTCTTCAATCGTGTATGCTTCATTACCAAATAAGTCTTCCTTGCCTCTTAAATCGGCAACATCATTAATATCTTCCATATATTCTGGAACAACGAATCCTGAATCTGCCTCATCATAACTTACAGCAATAGCTTCAATTGAATCAGAATATTTCTCTACATAATGTTCTTGGGCAGGAAACCATGAATCCATGAATACATCAAGATCTCCTTTTGAAAGCCCAGCATAGACATTACCAGCATCTGCTTCGATTTCTTCCACGTTATAACCTAAATCTTGTAAGATTAAGCTTGCAATTTTCGTTGGAGGAACAGTGCTAGTCCATGGTGTCACACCAAATGTAATTGTTGTGTCTCCTCCATCAGAACCTTGCTTTTCCTCTGCATCATTTGAACATCCAATAATCCCGATTAAAAATAAAATACTCATAAAGCTGATTAGTAATTTTTTCACTATGCTCTCTCCTTCTCAATCTCAGTCTTCCTACCAAAACCTTGCGTAATTCTATCTAATACAATGGCTAACACGACAATCGCAAGTCCACTCGTTAAGCCAAGCCCAACATTAACAGTTGAAATTCCTTTTAGTACTGCTGACCCTAGACCTGGTGCTCCAATCATGGAAGCAACAACAGCCATTGACAGAGACAGCATAATCGTTTGGTTGACGCCTGCCATAATTGTCGGTGTCGCTAAAGGCAATTGTACCTTTCGCAATAGTTGCCAAGAAGTTGTACCAAATGCTTTCGATGCTTCGACTACTTCTTCTGGCACTTGTTTTATTCCAAGGCTTGTCATTCTGACAGCTGGTGGTGCAGCAAATACAAACGTTGCGATGACGGCTGGCACTCCACCTAAACCAAACAAAAGTATCGCTGGAATTAAATAGACGAAAATAGGCAACGTTTGCATAAAGTCCAAGATTGGACGTACAATGCTATCGACAATGCGATTTGTTGCACTTAAAATACCGACTGGAACCCCGACAAGAACAGATAAGATCGTTGAAACAATGACAATAGCTAGTGTTTGCATTGCTTCTGGCCACATATCAACAGAACCTAAATAGAGGAATCCAATTAAGGTGAAAATAGCTGTGCCCTTCCCTGCTAAACGCCACGCAAAGATAATAAAGATGATTGCCATCACTTCGGGGGGAATCACAATAAGTAAATCAGTTACCGCATTAATAAATGAGCTTAACAAGCCACTAATACTATCGAAAACTCCACTCATCACTGGCAGAAGCCAATTATCAACAAAATCATTTGTCCAATCCTCTAATGGCAAATGGAAGTAGTTCATTTATGTTCCTCCTTTGCCTGCGTTTTTCCGAGAACTAAACCGGATAAAATGGATACTCGGGAAATAATACCAAGCAATTTTTCATCTTCAACGACTGCAATCGGATACTTCACATCAGCTGCAACACCGATTAAATCGTGTAACGGGGTATCAACTGAAGTTGTATACACTTTTTCAAGCTGAATATCTGACATTGGAATCTTTTCTTTATACGCTTTAATCGCTTCATCAATCGTCAGCAATCCACGAAACGTTCGGTCCTTGTTTACAACAAAAATGCTTGATGTACCTGCTTCTTGCATTTTTCGAACTGCAACTAACGGACCCTCACTGTAGAAAACATGGACCTCCGGTCTTTTCATTACATGCGAGGCAAGCAATACTTTCGCACGGTCGACGTCTTGCACGAAACTCGATACATAATCATCAGCAGGGTTTTCAAGGATTTCTTCTGGTGTGCCGATTTGAACGATTTTACCATCCTTCATAATCGCAATACGATCCCCAAGCTTTAACGCTTCGTCCAAATCATGAGTAATAAATAAGACCGTTTTCTCCATTCTACTTTGTAAATTGATTAACTCATCTTGCATCTCTTTTCGGATAATCGGATCAAGAGCGCTAAAGGCTTCATCCATTAACAAGATGTCAGTATCATTCGCTAATGCACGAGCAATACCCACTCGTTGTTGCATTCCCCCACTTAATTCATTAGGGTAGCTATCCTCATACCCTTTCAAGCCTACCTCTTCAATCACTTGCATTGCTTTTTCGTTTCGTTCTTCTTTATCAATTCCTTGAATTTCAAGACCGTAAGCAACATTGTTTAAAACAGTGCGATGAGGCAAAAGTCCAAAGCTTTGGAAAACCATTCCAAGCTTTTTTCTTCTCGTTTCTATAAGTTTCGTTTTATTCATTTTTGTAATATCTTCGCCATCAATAAGAATTTCACCAGCGGTCGGTTCAATTAACCTGTTCACCAATCGAATGAGTGTTGACTTTCCGCTTCCTGAAAGACCCATAATAACGAAAGTCTCGCCGGACTTCACTGTAAATGTAGCTTGATTCACACCGACAGTCATGCCAGTTTTTTCTAGAATCTCACTTTTTCCTTCTCCATCTTTTAATCGCTTTAACCCTTGTTGAGGGGTCGAACCAAAAATCTTCGTTACATTATTAACTTCAATTTTATTCATACGTATTCCCTTCTTTACGACCGACTTCCTAGATATTGATAGATTGGCTACATAATGGGTACACCAAGCTATATTGACATCCGATTCGCCGGATAACCCTAGTATAGTGTAAACTTTGTGAAATAAAAAGTTTACAAATTGCATATATTTCATAATATTTATCCTTACTGAAAATTTAGCATTACCATTGCTTGGATAATCTTACGTTTTCTTGCTTTATATAGGTTATGCTGATTTTTCGTTCCTAAACAAATGTGATACATTGGGCTATGATGACTGGCAATTGAGAGGAGATATGTCAGTGGGGACTAAATTTGAGGAAAAATTTTATTCAGTTGAGAAACAATTTGTTGAAAAAATTGCCGACAACATGAGAACTTTTGGTGTTTCTACTACAGTAGGTCGAGTACTTGGTATTATTTATATGAACCGAAAACCAATGACCTTGGACGAACTAGCTGAAGAAACTGGTATGAGCAAAACACGAATGAGTCAAGTCATTCGTGAAATGCTGAAGATGAATATAGCTGAAAAAGTTTTTCGAAAAGGCGTTAGAAAAGATTTATATAATGTTGAAAGTGACTACTATCAAACGTTCATTTCATTATTCACTTCAAATTGGCATGAGGCCATTACAAAAAGTCGCTCGTTTGAAAGGAAAATTCAACGTGAATTAACTAAACTAACTGAAAACAGCTCCTCATTCAATGAAGAGGATGAAGAGAGATATAATGAATTGTTAAAAGAAACAAAGCTATGGCTTGAATATTACGATTGGTTAAGTCGGCTTGTTGAATTCTTTGAAAGTGGAGAAGTATTTAAACATGTGCCGAAATATAGAGATTAAGTAAATAGGAGGAATTTTTTTATGCATCAAGAAGTCATTATTACTTGTGCTGTCACAGGCGCTGGAGACACAGCATCAAAGAGTGAACACGTGCCAGTCACACCAGAGGAAATCGCTAACAATGCGATTGAAGCGGCAAAGGCTGGTGCAACGATTGCACATATTCATGTACGCGATCCAAATACAGGAAAATTGAGTCACGACCCAAAGCTTTATCATGAAGTCGTTGAACGTATTCGCGAATCCGATACCGATGTCATTATTAACATTACGGCAGGTGGCGGTGGAGACTGGATTCCAAGTGAAGAAGATCCTACAAAAGGAGGGCCCGGGACCGACATCCAAACACCTGAGGAACGTCATAAACCAGTCGGTGATCTGTTACCGGAAATTTGCACGCTTGATTGTGGAAGTCTAAATTTCGGGGACCAGCTTTATATTAGCCCGGCTAACTGGTTGCGTGAACATGCAAAGCTTATACAAGAAAGTGGAGTCAAGCCTGAACTTGAATGCTTTGACACTGGAAATCTTCGTTTTGCAAAACAGCTTGTTAACGAGGGGTTAATTGACGGCGACCCTTTATTTCAATTTTGTCTTGGTATTCCGTGGGGAGCAGAAGCAGATGCGGAAACAATCATTTATATGCGTGATAAACTTCCAAAAAATGCCCATTGGGCAGCGTTTGGGATCGGTCGTCACCAAATGACAATCGCGATGCAATCACTGCTTCTCGGTGGCCATATTCGAGTCGGTCTTGAAGATAATTTGTATTTAGAAAAAGGAGTCCTTGCAACAAACGCACAACTCGTGGATAAAGCCGTTTCGATGATTAGTCCATTAGGGGTCAACCCAATGTCACCTGAAAAAGCACGAAAACAATTAGGTCTGAAAAACGCCCACAGAAAGGCTGACTAATATGGCGAACAATACGATTAAAAAAATAACAGTTGTCGGTACTGGTGTAATAGGAAATGGATGGATTGCTCGCTTCCTATCACAAGGTTACGACGTTATTGCAACTGACCCTGCACCAGGTGCCGAGCAAAGGATGCTTCAGGCTGTTGAACGGGCTTGGTCAAAGCTTGAAAAAACAGGTCTTTCTAAAGGTGCTTCAATCGAACGACTGACTTTCGAACCGGATTTAGAAAAAGCTGTTTCCGAAGCTGATTTAATCCAAGAAAATGCACCTGAGCGTGAAGAATTAAAAAAGGAATTACTGGCAAAAATTGATCAATTTTCTCACCCTGATACGATTATTGCTTCGAGCACATCAGGATACAAGCCGAGCACATTACAAGAATATTGCCGTAATCATCCCGAGCGAGTCATCGTTGCCCATCCATTCAATCCTGTCTATTTAATTCCACTAGTTGAGCTTGTCGCTGGTGAGTTAACGGCAAGAGATATAATGGAGAAAGCGGAGACATTTTATACATCTATCAACATGAAAACTCTTATCGTTCGAAATGAAATTGAGGGACATATTGCCGATCGATTAATGGAAGCTCTTTGGCGAGAAGCATTGCATCTCGTCAACGATGGGATTGCAACTACTGAAGAAGTCGATGCAGCAATCGTCTATGGAGCTGGCTTGCGGTGGGCATTAATGGGTCCCTTCTTAACTTTTCATCTTGCCGGGGGGGAACAAGGTATTCGTCATATGCTTGCCCAATTTGGTCCTGCCTTAAAACTCCCATGGACAAAGTTAGAAGCACCTGAACTTACAGATGAGCTTTCGGAAAAAGTCATTGAAGGTTGTGAAAATCAAACAGTTGGTCACTCGATTCAAGAGTTAGAACAGCGCCGGGATAATTTCCTTATTGAAGTGCAAGAGCTATTACAAAAATATTGGCCTGCAGCAAATTTAAATGGCGATAAATGAGGGAACTGCGATGTCAAAAAGAAGAGTTATTGTTGAAACAAATGTTTTAAGTGAATGGGTTGATTACAATGGACACATGAACGATGCAGAGTATGCCCGTGTATTCAGTATGTGTGTCGATCGCGTCATGCGATTGATTGGTATTAATGATGGATTTAGAGAAAGCACTCATTACACGATTTACACGCTTGAAACTCACCTTTGTTACTTAAATGAAGTGATGGAGGGAACTCCATTACGTGTCACATTTCAATTGCTCGATCATGATGAAAAACGATTACATGTTTTTTTCGTTATGGAAGATAACGAAGGGAATCGCCTAGCGACTAGTGAGCAAATGCTAATGGGAATTGATTTACGAACGAGACGCTCTGCACCTTTCCCAGAGCCTATCCAAAAAAAGCTCGATACAATTGGACAAGAAGACAATCGACTAGATAAACCTAATGAAGCCGGACGTGTCATTGGGATAAGGAGACGATAACGAACGAAGGCCAATCCTGTAGATGAAGGATTGGCTTTTTTTGTTATAAATCAATCTTCACATCATGGTCTTCAGTGAAGTCCATATCTTCCCAAGAGAAAATATGTAAAAACATGTCAACCTCTTCTTCAACTACAGGGAGATCGCCTTCAGGGTTTTGAATCGTTAACACAGCTTTTGCTCTTTCGCCTGGGGAAACTTTTTGGCTCATTTTGACCATCGCTTCATCGATTACGTTTCCATCTGCTGATACTCCTCGTGCCTGAACTTCAATTGCGTCGTTACGTTTGTTTTCAATTTCGAATATTATTTCTATCGTGTCGCCAGTATCTTCATCAACTTTTCTCTCAAAAGTACTTAATGTTGCTTTAATATTTTCGTTATCAACAAGTTCTTGATTAAATTCCTGTTTTTCGAACTCGGGTTTTTTCTCTTCATTGTTAGGATGACTAGCCTGACTACTACATGCTACCAATGCTCCTACGATGAATAATATCATGAATAATGAAACGGTTTTTTTCAAGACCCTTCCCCCTGTTCATGTGCATTCGTATAAACAACTAATCATCGAATTGTAGTGAAATCACCTTTTACTACACTATAAGTAGGATGCATAGCCTTCATTATACTCAAATTTTCAAAAAATTTGTAGCCATTAGCCGATTTTTTCAAGCTCACCTAAGATTGTCTTAAGCCCATTACTTGGCGCACTTGCCTCCATTGCATTTACGTATTGATCACGGTTAGTATTCAATTCATTTATTTTTTGTATGAATGTTTCATTTGTCAATTCCCCTTCTTCTAACACTTCAGCAAATCCTTGTTTTTTAAAAGAGGAGGCATTTAAGATTTGGTCACCGCGGCTTACATTTCTAGATAATGGAATAAGTAGCATCGGCTTTTTTAATTCAAGCCATTCAAAAATTGAATTCGAGCCTGCTCTGGAAACGACTAAATCGGTAGCCGCTGCAATATCTGGCAGTTCACTGCTTATGTACTCAAATTGCTTATAACCCGCTTTGTTAATTAATGTTTCATCAAAGTTACCTTTCCCACAAAGGTGAACAATTTGAAAGTGTTGCAGCAACGTATCTAGATTTTCACGAATGATCGTATTAATTTTCACCGAGCCAAGACTGCCTCCCATTATCGTAATAATCGGCTTTTGTCGTGAGAACTCCAAATATGTTAAACCCCGCTCCCGATTACCTCGCAATAAGCTCTCACGAATCGGAGAACCTGTCACGACAACGTTATCTTTTTGTAAAAAAGATTTTGCCTCATGAAAAGTGACAAACACTTTTGTTGCGAATTTAACTGCAATTCGATTCGCGAGTCCTGGTGTATAGTCTGATTCATGAATAAGCACTGGGACTTTATTTAATTTTCCTGCGATGACGACAGGGACAGATACGAATCCACCCTTTGAAAAAATAACGTCTGGTTTTAACTTTTTTATAATAAAATAAGCATCCGCAATGCCCTTTAGCACTTTGAATGGATCTTGAAAATTTTTCAAATCAAAGTATCGGCGTAATTTCCCGCTTGAAATCGGTCTGTATGGGATTTCGATTTCTTCAATTAGGATTCTTTCTATCCCTGATTTCGAGCCAATATAGTGGATATCCCAATTTTGCTCTTGAAGCTTTGGGATAAGCGCTAAATTTGGTGTAACATGCCCCGCTGTTCCGCCCCCTGTTAATACAATTCGCTTCATGATATATGCTCCTTTATCCTCGATGAACTCTTAATCTTGAAAGATTATACTTTTGACTATAACGCTATTCCAAACTAGCTCAATTATAGCGATAAATTCTAACAATCTTCATATTTTACCATGTTAATTCCTATTCGTCATGCGCTAAAGCGGCACGTTTTGTGCTTAATTTTCATATTTTACTTCAATGGCGTTACTAAGATTTTAGCTTCTCTCTTTACGTGTGCAGTGAAGTCATATTTTTACATTTAAAGTGAATGATAGATTGGGGAAGGATGTTCATGGCGCATGGAAATAAATATTATCGAATTTTAAGCTTTGATGGTGGGGGTGTTCGTGGCGTACTATCAGCGTTTTTACTTTTGAGATTAGCAAAAGAATGCCCAGAGATCATTGAAAATACAGATTTATTTGTCGGAACATCAGTCGGATCGTTTATCGCACTTGCACTTGCAAGTGGAGTCTCTCCGGAAGAAGTTGTCGAGCTGTTTTCCTATAAAAACACGAAAAAGATTTTTGGTAACCCAAAACCGTATTATTTTTGCAAACCTAAGTATAGTAACCAACCGTTAAAAAAGCTTCTCAAACAATTGTTTCCAGAATCTTTACGGCTACGTGATCTAAAAAAACACGTTGTTATTCCTTCTTTTCAACTCTATTCTAATAAAACGGAAACGTGGGAACCGACATTTTTCAACAATTTTCCATCATCAGATAATGCCCATATGCCTGTTATTGATGTCGCTTTAGCAAGTAGTGCAGCACCTATTTATTTTCCCTCTCACTTAAATTATATTGATGGTGGCGTCATCGCAAATAATCCCGATACAGCAGCAATTGGATATGCAGTAGGCATACAAGGTGCGAACGCAAAGCTTGACAAGGTTGTGCATATGTCATTTGGCACAGGCTGGAATCCTCTACGCATTAAACGACGAAACCCTGTCCGTTGGGGTCTTATTCAGTGGATGTATTCATTCTTGCCTGGACATTCAAATCCTAAGCTTCCGCTTTTTAGTATTTTAACCGATGGAGATGTTGCAGCCGATATGCAAGTGTCGTCACATTTACTAAATGCACGCTATTTACGCGTCAGTCCCGAGCTTAATGAACGAATCCATTTAGATGACTATAAAAAAGTTCCTTTACTTATTGAAATGGCAAAGGAATTCAACCTTTTACCTGCTAGTACATTTGCGCATACGTATTGGAATGAAGAGAAAATGATTTATCGCCCGATTTCAATTAAAATTTAAAAAGCCAACGTGTAAAGTTGGCTTAGAAAATTTTCCCAGGATTTAAAATACCGTTTGGATCAAAGATCTGTTTAACATCCTTCATAATTGATAATGCACTTCCGTGTTCTTGTTTTAAATATTGCTTTTTGCCCATTCCGACTCCATGTTCACCTGTGCATGTTCCGCCTTTTGACAGGGCATATTCGATGATCTCTTTGTTAACAGCTTCAATACGCTTGATATCTTCTTGATTAGTGTGATCAACCGGAAGAGCGGCATGATAATTTCCATCTCCGACATGACCAAAAATTGCTGCATCTATACTATGGCTGTCGACTATTCTCCTCGTCTCCGCAATCGCATCGGCTAATTCCGAG
>DKGN01000179.1 GCA_002453275.1 Caryophanales bacterium UBA6769
TTCCATGCCGAAGTTTTACAGAATATTAATCTTAATGGTCGCGGTTCAAACAAAGAAACACGTCATATTGAACTCTTACTTGAAGGAACAAATTTTCAATTTGAACCAGGAGATAGTCTAGGCATTTATCCAGAAAACCAACCTTTACTCGTAGACGAAATTATTCATTTCATGGGTTGGAATGAGGAAGAATTAGTAACGGTTAATAGTAGTGGGGATGAACGTCCAATCAAGGATGCGCTTTTGAGTCATTTTGAAATAACAGTATTAACAAAGCCTTTATTAGAAAAAGCTTTACCCTATTCACAGAACGAGGCGGGGCTTAACGAAATTTTAGCGGATGAAAAAAAACTCAAAGCTTATCTTCACGGGCGTGATGTGCTTGATTTCATCCGTGACTTTTCGATTACTGATGTTACTGTTCATGAATTTATTTCGATTTTGCGTAAAATACCAGCCCGCCTTTACTCGATCTCAAGTAGTTTAAGAGCGAACCCTGAAGAAGTCCATCTAACAATCGGCAAGGTGGAATATAACAGTCATGGTCGCGACCGTTCCGGTGTTTGTTCGGTGCAGTGTGCAGAACGATTGCAGGAAGGTGATACGATTCCAGTCTATGTCCAAAAAAATTCAAACTTTAGATTACCAACAAATTCTGATACACCGATTATTATGATCGGCCCAGGTACAGGCATCGCACCTTTTAGAGCCTTTTTGCAAGAGCGGGAGGAGAACGATGCAAAAGGAGAAACGTGGCTCTTTTTCGGTGATCAGCATTATGTGACAGATTTTCTGTACCAAGTCGAATGGCAAAGATGGCTGAAACAAGGGGTATTAACACGGATGGACCTCGCGTTTTCTCGAGATACCGAGCAAAAAGTATACGTTCAGCACCGCATGTTAGAGAAAAGTAAAGAGCTTTATAAATGGCTTGAAAATGGGGCTGTCGTCTATGTTTGTGGTGATGAAAAAAAGATGGCGAAGGATGTGCATGAAGCATTACAAACGATCCTTGTAAACGAAGGCGGGATGACTCAAGATTCAGCAAAACAATATTTAGCACAATTGCAACAAGAGAAGCGATACCAACGAGATGTATATTAAATTAAGAAGGGAAGGAAAATGAATGAAAGAGAACAAACGGCTATTAGCACATAATGGGCCACCGAGTGATGTTGAGCGAATCAAACAAGAAAGTAAATTTCTGAAAGGGACTTTAGCACATACATTGGCTGACCCGATTAGTGCAGGGATTCCCGATGACGATAATCGTTTGATGAAGTTTCATGGAAGTTACTTGCAGGATGACCGAGATTTACGGATTGAACGTCAAAAACAAAAGCTAGAGCCTGCGTATCAATTCATGGTTCGGGTTAGGGCGCCGGGTGGAGTGACAACATCTGAACAATGGCTTGTCATGGATAGGCTCGCACGACAATATGCTAATGATTCGCTACGGTTGACGACGAGACAATCGTTCCAGCTTCACGGAATATTAAAATGGAATATGAAGACGACAATCCAGGAAGTAAATGAATCATTACTGAATACACTAGGGGCTTGCGGAGACGTCAATCGAAATGTCATGTGTAATCCGAATCCGTATCAATCCCACATCCATTCAGAAGTGTATCATTGGTCGCAACAGCTTAGTGAGCAGCTTTCACCACAAACGTCTGCCTATCATGAAATATGGTTGGATGGCGAGAAGGTGATCGACAGCCAAGAGGAAAGCGAGGAAACAGTCGAACCTCTCTATCATGCGATTTATTTACCGCGTAAATTTAAGATTGGCATTGCGGTACCCCCTTCGAATGACGTTGACGTATTCTCTCAAGATATTGGATTCATCGCCATTGTTGAAAATGATGAGCTTGTTGGATTTAACGTTGCAGTCGGAGGTGGTATGGGGATGACCTATGGTGACCCTGACACGTATCCGCAGTTAGCAAGAGTTATCGGGTTTTGTAGTGTAGAGAAAATCGTCGACGTCGCAAAAAAAATCATTACGATTCAGCGTGATTTTGGTAATCGTTCGGTTCGGAAATATGCACGATTCAAATATACGATTGATGATCGTGGACTTGATTGGTTCATTCAAGAGTTACACGATCGATTAGGCTGGCAACTTGAAAACGCTCGACCGTATCAGTTCACTCATAATGGAGACCGCTACGGTTGGACTCAAGGATATGATGGCAACTGGCATTGCACAATATTCATTCAAAACGGTCGAATTCGTGATGTTGCTGAATATCAGTTAATGACTGGCTTAAGAGAGATTGCAAAGGTTCATAAAGGCGATTTCCGCCTTACTCCAAACCAAAATCTCATTATCGCTAATGTCGCAAAGGACCAAAAAGAAACTATTAAACAACTTATTGAAAAATACAAACTCGTAGATGAAGAAAATCATTCCGCTTTACGAAGAAATTCAATGGCATGTGTTGCCTTGCCAACTTGCGGATTAGCAATGGCTGAATCTGAACGTTATCTTCCAACTTTAATAGATAAGCTCGAGGTGATCGTAGACGCTGCAGGCTTACAAAATGAGGAAATTGTCATTCGGATGTCGGGTTGCCCAAATGGTTGTTCACGAGCGGCATTAGGTGAAATCGGTTTTATTGGTAAGGGTCCTGGAAAATACAATCTCTA
This sequence comes from Caryophanales bacterium UBA6769, assembly GCA_002453275.1. Classification (GTDB taxonomy): domain Bacteria; phylum Bacillota; class Bacilli; order Bacillales; family UBA6769; genus Pueribacillus. The sequence goes on from DKGN01000179.1 coordinate 2,656, forward strand.
TCTAGGAGCAAGCTTTTCTGGCGAACGATTAAATAAACTGTATCGTGAAAATATCGGCGAAGAGGAGATTTTAGCTACACTTGAACCGATCATCCACCATTACGCAAAAGAACGGGGAGAAGACGAGCGATTTGGAGATTTTGTTATCCGTCAACAGTATGTAAAAGAAGTGAAATCAGGACAAGAATTTCATGATAAAGAGGCGAAAATTGAGAAAAAATGAAAACATGGCTTCAACCAGAGCTTGTTTCTGATTGAAGCCATGTTAGTCCTGCCTAGCTTTCCTTCAATTAAACTCATTCATCATGAGATGGTGTAACAGATACACCTTGCTCTGCAAACACTTCTTGGGCCACTGTCAAAGCATTGAGAACACTTGGGAACCCTGTATATGGGATAAGATGGATAATACATCCAACAATTTCTTCTGGTGTTAACCCTACGGAAAGCCCTGTCTTAATGTGCATCCCAATTTGCGGCTTACCTTGAGCAACTAGGGCTGTAATCGTTGTGAGTACTTTTTGCTTGTTATCAATTCCAGGACGGGAATAAATATCTCCAAAAGCAAATTCAACAACATACTTCGTTAAATCAGGAGCAATATCTTTAAATCTTTCTCCAATGTCCATAAAACCAGTTGGATTGTCATCACTTGATTGTGTAAGCTCTTGTATTTTCTCAATACCTTTTTGATAACGATCTTTTGCCACTTTAAATTCCTCCTTGAATTACTACCCTCAATTAAAATAATCTTAAATTGAAATGACGATAACCTCTCACTTAATTCTTAACAATGCTAGTATATAAGCTTTATAAAAACAAGTAAAATAAATGATGCGCTTGACCACTTCAAAGTAGATTGGTTGACTACGTTTAAGCTACCTCTCTGTATTGTTATTCTTTTTGCTAACTCATCATCCATCCTTAAATATCTTTTCAAGTTATTATACTCTGAACTAGTTAAAAATAAAGAAATTATAAAATAATAATCGAAGTTAGAAACTTGTGATACATTGAATGTGCCAGGGGGGAATCCGCGTGAATGCTCGACTTTTACTCGTAGAAGATGATCCGGAAATTGCTCGTGTCGTGCGTGATATGCTAGTACGCGACGATTATGAAGTGACATGGGCGACGACAGGACTGGAAGGGTGGGAAGATTTTCAAGCAACGAACTATGACCTCGTATTAGTCGATTTAATGCTTCCAGAAATGGACGGATTAACATTATTCAAAATATTCGTTGGAAAAGCGATGTCCCAATTATGATTATTAGCGCACGAAAAGAAGATGAAGATAAAGTGGAAGGCTTACAACTTGGGGCAGACGATTATCTCGCAAAGCCCTTCAGTTTAATCGAATTAAAAGCACGGGTAGAGTCATTGCTACGCAGATGAAGACGGTATGAAGGAAAAGAAACGAATGATGAACAAACGACGGAATATGTACACGACTTAACGATTTATTGGGGGCAACAAAAAGTCTTGCTTAACAATAAACCAATCTCATTAACGAGTAAAGAATTTTCAATTCTAAAAGTGCTTATGCAAAATCAACAACGGATTTTTTCAAAAAGCGAATTGTATCAGCATGTTTGGAATCAAACCGAAGCAGATGGATTACATACGGTTACACTACGGAAGAGCTCATGTCTATCAAATGGAACGAAGAAAATATGACATATATGCTCATGGGACTGAGTCCGAATCTAACGATTGATGAGTTAGTCGATGTAACGAAAAAGATGGTCCGTGTGGAATGAGGTGACATGAGGTGATAAAACGAGTGGTTGTAGTAGCATACGATTACTCGTAGCTACTTACGTTTTAGTAGTTAATGAAGCCCAAATTTGAATAAATAAAGGTGAGCGGTATGTTCCCAACAATAACACAAATTGTTCTGATTATCGTTATTGCAATCATCATAAGTATCGTACCAATTAGGCTGTCGAAAAGAATAGGTTTTGTCGTTCAAATCGGTTTAATTGTTGGAGTTATGGCATATTTGTTTGTAAAACTATCATTTCTTGAAGCGATTATGTTGTTTAGTATTGGAGCGTCAACTTTTGCATATTTTGATATATTTGATCGACAGAAGTACGAGAAACGGAAACATTTGCAAGAAAAATTGCAAGCAACAACGTATGTCCACATTTCTCAAACAAAAGAGGGCACCCGACTTTTAATCGACCTGTTGTTAACGGTATTCGTATCAGCAGGTGGTGTTATCTTTTTTCTCTTTGCACCTGAAACATACGCAGTCTTAAAATTCATTATTGTTATTGCCTTTATCGCTGTTTTAACAAAAACAATTGAAAGGGTAGGGAATTTTGGATCAACGGCTATGTATTGGCTTCCCGAAGAAGAAAAGCTTTTGATCCTGTCTCGTTTGCAAGCAAGAGAATATCCCATGTCCGATTTAAAACGGCTTGAAAATGAATCATCACCAGATTTATTACGACTTCATCCGTTGTTTGCTTTCCTATCAGAAAATGCCGATTTTACAAGCTCGTTCCAGCCGGTACTTAAGCTTTCATTTCCTGGTGAACATCTTTTTATTTCACCAGACGAGATTGAAAAATGGTCAACGCTTTTTCAATCGTTTTCTTCCGAAACATCGGTGGATAACGAGACGAAGATCTTGCCGATATGGCACCCATCTGTTTTAAAACGGCTTTTATGGAAAGGGTATTTTGCGATTGCGGTGAAAGGAATTTCTGCTTATACAGGTATCATTTTTTTACTCATTTGGTTAGACGCACCGCCTTCATCAATCGCCGTTTTTGTTCTCTTTTGGTGGCTGTTTAACTTGTATATCTCTGATCGAGTGTTGATTGCTGCTACAGACGCAAGACGAGTAACTGAAGGGGAAGCTTATGAATGCGCCCAGCGCATTTTTCGACAAGCGGGAATGCCGAATGTTCGACTTCTTATAACGGACTCTCCAGTTTATAATGGTTTTGCAACAGGGATGAACATTGGTCGTGGCACGGTTATTTTAACTTCTGCGACGATGGAACTGTCTACAGGAACGATTGAAGCGATTTTAGCTCACGAAGCAATCCACGTAAAAAAGCGGGATGTATTAGTGAATCAAGTCGCTCGAATTGGAATTTTCAGCTTGCTTGCAGGCGCAATTTATCTTTTTTTTGATCGCATCGTTTTATTAGCAGACCATCCATTCATTTTGATGTCACTCATTTATTTGCTCTTCATCTTCTTTCCGCTTTATTTTTCCTTTGTCGCTCAGTGGACAGAGGGCAGAGCGGATCATCTAGGTGCATTGCTTCTTCAAGATGGCTCACAGCAAATGGCAGACGGGCTTCGTGAACTAGCATTAGCACAAGAAAGGGACGCAACCAAATCGTTACAATACAAACAAGTCAACGATGAAAAGGAAAGAAAGACTCGTTCTTTTCTTGCACGAGAGAGCTGGTTTATTCGAGTCATTGAGTTTCAAGTCTTACCCCATCCTCCCATCTATTGGCGGATTCACAGTCTCAAAAACTATCAGTCTTGGCGAAAAGCTAGAAAACATTGGATGATTGCAAGATTGACAGAGTCATTACCGGATTTTATGCGAAAATGAAGTAAAAAACATATCGCATAACAACGATAAATACGTTAGACTAGGGGTTAGGTTTTTTCTAAAAATCATGTAAAAGGGGATGAAAAGCTTGTCAGAAGAAACAAATGTCCAAAAACCTTCACTATTTGGAATGGTTTTTAATCCAACGGAACAATTTGAGAAAATCAAAGAAAGACCACTCATATGGGGTGCGATGGGTATCGTCACACTCTTGACTGTCATTGGTACATGGTTTATGTCCTTAGGAATCGAAATCCCAGAAATTGAAGAATTACCTGGATTTGAAGTAGTAACACAAATTACGATGATCATGACCGGTTTATTTACACCAATTATCGTTGTCCTTATTTCAAGTTTTATTTATTGGATTGTAATCAAAATCGCAAAATCAGAGACGACATTTAAGCAATTATTTTCTATGAATACGTATATTATGTTAATTTCAGCATTCAGTATGCTTGTGAATGGAATCCTTACATATCTTCTCGGTGGAGACGGTGAATCATTGTTTACAAGTTTAGGTTCAATGATTTATGCCGAAGGTGCAATTGCGGGATTATTTAATAGTCTAGAAATATTTACAATTTGGGGCGTCATCTTATCAGCCATAGGCTTACATAAAGTTGGACGGCTATCAAAAGGGCTAGCATGGACGATTTCTATTGCATTTTACGTCATTTCCATTCTGTTTTCGATGATTGGTGCTGGTCTAAGTATGATGGTTGGAGTGTAACGAATTGAGTAGAAAAGCATGGATTGCATCAGGCGTTGTTCTACTACTTGTCGTCATCGTAGGAATGAACGTCTGGAAAATGAAGAGCGACAATAATCTCAAAGTTGAAGTGACAACACTACAAGAAGAAACGTTAACCGAGACCGTCTTAACTCCAGGGCAATTAAAGCTAGCAAATGAACAGACCGTCTTCTATTCACCAGATAAAGGGACTGTACAAGAGGTGCTCGTAAAAGAAGGCGATACTGTTAAAAAAGGAACAGCCCTCATTCGCTATGAAAATAAACAACTTACATTAGAGAAAAAGCAAAACGACTTACAAATAAAATCGACTAATCTTCAAGTAACGGATTTGGCTACACAACGAAAA
>DKGN01000050.1 GCA_002453275.1 Caryophanales bacterium UBA6769
AAGATTTACGTGAAGTCGTTGAAAATATGTTGCATTCTGTCATTGGACGAATCGTTGGCTCGCATACACTCGAGGAAGATATTCCTGAGGAATGGGACTTGCAGGCGGTTGCGGATTACATGAATGGAACGTTTTTCCATGAAGGTGCTTTGTCTGAACGAGACTTAATCGGTAAAGAACCAGAAGAAATCATTGAATTTTTATTTGAAAAAACAATTGAAAAATACGATGAAAAAGAAGAACAGTTTGAACCAGAACGGATGCGTGAATTTGAGAAAGTTATCGTGCTTCGCGCGGTAGATAGCAAGTGGATGGATCATATCGATTCAATGGATCGACTCCGTCAAGGTATTCACCTTCGGGCTTACGGGCAAAATGATCCTTTAAGAGAGTATCAGTTTGAAGGGTTTGAAATGTTTGAAGCGATGGTTGCCGCGATTGAAGAAGACGTTGCTCGCTATATTATGAAAGCCGAAATTCAACATAATATCCAAAGAGAAGCAGTCGCCGTAGGGCAAGCTGTAAATCCTCAAGAGGAAGCGAGTCAACCGAAGCGTCAGCCTGTTAGAAGAGCTGAGAATGTTGGACGAAATGATCCGTGTCCGTGCGGAAGTGGGAAAAAGTATAAACACTGTCACGGTCGCTAAAATTTAAAAAACGGTTAAAGGATGTTTACAATGATGGAATTAGCAGAAGTTCGTCAAGAATTAACAGAGGTTGAGAAGAAACTAACTGAATTTAGGGGGTCTCTTTGACCTCGAAGGAAAGATGACGAAGATTCAAGAACTTGAACAATTAATGCAACAGCCTAATTTCTGGGACGATCAACAAGCAGCCCAATCTGTTATTAATGAGACAAATGGATTAAAGGATATGGTTGAACGTTTTCAAGAGTTAGAGGAGCAGTACGAGAATTTGGAAGTGTCTTATGAGCTAGTAAAGGAAGAGGACGATGAAGAGCTTCGGTCCGAGCTTGAGACAGAGCTTCAGACGTTGACAGTGGAGCTTAACGAATACGAGTTAACCCTCCTCCTAAGCGGCACGTATGACAAAAACAATGCGATACTAGAGCTGCACCCTGGTGCTGGAGGGACCGAGTCTCAGGATTGGGCATCACTTTTACTGAGAATGTATACACGTTGGGCTGAACAAAAAGGCTTCAAGGTTGAAACACTCGATTACTTACCTGGTGATGAAGCAGGTGTGAAAAGCGTCACCTTACTTATAAAAGGACATAACGCGTACGGATATTTGAAGGCAGAAAAGGGTGTTCATCGTCTCGTCAGAATATCACCATTTGACTCATCCGGAAGACGGCATACGTCGTTCGTATCTTGTGATGTTGTGCCTGAATTTGAAGGCGATGTCGAAATCGAAATAAAACCAGATGAAATCAAAATTGATACATACCGCGCAAGCGGTGCAGGCGGGCAGCACGTGAACACGACAGACTCGGCTGTGCGGATTACCCATACACCAACGAATACGGTCGTTAGCTGTCAGTCTGGACGTTCCCAAATTCAAAATCGTGAGCAAGCAATGAAAATGTTGAAATCAAAATTGCTTCAGCTTAGAATTGAAGAGCAGGAACGAGAGATGGCTGAAATTCGCGGTGACCAAAAGGAAATTGGGTGGGGAAGCCAAATTCGCTCCTACGTCTTCCACCCTTATACGATGGTGAAAGACCATCGCACAAATATTGAAATTGGAAATATCCAAAGTGTCATGGATGGCGAAATTAACGAATTTATCAATGCCTATTTACGTTCGCAAATTCATTAATTTTTTAAAGCTTAGATAAGGAATTCCAACATAACGAACCCTTACTTTTACGTATATCCATCCGGAAATAGGCAACACTAGGATGTAGCATTTTGTAAGAAATGTTTCACTTTTTACACATTTTCCCTCTTGATGTTTTGATATAGTAAGATTGGGGAAGATGATATATGATATTCAACTTGAAAGGAGAATGAACTTTGAAAAAAAGATGGCTACTTATGATTAGCGTGTTTATGCTGGCGCTTCTACTAGTTGCTTGTGGTGGCGGCAATGATGCTGATGACAACACAGGCACAACAGATGAAGGTACTGAACAGCCAGATGAGGGTGGCACTGATGAAGGTGCAGATGAAGGTACAGATGCAACGAGCTATGATGCAGATGCAGCTGACAGTTCCTTCCAACAATCATGTGCTTCCTGTCATGGCGGAAACTTGGAAGGTGTAAGTGGACCTCCACTTAATGATATTGGAGCGAGTCTTTCACAAGATGAAATTCTCGATGCCATTGAAAATGGAAGAACAGGTATGCCTCCAGGGCTTCTAACAGGTGACGAAGCGGACAACGTTGCTGCTTGGTTAGCTGACAAAAAGTAAATTAATAATAGAGTAAGACAAACAGCGCTTGGAATAGCGCTGTTTTTTCTATTTCATTAAAAATCCTCTCCCTTCGCATAAACGGGACTTTCCTCCCGACACCCTCTGTAACATAACAACAAAACACAACTAATGCACTACCTACAACGGTTTTGGACAAGTATTATTTACAACTGTATTGAAACAAGTAGAATATTGTTACTTTTGTAATGAAAATGTAATGTTATTTTGACTCAAAAAGTCGAATAGCCATGCTATAATAGCTGTAAATTTCTTTAACATACATATTCTGATTTTTACTTTTTTCTATAGACTTCGGAATTAATTTAGGAAGTGATTTTTGTTGATTATCATGAAAGATGTTTGGAAGACTTACTCTAATGGCGTCATGGCTGTCAACGGCATTGACTTTAAGTTAGGCAAAGGTGATTTTGTCTATGTTGTTGGCCCAAGTGGTGCTGGAAAATCAACGTTTATAAAGATGATTTATCGCGAAGAGAAACCTACAAAAGGTCATATCGTTATAAATGGAGTGGACCTCACTAAGTTAAAAGAGCGTGATGTTCCAACGTTAAGACGAAGAATTGGTGTCGTTTTCCAAGACTTCAAGTTACTTCCGAAACTGACAGTCTATGAAAACGTCGCTTTTGCTTTAGAGGTCATTGAAGAACGACCTGAAAACATTCGTCGCAAAGTGATGGACGTTCTAGACCTCGTTAAGTTAAAAAATAAAGCACGCGCTTACCCAGACGAGTTGTCAGGTGGAGAGCAACAACGGGTGTCAATTGCACGTTCTATCGTGAATGATCCGTTACTCGTCGTCGCGGATGAGCCGACAGGGAATTTAGACCCAGAGACGGCATGGGGAATTATGGACATTTTTGCTGAAATTAACAATCGAGGCACAACAATCATCATGGCGACACACAACAAAGAAATTGTAAACACGATTAAGAAAAGAGTCATTGCAATTGATGGCGGGCGCATCGTAAGAGATGAACAACAGGGAGAGTATGGGTATGAAAACTAGAATATTTGCGCGCCATGCAAAAGAAGGAATGAAAAGTTTTCTTCGGAACGGATGGATGACATTTGCTTCCGTTAGTGCTGTAACAGTTACACTTCTTCTCACAGGCGTTTTTCTTATTTTACTATTAAATATGAACGCCATCGCTTCACAAATTGAAGACGATGTTGAAGTGAGAGTATACATAGATCGCTCGTCTGAAGAGCAGCAAATTCAAGAATTAAAAACCAATTTAGAAGAATTATCTGAAGTGAAGAGCGTGACGTTTGTTTCAAAAGAACAAGGGCTTGAAGATTTAATCGACAGTCTCGGTGATGAAGGCGTAGCGTTCGAATCATTAAAAGATGAAAACCCACTTCAAGATATGTATGTCGTGAAGACAAAAGTCCCGAAAGATACAGTCATCGTTGCTCAAAAAGCAGAAGGACTCCAAGCAGCAGCTGAAGTAAAGTATGGAAAAGGCACTGTTGAACGATTATTTAAAGTCGTTGAAGTCTCGAGAAACATCGGAATTGTGCTTATTATAGGTCTTATCTTTACAGCACTATTCCTCATTGCAAATACAATTAAACTTACAATTTTATCAAGAAGCCGAGAAATTGAGATTATGAAACTCGTAGGCGCAACAAATTCTTTTATCCGCTGGCCATTTTTTGTAGAAGGTCTGTTACTCGGAGTAGTCGGATCAATTATCCCGATTCTAGTTTTAATTTTCGGATACAACTTTTTGTACACGGAATTTAATGCGAAGTTGAAGGCGATGTTCATCCAATTATTACCAGTCTATCCATTCGTATTTCAACTAACTTTAATTCTAGTTTTCATCGGCGTGTTCATTGGTATTTGGGGAAGTTTAACGTCGATTCGCAAATTTTTAAGAGTGTAATTGGGGGGCTTGGCTTGAAAAGAAAAGTATTGACGGGACTTTTAGCGGGTATGTTAGCAATTTCAGGTATTGTTGTTGCACCAACAATTAAAACAGCAGATGCACAAACATTAAATGAAATCCGTTCTAAAAAAGCGGCAAATGATAAAA
>DKGN01000022.1 GCA_002453275.1 Caryophanales bacterium UBA6769
TTTTTCTTCATCTTTATGCTAAAGGATCATGAAAAGTTTGCTCCAAGGATTTATCAATTATTTTCCGGCGAGCGTAAAGAATGGGTAAAAAAGACTTTGCAAGACATTGATTTTGTTCTCCGCTCTTACATTCAAGGGCAATTACTCGTTAGTACCATTCTTGCGACACTCATCTTTATTGGGTATGTAATTCTTGGTTTAGAGTACGCTTTGCTGTTAGCGATATTTGCGTTATTTATGAATTTGATTCCATTTCTAGGACCTTGGATAGCTGTCACTCCAGCTCTCATTATTGCTTACCTTCAAGATCCAAAACTAATTATCGGAGTGGCGGTTGTTACCTTAATCGCACAACAAACGGACAGCAACTTAATCACTCCACACGTTATGGGCAAATCGTTAGATATTCATCCGTTGACTGTCATCACTGTCATTTTAGCGGCTGGTAATCTTGCTGGATTCTTAGGCATTATCGTCGCCATCCCAGTCTATGCTGTAGGCAAGGTCATCGTGCGAAACATTTATGAAAGACGGATTGAAATTAAACAAGCCGCAACAAAAAATGTTTAATGCTAACTTGAAGCATGCTCGTCACCTTCTTGTCAGTTTCGGACAAGAAGGTGAACATCATGTCCATGCATCATGATTAAAAGCCAAATACTCGCCAAAATTGAGTGAACGCTTCAGAGATGTCGTTCAAAAATGCGAATAGGAGCAAAATAACTAAAACGATAAGAATAATAGCTAGAAGAATAATTAACAGAATAAAAGTAATAAAAGCAAATAAAAATTGCCCATTCGAAATACTTAATCCCCACTTCAGTCCCATACCTAAATAGACGAAATAAATTAATCCACCTAGATTACTTAACTTGAACATTTTCACAGTATCTTGCGACAAATTGATAATAATGATTTGGATTACCTCAAAAACAATGGCACCGTACAGAGAAACTAAAAATGCATGTATGACGATTGAGAAAATTAACTGAAATGACTGCTTGTTTTTCGCCAACGTAAAAATCATAAAAAAATAAAGTGTCGTCAGTAATAGTATGATTATCGTAAAAATCGGTATAAGTGCAAGATTATTAGAAAGAAGTTCCTTTGAAATGAACGAAGGTAGCGTCAAAAAAACGATGAGCTCTCTTACAATAAGGAATATTAAGGCAATGGCTAGCGGCAACAAAATGAGCGGGTTATTTCGCAAGCTCGTAAAATAAGCTTTCGGCCTCCATAGAAACGTAATAAATGTACCATTACGAAGATAATCTAGATTCAACTTGATCACTTTCCTCTCACCTTTTTAGGAGACAGCATTACTTATTTTCTTCCACGTAAACAATCGAAAAATGTGGCTTCTCCTCCGTTAATTCAACACTTACTGTAACAACCCCAGCAGTTCCAAAAATAAAGCTAGGAGTATTTGAATGAAAAATCATTCGTTCACTTGTAAATGACAAAACGTCAATATCGCCTAAGCCGACCGCTGGCAGCGTCGACTTTTTGATAAGCGAAGCTTCTGGGATCTTGATCCGCTTCTGTTCGTCAATGTTATTTTCCACATATTGTTCGGTTGTGAGCAAATAAAATTGGTAGTTTTCATGTCTAATCCGCTCATAGTTTCGTAGAATAGCCTGACCATCCTGACTTAACAAATCATCTTCATCGATGTTGTGAAATTGCTGGTCCTGCCGATCCCATATTGTTGAATAAGCAAATGGTAAAAAACGGAACTGTTTATTTTCTACGATTGGATTCGCAAAGAGCAATCGTTCAAATTCCTGCACCTTACCAGCCTCAATCAGAGCGTCTTCTGTTAAGGGGATAACTTCTATTTCATCACCAAGAGTTATAAAATAAGCACGTTCCGCCCCCTCTTCATAAGATTGAATCGTTAGCGCATGTTGATTAAAGTGAGTCACATACCATTCGTCTGTATCTACTTCGATGGAATGGATAGCTTTATCCTTTTTAATGACGATCTTTCCTTCAACTAATGACACCTTCTGGGAGTAGATATGATTTGGCATTGACTTGTTCGTAATATTGTTCGTCTGCCGCGAAATGCGCGTGTATTGTTCCTGTGCTGCCTGTATGTTTCAGTGAATTAGTCTTCTTCCACCGTTCAATATCAAATGTGTAAAATTGCTTCGGTTCACTACTTAATTCTGAATCTTTAAGATAAAGGATCGTATCGTCAATATTCGAATTTGTTTCGTGCTGAAGGGTTAATTCCTCTGATATAGTTTGTAAATATTCGTCATTGTTCACTTTCCAACCGATGTTCTTCGCACCTTGTGCAACGATCAACTGTCGCACTCCAAAGAACAATGCAATACTTCCAACGACGATTAAAATAATCCAGCCACAACCGATAAGAAGCTTTTTCAAAATGAACGTTCCCCTTTTTTGCTCTCAAACTTTTGCAATCATTATGTAAAAGTTTAGCAACGTTTTTGCCCATTGACTAGAGCAACAAGGTTCATTTTACCTAGCTACTTTCGTCGCGATTTACTATTGATTAACTAAAATAAAACTCATGTTATACTTAAACAAACAATGCTTAGAAAGCGAAGGTTATGATGAACGATAAACAAATTACAGCAAAGCGACTCGTTTTATACGTAGTCGGTTTATTTTTTTTGTCATTAGGGGTTAGTTTTTCAATCGTGGCAGATTTTGGGGTGTCCCCCGTCTCTTCATTAGCCTATGCCCTCACATTAGCGGCTGGTCTCTCGATTGGGATTACGACAGTACTGGCTAATATTTTATATGTCCTTGTGCAAATCATCCTACAGAAGCGGATCGACTTAAGGGCGTTTGCCGTGCAATTCTTGATTTTATTTTTATTTGGGATCTTTATGGATACAACGTTATTC
>DKGN01000076.1 GCA_002453275.1 Caryophanales bacterium UBA6769
TATTGTGGCTCTTCATCTTCGATTTCCTGTAAACGTATATTGACAGAATCCACAACCATTTGCGTCTGTTGTGCAGCTTGTTGAAACATTTGTTTTGCTTTTTGATTATCTGTTTGTAGCGCGAATGACTCTAAACTTGCTTGTGCACTTTTTAGACCTGCAACTGTCTGCCTTACTTGATTTACTACAGTCACGAAAACGCCTCCCTTTATCCCAAAAATTTCTTAACAGTATATAATTTAAACAGTATTAACGAAGTCTATGCGTGTTAGTTTTAACCAGAAAAAAGACCCCTAATTGTTAGTTGAACAATTAGGGGCTGCAATTCAATTTAAGTCGTTTGCATTTGATTATTTGTAAATCTACCTAAAAAAGATCGGAGACGTTCACTATTTGGATTATTTAATAATTGTGATGGTGGTCCTTCCGATTCAATTATCCCATCATTTAAAAATAAAATTCGATCAGCAATATCTTTTGCGAAGTCCATTTCATGAGTGACTAAAATCATCGCCATATCGCCAGCTTCTGCCAAATCACGGATAACCTCCAACACTTCACCAACAAGTTCCGGATCTAACGCTGAGGTCACTTCATCAAATAACATAATTTTTGGTCTCATCACTAAGGCTCTTGCCATCGCTACACGTTGTTTTTGGCCACCCGATAATTGTTCTGGATATAACGCAATTTTATCAATGAGACCGACCTTCTCTAGCATTTCTAGCGAGCGTTGTTTTGCCAAATCTTTCGGTTCATTTTTAACATGGATAGGAGCTGACATGCAGTTTTCCAAGACTGTCATATGCGGAAATAAATTAAAGTGTTGAAACACCATACCAATATCTCCTCTTACTTTCCGCAAATGCTTTTCATTTGCTGTAATCAGCCGTCCGGCTTTTTCCATTTGCCATAAGTTTTTTCCGTCAACGTAGATTGTGCCTGATGTCGGCCGTTCCAGTGTCATCAGCAAACGAATAATTGTCGTTTTTCCTGAGCCACTAGGACCGATTAATGCCACCTTTTCTGTCGGTGAAATGTTTAAATTAATCCCTTTCAATACTTCGACATCACCGAAAGATTTATACACATTCTCATATGTTACGATTGGATCAGCAACCACGAGCATTCTCCTTTTGAAAACATTTTTTATGCAGGCTTTGAACCTACAACTTGTTTTTTATTAAAATTTCGGTTGTATTTTTTTTCTAATTTATTAATTAAAAGTGCAGACGGATAACTTAATGTTAAAAATAATAGTGCAACAATCGTTAATGGCTCTAAATATTTCCAATAAATTGATCCGTACTCATTGGCTAAATGCAACATCCCAATGACTCCAATCGTCGAAGCAAGTGGAACCTCTTTAAACATAATAATTAAATAATTTCCAAGCATCGGAATGGTTGGTGGGATCGCTTGCGGTAAAATAATTGATGTCCATTTCTTTTGTATGGAAAAGTTTAACGCTTTTGCGGCTTCCCACTGTCCTTTGTCAACCGATTCAATGCCCGAGCGATAGACCTCAGCAATATACGTACTAAAGTGCAGACCTAAACCTAAGGTAGCCGCAACAAATGGATGTAATGTTACCCCTATTCCAGGAACGAGTGGCCATGCATAATAAATGAAAAAAAGTTGCACGAGTGGTGGGGTTGAGCGAATAAATTCAATAATCCAATACACAAACCATTGAAACACTTTACCTGGAATTTGCCGAATTAATAACCAAACAAACCCAAAAATAAGGGCAAATAAATAACATGTAATTGTTAAAATTAACGTAATCCCAATTCCCTTAACAACATAAGGAAATGCATCTGCAAATACACTCCAACTCCATTCCATTAGTTTGCGACTCCTTTCTTAGCCATCCGTTCAAACTTCCGCGTTAATCCAATAAGTGGTAAGGCTAGAATGAAATAAAATAAAAGAATGAGTAAATATACGATAGGTGCTTCGGATAAATGAGTACTTCGGTAAATATCCCCGTAATACAAAATATCTGTCAAACCAATGAGAGATACGAGTGAAGTTGCCTTTAATAGGTGAATCATGTAGTTGCCAAATTCCGGGAGCATCATACGAATCGCTTGCGGTAAAATAACGATTCGCATTCTTTGGAATCGCGACATATTTAAAGCAATTGCTGCTTCTGTTTGACCGTGCGACACGGATAGGATTGAAGTACGCACAATTTCTGACATGTAAGCGCCGTAATTAAGAGAGATCGCAAGAATACCAGCCCATATATCGCTACCTAAATGGATTCCAAACAAACCTGGCAGAGCGTAAGAAAACCAAAACAATTGGACAATTAATGATGTACCTCTAAAAAGTTCAATATAACCTGTCGTAAACGTACTTAAAATTTTGCTTTGGGATAATCGACAAAACCCAGCTATAAAAGCAATACCGTAAGCGAGGAATGCTGAAGCGATTAAAATTAGAAATGTTATATGTAAGCCCTTCATTAATTCTGATAAAATGTCACTTAGCTCATTAATTGCCATCACCTCGTTTTAATAAAGAAAGGTCAGATCCTATTGAAGGTAACCTGACCTTTTCCGCAAATGTATCAATCAAAGTATATTACTTTTAATACTGCTCTCCGCTGCAAATTTTGTCTGTTGTAATCTCCGCATCAGGAACGGTAAATCCATAATTCCCCGCAAGTTCATCTATCGTGCCATCTTCTTTTAATTTTGCTAAAGCTTCATTGTAAGCATCTTTTAATTTTTCATTATCTTTTCTAAATGCTGGAGCTCCATAACTCGGGATTCCTTCAATATCTGGTTGTTCAAATTTTTCAACAAATTCTAGCTTATCTGTATTTGCTGACTCTAAAGCTTGTTTTATCGTCATTTCTGTTGCTGTCGTTACATGGGCACGCCCTGATTCAACCGCAGAAAATGAAGCAGGTATATCAGGTACGCTCATAATTTGGTCCTTGCTAACTCCCTCTCTTATTAGAAAGTCATTTTCGGTAGCACCAGCCATGACAGCAACCTTAATGTCAGGGTTATTAGCAATGTCTTTATAGCTGAGCAAATTCTCAGGGTTACCTGTTTGAACGACCATCCCTTCCCCGTATTGAATTTCAGGCTCTGCAAAAGCAGCATTTTCACACCGGTCTGGCTCAATCGCCATTCCTGCCGTAATAACATCAAATTTCCCAGCATTTAGCCCAGGAATTAACTGCCCGAAATCAGCTAGATGGCCTTCTACATTGTCTATACCTAATTCTTTAAAAACAGCTTTTGCAATATCTACTGCAGCGCCTTTTAATTCATCACCATCTTTATAAGCATATGGAGCCTCATTAGCAAACCCGACGTTTACAGTTCCTTTCTCCTGAAGCTTCGCAAGTACATCCTGATCCTCACTACCAGCCTCTTTTGAACCACATGCTGTCATAATTAAAACAGTTATTAAAAGTGCAAAGATCCTTAAATATTTTCTCACTATGAACCTCCCTTTAAATTTCCTTTGTTAAACAAAACAACGATTGTTAAAAGCATAACAACCGATAAAATAATCTGCAAACAGCATATATTACAAATATTCCGAATGAAAGGATAACAAAATGTATTTGGATTATTTACCGACACTCTATCTTTTACTTCTTCCTTTATAAGTCCGTTTACTTCGCTATGCTCGTTTCAATAAAACTCAATTGCAATTAAAAAAGACTAAACTTCGTATAAAAAACACTACAAAGTTTAGTCTTTTCGAACACGCTTATACTTTTTCGTAAATTAAAAATTCATAGTCATAAGGATTTTTTTCGTTTCTAATTCCTTGTTCTCTAGACACTATCTTCCACTCTTCACTATCAAATGGTGGAAAGTACGTATCTCCAGCAAATGTTTCATATATGTGCGTAATATACAATCGATCGGCATAAGGTAAAAGTTGTTGAAAAATCTCGGTTCCGCCGATGACAAAATATTCCTCATCGTTATCGTTCATTAACGCTAACGCCTCATCAACAGAATGAATAACGATACAATTTTCAGCTTTATAATTTTGATCCCTTGTTAGAATAACATTTTTACGGTTCGGAAGGGGCCGGCCAATCGATTCATACGTTTTTCTTCCCATAATAATTGTGTGACCGGTTGTCGTTTTCTTAAAGTATGCTAAATCGGCAGGTAAATGCCAAGGCATGTCATTATTAAGTCCAATGACCCGGTTCTCATCCATCGCGACTAAGAAAGAAATCATACGGAAACCTCACCCTTAATATGAGGGTCTGGGTTATAGTTATCAATTTCAAAATCTTCGAATGAAAAGTCGAAAATTGAGCTTACTTCTGGATTAATGCCTAACGTCGGCAATGGCTTTGGTGTCCGTTCCAATTGGAGCTTCACTTGCTCAATATGGTTCATGTAAATATGTGTGTCACCAAAGGTATGCACAAATTCTCCTAGTTCCAATCCACAAACTTGTGCGATCATCATCGTGAGCAACGAATAGGACGCAATGTTAAAAGGCACACCTAAAAAGACGTCTGCACTTCGCTGATAAAGCTGACACGAGAGTTTCCCATCAGCAACATAAAATTGAAAGAGACAGTGACAAGGTGGCAAAGCCATGTCATTCACATCAGCTACGTTCCAAGCGCTTACCAATAGTCTTCTTGAATGAGGATTTTCCTTTATTTGATTGACTACTTGTGAAATTTGATCAATCGTTCCGCCTTCCCCATCTGGCCATGAACGCCATTGCTTACCATAAACCGGACCTAATTCTCCGTTTTCATCTGCCCATTCATTCCAAATCCGCACACCATTTTCATTC
Organism: Caryophanales bacterium UBA6769; assembly: GCA_002453275.1. GTDB lineage: Bacteria > Bacillota > Bacilli > Bacillales > UBA6769 > Pueribacillus. Next base: position 4,804 of record DKGN01000076.1, read on the forward strand.
AAATATCGGATATTCGTATCTCCACGTAAAAACCATAATAATTCATAAATAATAGAACGTATGTGGAGCTTTTTTGTCGTTAAAAGTGGAAACCCTTTTGCTAAATCAAAACGCATTTGATAACCAAATACACTTTTTGTGCCAGTCCCCGTTCGGTCCATTTTTTCTGTACCGTTATCTAAAATATGCTGACATAAGTCAAGGTATTGTTTCATCCTCTTACCTGCCTCTCTACAGTAATGTTGCGGAATTATGTAAATTCCCACCTAGAAATTTAGGTGGGAGTGAACTAGCTGTCACTATGATGATTGTTGAAGCTCTCGCTTATACCTGTTTTTTGGATGCTGTCTACATTCATCAGAACACGAACGGTTATATTTAACTTCGCACTCTTCACAACAAACGTGCTGTAAATTACAGTCAGGGTTTGCGCAATTTACATAACGGTCTTCTTTTTGTCCGCAATAATAGCAGCTTGCCACGATAATCTCTTCTTTTTGATTAATCGGAACAGATATTCTTTCATCAAATACATAGCATTTGCCGTCAAATAAATCTCCCTGAACATTTTCATCTTTACCGTACATGACGATCCCGCCGTGTAGCTGTGCAACATCTTTAAAGCCTTCTTCAAGTAAAAAACCAGTAAATTTTTCACAACGGATGCCACCTGTACAATAGGCGAGAATTTTTTTGTCTTTATGTTCACTCAAGTTCTCTCGAACCCATTGAGGCAACTCCCTGAACGCATCAACCTTAGGATTTATCGCACCGCGAAAATGTCCAATTGCATATTCGTAATCGTTTCTAGCGTCAAGAACGATGACATCATCTCGTTGCAATTGTTCATAAAATTCCTCAGGACTTAAATATTCCCCCGTTTTGTCATTCGGGTTAATATCTTCTTCAAGACGTAGTGTAACGATTTCGTCTCGTGGACGAACGAACATCTTCTTGAAGGCATGGCCCTCATGCTCATCAATTTTAAATTCCATATCAGAAAATCGTGGGTCACTATGCATCACTCGGATATACTCATCGGTTTGTTCGACAGTGCCAGACACCGTTCCATTGATTCCTTCTTCGGCAACGAGGATTCTCCCCTTTAAACCAAGAGCTTTACAAAATGCAAGATGCTCTACAGCATACTCCTCATGATTTTCAATAGAAACGTACTTGTAATACAACAAGACTCGGTATGATTTTTTGCTTTCCAATAGCAAACATCACCTTTCATATAAAATCAGTTACAACAAGATATCTTACCAAAAAATTAACGTCTTGCCAATGGAATTTACAGGATGTTTGCATGCTTAATTTGGTCGACAACTTTCCGCAAAATGGTTTCATTTTGGACAAGAGCAATGCGGACATATCCTTCCCCATACTTACCAAATGCAGAGCCTGGTGTAACGACGACATGAGCCTTATCCATCAATTTCAGTGTAAATTGTAACGACGAATAGCCACGTGGAATCGGAGCCCAAATAAACATCGTAGCCGAAGGCTTGTCTAGCTTCCATCCAATTCGATGTAAACCGTCGATAAAAACATCGCGACGTTTTTTATAAAGTTGTGACGTTTCTTTTAAAAAGTTATCGCCTTCCCTTAATGCGGACGTAGCAGCATGTTGAATCGGCAAAAAAACGCCAAAATCAAGATTTGATTTTAATTTTCCGAACGCTTCAATGATCTTTTCATTTCCAACTAAATAAGCAATTCGACAGCCAGCCATATTAAAGCTTTTTGATAACGAGTTAAATTCTACACCGACATCTTTTGCACCCTCAACTGATAAAAAGCTTACTAATTTGTCTTCCGTAAAATTGAGCTCCGAGTACGCAAAATCATGAACAACGACAATATCATGAGCTTTTGCGAATTGCACAACCTCTTCGAAAAAAGCCTTAGTCGGTGTAACCGGAACAGGATTACCTGGAAAATTTAAAAACATCATTTTAGCTTTTCTAGCTACATCTGTCGGAATTGCTTGCAAATCTGGCAAGAAATTATTTTCTTCACGGAGTGGCATCTTGAAAACTTGCGCATTCGCCAAATCAATTCCGGTTTGGTAGGCCGGATAACAAGGATCTGGAAGTAAAACAACATCTCCAGGGTTCGTTAAAATTAAAGGTAAATGAACGAGACCTTCTTGAGAACCAATAAGTTGAAGCACTTCCGAATGTGCATCCACCTGTACGTCATACCTTCGACTATAAAACTCTTCTACCGCTTCGCTAAATTGTTGAGTCCCTGTTAAGGCGTAACCGTATTGATCTGGATCTTGAACGGCCCGCGCTAGTTCATCTCGAATGAAGGCAGGTGGAGGCAAGTCTGGGCTACCAATACTTAAATCGACGATCTCTATGCCTTCATTCAATTTTCCTTGTTTATGTTGAGCCATTTCAGTAAAAATGCTCGTATTAAATTTTGTCAATAATTTTGAGGTTTTCACTTTAATACATTCCTCTCACAGTCTTTCTTGCTCAAGTCATTGTACCACGAAAAAGAAAATAGGAGCGATATCGCTCCTCGCTCCTATTTTTATCCCTAATGAATGCTTACATGAGTTCTTGCTTGTCAAGATGGGATACGAAAACATGGTCAAGATAACCTAATAATGCTTCATAAGCCCTCTCAACATTTGTAATTTCCGGGTCATACGTAAAGGCTTCGACAAGTTTTTCGATTTTTTTAGCGAGCATATCATCTTTCGTTAGCGTCATTACAGTTGTTAACTCTTCGCAGGCCATACGATGGAGGTAGAATAAGGTGGCATCATATTCATGTATATTCATCAGATAATCCCCCTTTTTTCTGTAGGAGATTACAGTTAGTATGAGGAGCTTCTTTAAATTTTACATTACAAAAAAAATCCCAACGAAATAAGTAAATCGTTCAGACTATTCAATTTACAACTTGCTCGGCTTCCCTTAGAATAAAGATATAATTGTATTAACGTTTTCTAAATTCGAGGGGGTAACATACTTGACAGCAACTAAACCAATTGACTTAGGCAACCGAATGTATCTCATCGACGGCATTGACATGGGCATACCTGAAAAAACCGGAACTTACGTCATAAAGGATAAAAAAATAACATTAGTTGAAACGTGCGCAAGCTCATGCGTGCCAAACATTCTTAAAGGGCTTGAAGCATTACAAATTCAACTGGAGCAAATCGAATACATAATCGTTACCCATATCCACCTTGATCATGCTGGTGGAGCTGGGTTACTGATGGAAAAATGTCCGAATGCTAAACTTATCGTCCATCCAAAAGGTGCTCGACATATGGCCGATCCTTCCAGATTAATCCAAGGGGCTAAGGCCGTTTATGGTCCACAATTCGATTCGCTGTTTAATCCGATTTTACCTATACCCGAGGACCGAATCATAATAAAGGACGATAATGAAACGCTTCAAATTGGCGAAGATTGCCAGTTAGCTTTTCTCGATACACCTGGGCATGCTAATCATCATTTCAGCATATATGATCCAGTCAGTAACGGTATTTTCGTTGGTGACACGTTAGGCATACAACATAAGCAAGTTGAAGAACTTGGCTTTAAGCTTTATTTACCAGCGACCTCTCCGAACCAATTTGACCCTAATAAAACATTACAATCTTTAGAACGCATTAAAGAGCTTAACGTTGAACGGATTTATTTTGGACACTTTAGCGTTGCCGAGGATGTGGAAGAAGTCTATAAACAAATTGAGTATTGGTTGCCTATTTATGTTCGTATCGGTGAGGAAGTTTTTGCGGAAGGTAAAAATATGAATGAGCTCGTTAAACGACTACTTGCCGAAATTAGTGACGTTCTTGATAAACATGATGTGCCAAAAAATCATCTCATTTATCGCATTTTACAAATGGATTTACAAGTCTTTGCTATGGGAATTTTAGATTACCTTTCGAAAAAAGAAAGATCCGGAACGAAATAGTTCCGGATTTTCTACTTAAGAGCGAATTTGTCCTTGCCCTTTAATAACATATTTATTTGTTGTTAATGCTTTTAATCCCATTGGACCTCTTGCATGCAATTTTTGCGTGCTGATCCCAATTTCGGCACCAAATCCAAATTCAAACCCATCAGTGAAGCGAGTTGATACGTTATGATAAAGGGCTGCAGCATCAACACTTTGGAAAAAACGTTGCACACTTTCGTTCTCTTCCGTGACGATCGCTTCCGAATGCTTCGTTCCAAATTCGTTAATATGTGAGATTGCTTCCTCAACGTCGTTCACTACTTTAACAGCAAGTGTATTGTCTAAATACTCAGCTTCCCAATCTTCTTCCGTCGCCTTTTCAATCCCTTCAAAATGCTCGACAACGTACTCATCACCATATAGTGTGACAGCTTTTTCTTGTAATTTTTCGAGTAACTGTCCTAAGTTAGCGTTTGCCCAATTTTTATGCACGAGTAACGTTTCGGCAGCGTTGCAAACTGAAGGACGATCGAGTTTTGCGTTCATTGC
>DKGN01000012.1 GCA_002453275.1 Caryophanales bacterium UBA6769
TGGTTTTTTTATCACAGAGGAAAGTATCGAAATCATCGCCATTGACCACGATTCAACTTATATCCGTACTCTCGGATACTGCAACAATCTGGAAGATGCTATTTATGTTTTGGAAACTTGCATCCGTTATGGGTTTAGTGAAAGGGGAATGAATTTTGATGGAATCGCCGGGTACGAGTTATCGATCCCTTTTGAAAGTATTGGTTCGTGAATAGTAGTTTTTTCTCTTACTATCCGTTATAATTAAAGCATACTTTTCTTCTTTCTTTTTCTTTGCGACACATTAGTGTCTGCGGTGAGGAATAAAAATAAGCCTTTGGGGCTGATTGTGAAAATGTAGCTATTATTTGCTGCATCTAACAAGCGACCCAAAGGCTTTTTTGCGTTCTCTGGAAAGAAGAGAGGTAAAAAACTTTGGAAAGGGTGTTGAAAATGGCAAAAAAGGCGTACAAACGTCGAACTGCCGAGCAAAAACAAAAACAAGTGGAGGACTTATTCCAAACACTGGAGGAAGGAGTAAAAAACTTTTCTTATGACCCCGATAAGTATAAGGCGATTTTGGAAATGCAAGCATTAATGCCGAATTATTCTTTTCGGAACATTATACTTGCAAAAATCCAATTGCCTGGTGCTAGATTTATTGCTTCTTTCCAACGCTGGAAAGAACTTAATCGGAAAGTCATAAAAGGAGAAAAAGCACTTCGAATCCTTGCACCTCGATTTAAGAAAGTTGAAGATGAAGAAACTGGCGAGGAAGAACAACGACTAATTGGTTTTGTGAGTGTACCTGTATTTGATTACTCACAGACCGAAGGGGAATCGCTTCCCATTGATCGAATAAAATTAACACTCGATGGCAATTCAGAGGAAGCAATCAATATTTTTGATTGGGCGAAAAAACTTGCAATGAATGATGACTGCCCTATGCGAATTGAACACATAAAACGTGGGAATGGTTATTACAGTCCTTCAAGTCACGAGATCGTAATTCATTCAGAACTATCGATCAACCATCGTGCAAAAACGGCTGTCCATGAGCTCGTTCATAGTCGTGTTCACCGCAATCTAAACCAATCAACAAATGTGGAACGTGAATGTGTTGCTGAGGGTGTCGCTTTCATTGTTTGTTCATACTTCGGTCTCGATACTTCTGACTTCTCATTCGAATATGTAAAAGGATGGTCTAAGGATGAAGGTCAACTTATGAAGTATGGGGGAACCATTCAGAGAGTAGCGAATCAACTGATTGATGACTTTAAGCAAATCATTGCAACGGAAGATTCATCACATGAGTTTATAAAACAGGAAAAAGATGATTGTTTAACAGCTTAATTTAAACAATCAAGAGTTTATTAAGGCAATCCAATTAATTGATTTATCACTTCGGTGGTAAATGTTGACATGGATTGTTTTTTATTATGAAAGGAGTCTACAGATGCAGTACAAAACAGAAACAGAAGATCATCCAAAAATGTTTCAAGTGTATTTAAAACAAGCGTGGCATGAAGTTTTTTGCTATGCGATGGCGTATGAAGAAAGTGAGCGTTATGAGAAGAAATTGCTATTTACGATTGTAAGCGGCAGTGATTCCGCCTTACAGTCGTTAAGAGGAGCAATTGATATTGGCTCACATGGGGGTTTACGGTTCGGATATGGGGAGAAGGAGCTAACGGGTTACCGGTTTCATTCGGAACAGAGCCTGTATGCTGATAAAGGAAAATATCAAAAATTTCCCATGACACTGACTCGAAATAGAAAGGCACTTGCTATTGTACATGAAGATGTACTTAACAACAGCAAGTATGTTCTATCGTTCGACGGTAATCCCGCCCATGACATTGCTCAATTATTAGGTGGCTCAAATTATGGTCTGCATATTCTTCCGGAATGGGAAGACGTTGTACTTTCAGAATTAATCCGGTGTGAAAATTTAGAAGAGCATCAGCTCTATTTTGATGGAAATTTGTTTCCTGATGGATTATTTCTGTACTCCATAAATTTGACAGAGGAACAAGCTGATCGATTTATTGAACGCTTATTACTAGAAAAGTTAATAAGCTTTCCTAAAGCGGGGGATGGTTCGAAGGTTGAGCAAACGATGGACCTTTCATCGTACTTGCTTGAGTATAACGAGGCGATGGTTGAAAAACTATCTGAAAAGGTAACGCCAACACATAATCCCTTAAAGGATGAAGCTTTGTCTGATTTTGACAGGTATCCTCGTGAACTCTTTCCTGTGCAGGCACATGCTGCTACAGCGGTTGTCAAACAACTACGAAAGCAAAAGGCGGTCATTATTCAAGGAGAGATGTCCACTGGCAAAAGCCCCATAATGACAGCAGTTGCCGATGGCTTTCATGCTTTGAAAGGGAAAGAAGGGTATCATATTTGCCTGATGTGCCCACCATCATTAACAAAAAAATGGCCGCAAGAGATTCGCGAACTTCTCCCGCATTCCAAAGTTTACGTTATCTCGGAGAGTTCTCAATTGATTAGGTATCATTCTGAGTGGGTGCGTCAAGGGAAACCAAAACCCGAAGTACCAACTTTCTTTGTCATTTCTTTTACGACGATGCGTGGAGATGCACGGACAGTTCCAGCTGTTAAGTTTGTAAGTAAATATACATCGAAACAGCGATTGTCTGATGAAGCTCCGTATCGAGACGGTTTCTACTGCATTACTTGCGGTAAACCTCACCAAACCATTGAAAGTGTATCAACAGACATTGATGAAGATGGTAATGAATTTGATGTTCCTGTCACACATAATATGACTTCTGGTGAATTCGGACATTCCCGTCGTTTATCG
>DKGN01000102.1 GCA_002453275.1 Caryophanales bacterium UBA6769
CCACTTAACCACTGTTGTTGGGAAGCGGTTAACATCGGCAAAAATTGATTGAGTAGCTTAATTTGCTCCTCATTAAAAGGGCTATTTTTTACTTCAAGTTGCACGATATCTCCCCCACATTAAAATTAATTTAATTCTCGTTGCTAATGACGTACTTTTAGACAGTTGATGTAGTTTGCGTATGTTTCATCATGAACAAAAGCTAGTTCGTCTCTAATATGCTTTGCAGCAGAAGGATTCACACCGTCCGTTGAAACTGCAATCGTAAGCTTTCCCCTTCGAAATGAAGCAGGAACGATAAAGTTCCCATACGTCCCTTCGCTAACAACATTGACTAATTGATACGGTTGACAGTCTTTCGCGATTGTTTTATTTAATTCGTTGTCATTCGTTGCTGCAATGACGATAAAGGCATGATCCAAATCACTTAGTTGATAATTTTTTTCATACCACGTGATTCGTTGTTTTGAAACGAATTGAGCAAGGGTTTCAGTAATGTTTGGGCTGACGACGATAATGGTCGCATCTGATTGCAACAGTGTTTGAATTTTCCGCGTTGCAATTTTCCCACCACCAATAACGACGACCCGTTTCCCTAATAGATTGAGCATGACAGGATAGCCTCGCAAAAATATCCCTCCCTTAACTCCGAACTCTTTCTGACAAGACATGAACGATGTTTTTGTGAAAATAAAGATGACGGCACAAATAAATGTTTCGATTAGATAGTTGCTCAATTCGCTGTTCCAACCTTTGCATTAAAACTCCTGTAAATAATAAATAAGGGACGATAAACAGTTGTTTTGGGTTTTGTTCTAGGACTGAACTAAGACCCGTTTCAAAATCCGGCTGACATGCAGCCAAATAGCATGTTGAAATATTAGTGATTGCTGTCTTATGTTTAAGTCGAGATTCAATTTTTTGGAAATAGACTGGTGTGATTGGGTCACTGCTTCCCCTTCCAACAAGTAAAACATGTGCGTCTTTTTCAATTGTTGGCTGTTGTTCCAACATTCGCTCGATAATAATTTGAATAAGCGCATCATGAATGCCAAGTGGCGCCCCGTACGTGAAAGTAATGTTCGGATATTGTTTTTTCATTATGTTTAGCTGTTCTGGGATGTCACGCTTCGCGTGCCCGGTTAATAACAACAAAAAGGGTATCACTTTTATACTTGTAGCCCCTCGTTCGATACAGCGTGCGACTCCTTCCTGCATCGATGGATTTGCTAGTTCTAGAAAGCAATACTCTTGAATGGGGGCCTTAATTTCTGACATCGTTATACTCATGAATTCTGCAACTTGAACTTGTGCTTCTCTAAGACGGCTGCCGTGACAAACATAAAGAACGGCTCTCATCATATTCACTCTTTCTTATATAATTAATGACAAATCGGTATGATCTTTCTCTTGTTGGAACCATGCTAGTTGTTTATTTAAGTTCACAACGTCACCTACGACGATGATTGCTGGATTGGCAGCTTTATGGGAACGAACGATTTCAACGATAGTGTCAAGTGTGCCAATGACTGTTTGCTGCTCTTTCGTCGTGCCCCAATGAATGAGCGCAACTGGTGTTTGTTCATTTCGACCATGTATTACTAGTTGTTCACATATATACGGTAAATTTTTTACTCCCATATAAATAACGATAGTATCTATTCCTTTAGCGATGTTTTTCCATGAAATTTCCTCTGCTTCAGGAGAGCGTCTATGACCTGTGACTATCGCTACGGAGCCGCTATAATCACGATGTGTAATAGGAATCCCCGCATAAGCAGGAGCAGCGATGCCTGACGTAATTCCTGGAACGACCTCGTAACGAATGTTATGAGTCGCTAGTGCCTCAGCTTCTTCTCCACCCCTACCGAATATGAACGGATCACCGCCTTTGAGTCTCGTGACAATCTTTCCTTTTTTTGCATGCTTAATTAAAAATTTGTTAATCGTTTCTTGCTTGAGTGTGTGGTAGTTTGGTAGTTTTCCACAATAGATTAATTCAGTTGAGCGACTCGCATACGCTAGCAAGTCTTTACTTATTAAACGGTCATACAAAATGACATCTGCTGCTTGAATTGCTCTTAGCCCTTTTAATGTAATTAAATCAGGATCGCCGGGCCCAGCGCCTACGAGATACACCTTCCCATCGTTCATGATGTTACCCTCCGATTAACTTTTTCCCCTTTAAAAAGGCAATGATTTTTTCAGCTGCTTCGTCAATCGAAAGCTGATTTGTTTCAATAACTAGTTCTGGATTCACGGGTTCTTCATAAGGTGAACTTACCCCTGTAAATTCGGGAATTTCTCCACTTCTTGCTTTTTTATACAGCCCTTTCGGATCGCGCTTCTCACATTCTTCAAGTGGACACTTGACAAAGACTTCAATAAACTCGTCGGCTTGAAACAATTTCCTTACGCTCTCTCGATCCTCATAAAACGGTGAAATAAATGCTGCTAGTATGATTTGACCGCTGTCGACGAACAATTTTGCCACTTCGCCAATTCTGCGGATGTTTTCTTTTCGATCAGCTTCGCTAAATCCAAGGCCTTTGTTTAAGCCATGACGGATGTTATCACCATCAAGTACATAGCTTTGAATGTGTTGTGCATGTAATTTTGCGTCAACGACATTCGCAAGCGTTGATTTCCCCGAGCCTGACAAGCCTGTAAACCATAAAACAGCACTTTGATGGTTATTCAGTTTCTGGCGATCGGATTTCGTAATCGTTGATTGATGCCACGTAATGTTGTTAGCCATTTTTAAAACATCCGCTCCTTTTCAGCTTCTTGCACACCTTGTATTAAGACATCGACAACTTCTCGACGACTAAATTCCTGTGGAGGTCGTTCTCCCTTTCGGAGCATCTCCCTTACTTTTGTGCCGGATAAAATAAGATGCTCTGATGCATCGTGTGGGCATGTTTTCGAAGAAGCGATATTGTCACATGCTTTGCAGTAAAAGCTATGCTCAAATTTTAAAATTGAAATTTCAAGTTCGTCTTCAACTTCGCTAATCAATTCTTGAGCTGCGTATGTGCCATAGTAACTTCCAACTCCAGCATGGTCGCGTCCAACGATAAAATGTGTGCATCCAAAGTTTTGCCGCACAATCGCATGAAAGACTGCTTCCCGTGGTCCTGCATATCTCATCGCCGCTGGAAAAACAGCAAGAAAAACGCGGTCTTTCGGATAATAACGATCTAATAAAACCTTGTAACTTTCCATGCGAATATGTGCTGGTAGATCATCGGATTTCGTATCACCGACTAGTGGGTTTAAAAATAATCCATCAACAATTTCGAGTGCCGATTTTTGAATATATTCATGTGCTCGATGAACTGGATTTCGCGTTTGGAAACCGACGACTGTTTTCCAACCGAGCTTCGTAAATTGCACCCTCGTCTCAATGGGGTCAAGATGATATTGTGCAAAAGATTTTTCAGGACGCTTTACGAGTATGATAGGACCGGCAACGTAAACATTTTCATTTTGAAAAAGTCTAGCGACACCTGGATGCTCTTCCTCTGTCGTTCCATATACGAGCTGAGCTTCCCGCTGTTTATCTGGGACGTACCATTCTGTCACATCAATGACACCATAAACTTCTCCTTGATAAATAAGTTTCACTCGCTCACCGACAGTAAGTGTGTTAGCAAATGCTTCACTAACGGGAAGCGTAATTGGAATGCTCCAAACCTCTCCATTTGTGAGATGCATAGTAGTTACGACAGCTTCATAATCACGTTGTCCGAGGAATCCCTCAAGTGGACTGTATGCACCATTCGCGATAAGCTCTAAATCACTTAGAACTACGCTATCAATCTCAAGTTCTTTCTGAATCGTTTCGCAGTTTAAGCTGAGGTCAATGCTTTGAATAAGCTTGCCACCATGTGGCTGAATCGAATTATTCATATTTTTAGTTCTCCTTTATCATTTGTTCATCCCTCGTGTAAGCCACATTCTGTTTTCGTCGTATTTGCCCAACGGCCTGAACGCGAATCTTCAAGATTCGTTGCTGGTAGAGTACACTTCTCGCATCCGATGCTCGGATAGCCTCGATCATGAAGAATGTTATATTCCAATTGATGAAGTTCGATATACATCCAGACTTCTTTCCATGTCCAATGAATAAGCGGGCAAATTTTGATTGAGTGAAATTTATCGTCTTTGTTAATGTAATTGGTTTTCTTTCTGGAATCTGATTGCTCGCGGCGTAAACCAGAAATCCAAGCGGACACACTTGCTAATTGTGCGCTGAGCGGTTCGATTTTACGTAGCTGACAACACTGGTTAGGATTTTTCTCCCAAAGTCGCTCCCCATATTGCTTAGCTTGCTCATCAACCGTTAATGCTGGTTTGACAAGCTCAATTTTTAAGTTTGGATAATGTAATTTCACGCGTTCGATTAATGCGTACGTTTCACTAAAATGGAGGTCAGTATCTAAAAAGGCAATTTTTGCATCACTTTTTATTTTGCTAATCAAGTCGATCAGTACAATCCCTTCCGCACCAAAGCTGCAAGCGTACATGATGTCATCCCCATATTCGTTATACGCCCATTTCAATACATCAAGACTGTCTTTGAATAAATGGCTAAGGTGATTCACCTTATCATCGTGCCAAGTAGAATAGGTTAATGGACTCACTCTTGTTCCTCCTTTCAATAAAAAAAGACGGCTTACATTCGATCTCGTAATCGAATGTAAAGCCGCCTCTAGTTGTCTAGTCAGCGTTTTT
>DKGN01000101.1 GCA_002453275.1 Caryophanales bacterium UBA6769
TTTTTGGGACTCGCGTTTTCATTTTTTTCGGTTGGTCCACAGCAGCAATGACTTCTATCTTTTTTTTCGCAAATAGTCCGAGGAAGCCGCCTATCGATACGTTTTTTGAAACGAGAATGATAGCCTCGTCACCTAACTCCTGACGGATTTGCTCCATCGCTTCAGGCATTGAAGATGCAATGTATTTTTTTACTTTCATAAATTCACCACTCCTACGCTTTGGACTTCCACATCCGGCTCTAACTCGTTATAAGAAAGAACGGCTACGTCCGGCATATACCTTTCAATCAATTGTTTCACATACATACGTACGGCTGGTGAGCAAAGTAAAATAGCTGATTGTTCCCAAGCGATTGTTTCAATTTCATTTTTAATACTGTGGAACATCCGCTCACTTTCAGTTGGGTCCATTGCTAAATAGTTCCCATGCTCCGTTTGCTTGATTGAGTCTGCAATTAATTTTTCGACAGAGCCTCCTAGTGTTAATACTTTAATCACATTATTTTCGCCAATGAATTGATTTGTGAGCTGCCTGGCGAGTGATTGTCTAACATACTCCGTTAACAACTCGGTATCCTTTGTCATTGGAGCGAAGTCTCCTAGCGTTTCAAAAATAACAGGCAAATTTCTAATTGCCACTCGTTCCCTTAACAGCTTGGCTAACACTTTTTGAACATCGCCAACTGATAGATGCTCAGGGGTCACTTCTTCAACAGTAGTTGGATGTGTCTCCTTTAAATGCTCAATTAATTGCTTCGTCTCTTCCCTTCCGAGCAACTCATAGGCATACTTTTTTATAATTTCTGTTAGATGGGTCGAAATGACAGAGGGCGGATCAACGACCGTATATCCAGCTATATCAGCCTTTTCTTTCATTTCTTCATTAATCCATAGTGCAGGTAATCCAAATGCTGGTTCTGTCGTTTCGATACCTTCAATCGTTTCGTCATCGATTCCCGGACTCATTGCCAAATAGTGATCTAACATGATAGAACCGGTTGCAACTGGATTCCCTTTCACTTTAATCCGGTATTCATTCGGTTGCAGTTGAATATTATCTCGAATTCTAACAACCGGAATGACGAGTCCAATCTCAAGGGCAAGCTGCCTTCTAATCATGATGATTCGATCAAGTAAATCGCCACCTTGATTTGCGTCAGCTAGTGGAATTAAGCCATAACCAAATTCAAATTCAATCGGATCAAATCCAATGATATCCATCACGCTTTCAGGGCTTTTAAATTGCTCTGTTTGGACTTCATCAACATCATCAATTTCTAGCTGTTCTTGTTCACGTTGCGATCGAAGAAGAACGAAGCCACCAGACGCAACCGTGAGTGAAATTGGGATTGTAATGAAATTGTTTATCGGTGTGAAGATGCCTAAAAGGAAAATAGTCGTTCCTGCAATAATAAGCATATTTGGATAAGATAATAACTGACCTGTAACGTCTTCACCTAGGTTTCCGTCTGAAGCTGCTCTCGTGACAACGATTCCTGTCGCGGTTGAGACAATTAGGGCAGGAATTTGAGATACGAGACCGTCACCGACAGTGAGTAGCGTATACGTTGTAACGGCGCTTCCAAGATCCATCCCCATCTGCATCATTCCGACAATTATTCCGAAGATGATGTTAATGATAACGATAATGATTCCAGCAATCGCATCACCTTTAACAAACTTACTCGCCCCGTCCATCGCACCATAGAAGTCAGCTTCTTTTTCAATTTTCTCTCTGCGATCTCTTGCCTCTGTGTCCGATATCATACCGGCATTTAAGTCGGCATCGATACTCATTTGCTTCCCTGGCATTGCATCTAGCGTAAACCGAGCAGCGACTTCAGAGACTCTTTCTGCACCTTTCGTAATCACGATAAATTGAATGATAACTAAAATCAGGAAGACGACAAAACCGACGAGAACGTTTCCACCGATAACAAAATTTCCAAACGTATCAATGACGTTCCCGGCCTCTGCCTTACTTAAAATTGATCTTGTCGTCGACACATTTAATCCTAGCCGAAATAATGTGACAAGTAATAATAGTGAAGGGAAAACGGAAAACTGTAATGGCTCATTCATGTTCATTGAGACAAGAATAATAATTAAGGCAAGTAGAATATTAGAGATAATTAAAAAGTCTAGTAAAACTGGCGGAAATGGAATGACGAGCATCGCAATGATGAGAATAACACCAAGTAATACTGATAAGTTTTTAAATGACATGAATGAACCTCCCTTCTCGCTTTAAATTTTCTTTTTCAATCTATATACATAGGCAAGCACTTCAGCAACGGCTTTAAATAATTGTTCAGGTACGACATCACCGATCTCAGCTTCGTTATAAAGTGCACGAGCAAGTCGACGGTTTTCTACAATTACAACATCATGTGAGCGCGCAATTGTTTTTATCTTTAATGCAAGATAGTCAATACCTTTCGCCGTTATTTGTGGTGCCTCCATATCATCTTCATCATAATTAAGTGCAACCGCATAATGTGTCGGGTTTGTTATAACGACATCAGCCTTTGGGACTTCTTGCATCATACGCTGCATAGCCATTTGACGCTGGCGTTCTTTTATTTTTGACTTTATAAGTGGGTCACCTTCGATTTTTTTATGTTCATCCTTTACCTCTTGTTTCGACATCCGAATACTTTTCTCATAATCATATTTCTGGTAAACGTAGTCGAATATGGATAGAAAGATTAGCAGTATGGAAGTAAACACTCCCATTCTTGCGACTAACCCCCCAATGACGCTTAAGGAGGTTGCAGGTGATGTTGAAGCAAGTCGGAATACATTCTCTTTATTCATCCATAAAATGATACACGCCACAAGAGCAACAAACGTAATTTTGAGCATTGATTTGAGCAACTCTACGAGAGCCCGTGCTGAAAATATTCGTTTCGCTCCTTGAAGCGGATTAATTCTTTCCAATTTAAACATGAGTGGTTTTGCCGAGAACAAAAAACCAACTTGCATGTAATTACTCAAGAGTGCCCCAACAATTGCTGCTAAAAAAATCGGCAATACGATTTTTGCAGCTTGAATCGTCAACTCACTCATGACGAGACTGACTGTTTCTTCGGAAACACCCATTAGAGCATATTCATTAAAGCTTTTTTCGAAAATTAGAAATAGATCATCACGTAAAAAGCGACCAAAAAACCATAAAAACAAAAATACAAATAAAAGTATAATTGCTGTGTTTACATCTTGACTTTTAGCAACTCTTCCTTCTTGGCGTGAGTCTTCGCGTTTCTTTGGGGTTGCTTTTTCAGTTTTCTCTTGAGAAAAAAATTGTAAATCAATCCGTATATATGACAAGCTTACACGCCCCCGGCAAGTCTCATTAATGTTTTCATGACTGAAAACATTTCTTTAAACAGATAGTTAGCCATAGAGAAAATAACTGAAAACGAAACGAGCAATGCAACAAAGCTAACAAAAATCTTAAGGGGTAACCCTACAACAAACACATTCACTTGTGGAACTGTTCTGGCGATAATTCCCAACGCAATATCAACTAAAAACAGTGAGCCAACAACAGGAATTGACATTTGGAATGCAATGATAAACATCGTCATGAAGCTTTGTGTGACATGCTTTGCTGTTTGACCTTCTGAAAAAGGCAAAAATAGCTTGTCAACCGGTATAATAGTATAGCTATTAAAAATCCCGTCCAAAAGCAAAAGGTGTCCATCTACAGACAATAGAAATAACAAAGCGAATATATAAAAAAACTGTCCTAATAACGGTGTTTGTGCCCCAGTTTGTGGATCAACGATATTTGCAATAGCAAAACCCATTTGAAAGTCGATAAACCCACCAGCAACCTGTACTGCATAAAAAATCAACATTGCGATTAAGCCAATACACGCTCCAATCATCGCTTCTTTTAAAATTAATAAATAGTACGTACCATCGACGACGAGCTCTAGTGGATGTTCAATGGCAAAGCCAACAAAAAAAGCAAGAGCCGCTGAAATAAGGATTTTATTCATAATAGGAATGTTCCGATATGAAAATAACGGCGCCGTAACAAAAAAGGCACTAATTCTTACAAAAATGAGTAAAAACAATGGTAAATTAACGAGAATTTGCTCCATCAACTAACAAACCTTTGCAAATTTGAAAACATATCGTAGGTAAAATTAAGAATTTGCGATAACATCCATGGTCCGAAAAATATTAATGAGACAAGCACTGCAATAATTTTCGGAATGAAGGCTAACGTCTGCTCTTGTATTTGAGTTGTTGCTTGAAAGACACTAACGAGTAGCCCAACAGCCAAGGCAATAATGAGCAATGGTGCTGCGATAAGTAAGGTTGTAAAAACCGCTCTTTCCGCAAGCGAGATAACAAAATCTGGCGTCATTCTTATTCACCTACTTTACGAATTGCAACCTAATTTTCTTTGCTTATTCTATTGATAGCTTAAGAGAAGCGATTGGACGATAAGAAACCAACCATCTACTAAAACGAAAAGTAAAATTTTAAACGGCAATGAGATCATAATTGGTGGCAACATCATCATCCCCATAGACATTAAAACACTTGCAACAACCATATCTATAATTAAAAACGGAACAAAAATCATAAATCCAATTTCAAATGCCGTTTTTAACTCACTAATGACAAATGCCGGTACGAGTACGGTTAATGGGATGTTATGAATCGATTCAGGTCGCTCCATCTTCGAATAATTCATAAATAAAGCTAAATCTTTTTGTCTCGTATATTTAGCCATAAACTCTTTCATCGGTTTCGTACCTTCAGTAAATGCTTCTTGAGACGAAAGTTCTCCACTCGTTAATGGTTGAATTGCATTTTTATTGACGTCTTGAAACACAGGTGCCATTACGAAAAATGTGAGAAAAAGTGCCAAGCCAATTAACACTTGATTCGGTGGCATTTGTTGTGTTGCAAGTGAGGTTCTTACGAATGAAAGAACGACAACAATTCTAGTAAAACATGTCATTAAAACTAAAATGGCAGGAGCCAATGAAAGAACCGTTAGCAAGAGCATTAATTGAACTGTCGTTGTTAAATTTTCCGGTTGATTCAACAAACCGGGTATCAATTCATTCATCTCTTGACTCCTTTATCTCTACATCGTTGTATGCTTCCTTACGCTTATCAGTCATCTTTTTTAATTGTTGATCGAGTAATGCTGTAAAGCTCTGACTGTCGGAAGACTTGCGATTTTGCAACCATTGCTTTGACTTTGAAATGATATCTTCGTCATTTGAGTTTTCTATATGCTGTTGCAAAATTTTCTCGACTTCATCTTCGTCTGATATTTCCTTTAATAACTGGATTGAATCAGAAACCCCAACAACGAGAACATGATCGCCAACCTTTACAATTTGGATAGAACGATTTTGTCCAACAGATATCCCGCTTAACGTTTCTAAGGCTCGATTACCTTGATAGGAACGTGTTCGCTTATTGACAAACTTTGCAAGTGAATAAATAAGAAATACGATAAAAGCTAGTGCAGCAAGCATTTTAATAATTGGAAATGATAGACTTTCAGATTCCCTCTCATCTGCTTCAACTGGATTATGAGTTGCCGGTTGTTCAGACTGCTCAGGCTCCTTATTTAGCCATTCATCAACGGTTGTATCCTTGCCAACTGCAACTAGAAGTGGATCATCAATAAGTAAAATACTAAAGCATAAGCAGATCATGACGGTGAGCTTTTTTAACAAGTGGGACACCTACTCAGCTTAAAGTCTTTTTGATCGCTTCTAGCACGCGATCGGCTTGAAAAGGTTTCACGATGAAGTCTTTTGCTCCTGCTTGAATCGCATCAATAACCATCGCCTGTTGGCCCATCGCAGAGCACATAATGATTTTGGCATCAGGATCAATTTCTTTAATCTTTTTCAACGAAGTAATGCCGTCCATTTCTGGCATTGTAATATCCATCGTCACTAGATCTGGTTTTAATTCTTTAAATTTCTCAACAGCCTCGGCCCCGTCTCCCGCTTCTCCTACAACTTCAAACCCATTTTTTGTTAAAATATCCTTAATCATCATACGCATGAATGCTGCGTCATCAACAATTAGAATGCGATTTGCCATCTTGTAATTCCCCCTGAATCATTGTAAGTTTCTAATTCTCTCTTTTTGACTAATAATGTCTGTTACACGTACTCCAAAATTTTCATCAATAACAACGACTTCACCCTTCGCAATCAGCTTCTGATTAACTAGAATATCAACAGGTTCACCTGCAAGCTTGTCTAATTCCACTACTGAACCGGCGGACAAATTTAAAATGTCTTTAATTGGTTGACTCGTTCTCCCAAGCTCAACAGTAACTTGTAACGGAATATCAAGTAATAAATCTAAATTGTTCGAATCAGTGTCTTTATGGGCTACTTCTTTAAAGTCGGAAAATGCTACAGGTTGAACAGAAGAGGTTGGTCGCACTTGCTCATGCCCTAGACGATTACCAGATTGTTGCTCTTCATTCAATTGACTACTTGTTTCTTCTACACTTCGTTTTTCTTGAATTTTTTGATTTTCTTTTTTGTCCATTTGAGTGTCAGATTTCAACTCCTCTTCATCGATCGGATTTAAAAGTTCATCAACCATATCTCTTGCAAATGGAATCGGTAAAATTTGCATAATTTTTGAATCTATGAGCTGACCGACTTTTAAGGAAAATGAAACTTTGACAAGATATTCGTCATCTGGAATCCGATCAGTACCCTCACCTTCTTTTACATTGAGCTTCTCTATTGAAGGGGGGGAGATGTCGACTCGTTTGTTAAATATTGTTGACATCGATGTCGAAGCTGATCCCATCATTTGATTCATCGCTTCCTGGACCGCGCTTAATTGAATCTCATTTAAACTTTCATTTTCAAGATTGGTTCCATCGCCACCAAGCATTAAATCAGCAATAATTTGTGCATCTCGTTCTTGGATAACTAGAACATTCTCACCTTCAAAGCCCTCTGTGTATTTCACATTGATCGCAACATTCGGCTCCGGAAATTCAACTTCTAAGTTTTTTCTCACAATTAATGAAACCGACGGTGTTGTAATATCT
Source organism: Caryophanales bacterium UBA6769 (assembly GCA_002453275.1). GTDB lineage: Bacteria > Bacillota > Bacilli > Bacillales > UBA6769 > Pueribacillus. Next base: position 7,070 of record DKGN01000101.1, read on the forward strand.
ACCTTTTGATTTAATAAAAGGGATAAAGCGGTTGAAGCACTACCAAATGAAATGTTACCCATCTCACCAAGTGCGTCTTGTTCGATTGTTGACAAATGTTGCTCTAGAGTTATGTGCTCCGCTTCACTTTCTTCGGCTTTGTTCTCGTCTTGATTGTCTCCACCTGTCAATAACGCATCAATTTCTTCTTGTGACAGCATCCCATCAGTCATCCATATTCACTCCTTCCTCAAGCACCTCTAACACTTGGAACGCCATACGATTATTTTTTGTTCCTGGTTGACCTAAAAACTTCGGTGTCTTACCTACTTTTATCGTTAGTGGCTCATCTATTTTTTGTTTAAGTGGTATAACATCGTTGAGACCTAGTTGTAAAAATTCATGAATCGAGATCTGAGACGTACCGAGTTCAGTCACAAGGGGTAATTGTGCTTGGCGAATTCGCTTTTGCAACAATTCAACTTCTTCCTCAGAGATTTTCTTTTGATTTGTTTGCATCCAGTAGTGCATTGATAAATTCGGGATAATCGGTTCAAGTACAACATGTGGAATGCAAATGTTAATTAATCCACTCGTTTCAGCTATCGACATCGTTAACGAAATAACGACAACTGTTTCATTCGGAGAAACGAGCTGTAAAAATTGCGGGTTTACCTCGAAATCAAGCATTATTGGCTCCAAATCTATAATGGACTGCCACGCTTCTTGAAAAGAGGCTAATGAGCTTTCGAATAGCTGATTCATTAGTCTAGTCTCAATCTCTGTTAAATTCTCGACTTTGTTAACACTTTCACCTTTACCCCCAAGCATGCGATCAAGCATGGCGAAAGAGATATTCGGGTTCACTTCAATTAACATTCTGCCTTCTAAGGGAGGCGCTTCAAATATATTCATAATCGTCATTGATGGAACGGAACGAATGAATTCTTCATATGGTAACTGCTCAACAGAAGCAACAGAAATATCAACATACGTACGTAATTGTGCTGAAAATAACGTCGTTAATAATCGAGCAAAGTTTTCGTGTATCCTCGTCATGCTACGGATTTGATCTTTAGAAAAACGAAGGGCACGTTTAAAATCATACACTTTCACTTTTTGTTCTTTTTCTTCTAATTTTAATTCTTCCGCATCCATTTCACCTGTAGATATAGCAGAAAGGAGCGCATCTATCTCATTTTGTGATAATATATCCGCCAAAGGCCTCACCTCTGTTTCCTAAGCCTTGAAAGTTTACTGTATAATTTTTTCAATCGTATAAATTTCAATAACTTCGCCATCATTCAAAACTGCATTGACATCGCTTTTTAAATTATTTTCTAGTTTTGTTAATTGTTCTTTTTGAGAAAATTCTTCTGCCTTCATACTTGAAAGTCCATCAATAATCATGTCATATACTTGAAAGTCCCTTTTTTCAATTTCCTTCTTCGCCTTTTTATTGTCTAGCCGAAATTGGAATTGAATCTTTATGTACTGATCATCGTTTGTATTTGTCGTGATTTCCTTTGTCTCCCATGAGGATGCAACGATGTCATCCACTGATTCCTTAGTAGAATCATTATCAAGCTTAAAATAGATGATAACTGCAGCAAGTCCAATTATGATAATCGTTAGCATAATCACAACCATTGAAAAGACTAACTTATTTTTAACCAATCACGGACCCCCCAAACCTTTTTGAAAGCCTAATACGTTTATTGTTTTATAAAATGCGATTGTTTTTTGTAGCACTTCTGCTTCCTTTTCTTTGACAACGACTAAATCACCGCTTGTCAGTTTAATAGTTGTATCTGGAAATGACTGAACTTGAAGGATATACAATGCATTTAAAGTAAATGTTTCACCATTCAAACGAGTCAATTCAATCATTGAAAAGTTGGGCTAAGGCTTAGCTTAGCCCGTCCTCCTTATCGTTTTAAATTAACAAGTTCCTGTAATATTTCATCTGACGTCGTAATGATTCTAGTGTTCGCTTGGAATCCACGCTGTGCAACAATCATTTCTGTAAATTCTTCAGAAAGGTCGACGTTCGACATTTCGAGAGAACCACCGTTAATCGTCCCCATATCCTGTCCAGCAATCCCGACATTCGGTACACCGGAGTTATTCGATACTTGATAGAGATTGTCACCAGACTTTGTCAATCCTTCAGGGTTGTTAAAGTTGGCGAGTGCGATTTGACCAAGACTTTGTACATTGCCATTCGTATACACTCCGAAAATTTCACCTGCTGCTGAAATGTTAAAGCCTTCCAAGAAGCCTTCTGTATTCCCATCAATCGTATCAACGTCAATGGTACTGCCTGAACCATATTGCGTAATATTTGAAAAATCAATATTGATCGCTAACGGATCTGCCGTTCCAGTGTAGTTCGGTGAAAGATTCTGTGCTGTAATATTAATTGTTGGTGTTAGTGTACTCCCAGTAACTGTTCCATCAGCACCAAATGTAACGTCACCTAAACTTGTAAATGTAAACTCATCGTCGTTGTTTGGTAATACGTAGCCTATTTGCCATTCAGTACTACTCGTTTTTTGCGCAACAATTTGTAAATCGTGTGTGTTGCCTAGGGAATCAACGACTTTCATAGTCATTAATGCACCACTCTTTAAGCCTTCCTTTATTTGAGAATCACTATAGGTTGTCCCATTCTCAAAAAGTCTCCCAGCATACTCGTCAGCTGCAATATCCGTATCAGCATGTAAGTTGCCTTTAAAGCCCACGCTTGTTGTAGCATTCGGGGCGATTGTTGTGCCAGCAGCAATTCTTAAGTTTGATAGTTGTGAGTAATCAATCGCTCCTGTCGCATTAGCTGCGTACCCTTGAACATATAATCCGTCAGCATTAACGAGGTTTCCACTTTGGTCAAGGTAGAAGTTTCCTGCACGTGTATAGGAGGAAAGTTGGCCATCGTTGACGATGAAGAAGCCATCTCCGGAAACTCCTAAGTCAAGCGAACGACCTGTCGTTTGCAAGCTTCCTTGTGTATGTATCGTGTCGATAGTTGAAACTTGTGAACCGAGTCCGACTTGCTTCGGGTTTGTACCCCCTCGGTTTTGCTGAGGAGAACTTGCGCCTTGAATTTGTTGGCTGACCATATCTTTAAAGGTTGTTCGTCCTTTTTTAAAGCCATACGTGTTCACATTAGCAATGTTATTTCCGATTACGTCTAATTTCGTTTGAAAGTTTCTTAACCCACTGATTCCTGAATACATGGAACGTAACATGTACATTCACTCCTTATTTTTAAAATAAGCTGCATCAATCATTCAACAGCTACTAGGCTTCCAGTAAGGTCCAGCCTATTCATTAATAACTACCGTGCCATCAATATTTGTAAATACGTGTTCTTCTGCACTTTGTCGATCGAGAGCTGTAATAATCATCTCGTTTCTCGTGCTAACGACAAAAGCTGCTTCATTTGTTAAAACTAATGCTTCTTTTACGCCTTTATGTCGAGCTTTTTTCACTGCGTTTTCTACCTTGTTCCACACTTCATCTGAAAGCAAAATTCCTCTATCATTCATTCTTGTTTCAGCATGTTTACTTAATTGCAAAGTAGTATCATTCGCTAATTCAGCATGGAAAAGCTTTTTAAATGATTGATTTGTACTTTGTTTCTTTAAGTGTGTTTGCTTTTCAAAAGGAACAGGTTGAATAATTGGATGTTGTACCTTGAAATTCATCATCTAGGTTCACCTCTATTTCTCTGAAGAGGCGTCATCGTTATCACGTATTTCAAAAATAAATTCTGGTTTGACTTTTTCACCGTTATCAAGTTCAAATAACATGTCGCCATTTTTAAAGGATACGGCTTTTACGATTCCTGTTCTCGTTATTTCTTCAACGTCGCCACTTTCCAATTCAAGGTTCTCCATATACTTGATCTGCTTTCCGATCATTTGACTGTTTTGTACGATGGCGCTATTCGTTTGATTCATAATGAACGTCTCAAACATTTCGGTCATGTTCATCATCTGCTCTAAGCTAGAAAAACTAGCCATTTGTGCGATAAACTCACGATCTTCCATCGGATTTAGCGGATCTTGGTTTTGCAATTGGGCAATTAAGATTTTCATAAAGTCATCTTTACCTAAAGAGCTACCACTCGGTGTGCGCTGAGGGGTATTCGTTAAGTAAAGGGAGTTATCAATTGAATTGTTGTTCATGCTTTTTTCCTTCCTTTATAAAATTAGAGATTCTAACCATTCCCTAAAAGATTGCTCTTCATTTTCATGGTCATCATCCCAGCGGCCTGCTTCTTGTTCCAATTGGTGCTTTGGATGATCCTGCTCTGCTTGATCATGCCCTTCCCTAGGTTGATGTTCAGACTGGTGTTGTGAAAGAATTTCTATTCTTTCAACTTGAATGTTTTGTCCAATGAACGCATGACGTAATTGATGAAGCTGTGAATCTAATAGACTCTTTGCAGCCTCTGTTTGGGCAACAATTCTAGCGATTAAATTGCCATTTTGTTGAGTGAGCTTAATTGATAATGCGCCGAGATGTTCAGGGTGTAACCTTACATTTAATTCAGTTAAACCATTTTTAAACGTACGTAAACGGCTGCTCGTTAGCATTTTTTCGAACTGATCGATTAAGTTCGCTCCATCTGTTTCATTTAATAGTTGAACGCGCCATTCTAATTGATGAAGGCGATCCATTGATGTTTGCTGAAATGTAACGTTTGGCTGTAACATTAACCTTTGTGTTGAATCTTCTTGTTGTGTTGAGCTTTCACTACTCGCTTGTCTTGCTTGAGAGGATCGCTCAATTAGTCTTCTTAAGTTTGCTAGACTGTGCTGGGGTGTACTTGATTCCTCTTGCTTTTGGCTAAACATCGTTCTATCACTTGTTTCCTTTTGTTCCTTGGAAGCCGACCCAATTAAATATAAAATCCGTAAAAGAACACCTTTTGCTTCCTCATCCATTTGTAATGATTGGATTTCCTTTGCAATCGACTGTGTATTTATTACTTCTCCTGTTTGTAATCCAAATAATGCTAGGAAAGAATTGATGACATCTTCGAGTGACTGGGATTGTTCTTTTACAGAATGTTGCCATGTTTCAAATTCAGAAAAAAATATTTCAACGTACTCTTTTCCGAAAAGCTCCTCGGCGTCTTCCTTTGTTAATTCGCTTAATAAGGCAAAAATCTCTTCAAGTTCTGCTAATCCCAACTCTTCGTTTTCAATGGAATCGATTGCCCCTTGTTTATTGACATGCATAACATGAAGTTGTTGTTCAAGAGCAGCATGAAAGGGTAGCTCAATTGAATCAGAATTCGTTCCAAAGTAGGAGCCTAACATTTCAGGCTTTTGCATTGTAGTTGGTATACGTTGAATTAGATTCGCAATGTTCATGTCAGTTTGTGTCACCTCCCTTCAAGCATTGTTTT